>JAPOUQ010000013.1 GCA_026708585.1 Gammaproteobacteria bacterium
CCAAAATCAGTGAATTGTTTATTTCGGATAATAGGTCGTAACAACAAATTCTAGCATCTCTCTGATTTTTGGAAAGACCCAAAATTTTCTTGCATTTTTTAGGGCAAGAATGCTGAAAAATGATGACAGGTCGTGTTCATTTCGGTATGCTTTAGGCATAACCAAATCGCTTATTCAGTCGTGAACGAACAAGTCCATCTCGTCCCCCAACCTCCTGTACAACGAACAGCGAAAATTCCTCCAAATTCAATTGAAGCAGAGGAGTCATTACTAGGTAGTCTATTGTTGGACCACCAAAAATGGGATGATGTCAATTCTATAGTCACAGTTGAAGATTTTTACCATATAAAACATCAAACCATCTTCAATGCGATGATCGAACTGGTGAATACTAACAACCCTGTAGATGTTGTGACAGTCTCAGAAAAACTCACTGATCAAGAAAATTTCCAAAAACAGGGAGGGATAGCCTATCTTTCTAGATTGGCTGAGAATACACCTGGAGTCGCGAATTTACTCACCTATGCCAAGATTGTTCGGGATAATTCAATTTTACGTGCTCTGATTAATGGCTCAAACCAGATCCTAGAACATGCGTATCATCCAGATGGTGAGTCTACCGAGAATGTACTGAATAAGGCCGAAAAATTGATTCTGAAAATTTCCGAACGTCACGATAGCCGTCGAAAAGAATTCAGATCTATAGGGCATTTGGTACCGGATGTAATAAACCGGATCGAGGAACTGCAACAGTCTTCAACCGGTATTACCGGAATACCCACTGGTTTTATAGAAATTGACCGATTAACGAGCGGTTTACAAAGGGGAGATTTGATCGTTGTAGCTGGACGTCCATCTATGGGTAAAACCTCATTAGCCTTGAATATTGCTGAATATGTAGGAGTGAAACAAACTCAACCCGTCGGTATATTTAGTCTAGAGATGTCAGGCCAACAACTAACAATGCGATTATTGTCCTCATTAAGCGGAGTTGATTCGAATCGGATTCGAACAGGAAGGCTCGATGATGCAGACTGGCCTCGGATCAACATTGCAGTTGAGACACTTCAGTCAGTGCCGATAGTTGTTGATGAGTCAAGTGGCCTCAACGTAAATGAATTACGATCGAGAAGTCGAATGATGCAATCAAATTATGGCAAAATGGGGTTACTTGTAGTGGACTATCTGCAACTTATGCACGGAGTTGAGAATGTGGATAATCGAGCAACTGAAATTTCTGGGATAACACGGAATATAAAATTACTGGCTCAAGAGTTGGATGTTCCGATTGTAGTTTTATCACAATTGAACAGATCAATCGAAACAAGAACAGAAAAGAGACCGAAGCTCTCTGATCTTCGAGAATCAGGAGCGATTGAACAGGATGCCGATGTCATCATGTTCATTCACAGGGATGAAGTGAATGATCCTGGTTCAGATGGCAAAGGTACGGGTGAGATCATCATCGGTAAACAGCGAAATGGCCCCATCGATTCGGTCAAGCTAACGTATAAATCGAATCTTACCCGTTTTCAGAACTATGCTCCGGATGATTCCTTTTGATTCGGCTTTTTGACTCTCAAGCGAATCACTTACTGCATGTTTGTTTAATGTGAATACTGATTGGAAAACCTGTGCTCTGATAAATCTATCTGCACTAAGAGACAACATCAATACCATTCGCAGATTGACACCAAAATCCAAGCTTATCGCCGTAGTAAAGGCCAATGCATACGGACATGATATGGAAATCATTGTTCAAGACTTGAAAACCCAGGTCGATGGATTTGCCGTGGCGACTATTGAAGAAGGACTTTTCTTGCGAAAAATAGATAGCAAGTCGCCCTTGCTGATCCTGTCCGGTTTATGCTTGCCATCACAACTTAGGCAATGTGCTAGCAGTCGGTTAGAGCCAGTTATTCATTCCTTCCATCAGGTTAAGTGGATAGACGATTATTCCGGTAAGCCTATCGATATCTGGTTGAAGTGTAATACTGGAATGAATCGTCTTGGTATGGATCACTATGAATTTGGACAGGCTTTTCGAACGCTTGAACGTAGTCCTCATATTGCAAGTATCAGGCTAATATCACACTTCGCGATTGCTGAAGACTGGAAAAATGACTTTACCAATGAACAGATTCAAAAATTTATCCAGATTACGACCGGTTTTGAAAGAGAGAGGAGTCTTGCCAATTCTGCTGGAATTATGTGTTGGCCAGATTCACACTTTGAGTGGGTTCGTCCAGGTATCATGTTATATGGAATTTCTCCGTTAGACCAGAATAATACAGGTTGCGGTCTAAGGCCTGTCATGAAACTACAAGCAAGAGTGATTTCATTTCAAAGGCTGAAACAGGGCGACACCATCGGTTATGGAAGAACCTATACTGCACCAAAGTCGATGAAAATTGCTAATCTGGGAATTGGTTATGGTGATGGTTTTTTTCGGATGATGCATGATTCAGCTTATGTTGTGATTCATAAACAAAAAGCCCCCATTGTGGGTAGGATATCGATGGATTCGATGACTGTGGATGTTAGTAATATTGAAAATGTCCAAACTGGAGATTGGGCGGTTCTTTGGGGAGAATGGCCCTCGGTCAATGAGGTTGCGACTTGGGCAGGTACAAATACATATGAGATCGTATGCAAACTGAGCACTCGGGTACCAAGAAAAATAGAATATGATGCATGATCTTCCCGATGGGATAGTCAATAGTGTGTTTATGCTATTTCCTTGTGAATTCAATTTAGTTTCGAAGTACCGCACAAGAGTTTCAGATATACTTATTACTTATACTCCTTCCATCTATATTCTTCTTCAAAGGTTTAACACAAATGCATTTTTATAAAACATTACCAATTATTACTGTATCACTTGCTTCAGCTTTGATATGTACCTCCGTACAATCGCAAGATCAACCTAATCTGGATGATGAAAATAAACAATTTTCTTATGTTGTTGGATATCAGATAGGGCAGAGTATTTTGGCTCAAATTCAGACCATGCCGGACCTTGATATGGCCCTCTTCCTCGAAGCGGTTGAAAGTTCATTGAAAGGGGAAGATCCAGCAATGAGCGAGCAAGAAATGGTCGATGTAATGGTTGCAAGACAACAGCAAATTCAGGAGGAAATGATACAGAAAGCTCAAGAAAATGCTGCTAAAAGTCTCGCATATCTTGAAGAAAATAAGTCCAGAGAAGGAGTTTCTGTCACAGAATCTGGAGTTCAGTATCAAATCATTGAAGCAGGCGATCCATTAGAACCTTCTCCGACCCTTGAAGATACAGTGATTGTTCACTACGAGGGAAAATTAATTGATGGTACAGTGTTTGATAGTAGTCGTACTCGGGATAATCCGGCTCGTTTTTCATTAACCGGTATTATCCCCGGATGGAGTGAAGTCTTGCAGTTAATGCGTCCTGGAGATATTTGGAAGGTCGCATTGCCACCTGAGATGGCATATGGAGAAACAGGAATTGAGAACGTAATTGGTCCAAATCAGGCGCTCATTTTCGAGATTGAACTACTAGAGGTAGTAAAGTCATCAAATTTATAAAATTGCTTATAATGAGCAGTCCGATTGTTATTTTATTCAGTCAATATTCATGCTCATTGATTATGATTTTGACTAATATAGTCAGTATCAGTTTTCATGATGAATTTAAATCAATTTAATCCCAAGCAGACCGTGCGCCCGATCTTTGCATCTATTGTTTTCTTGTTTTGGTCTACAGGCGCCATTGCTCAGTCATCAGCAATCATTGCGGAGGCACGTGTAATCGGATCCGAACCCATTTATCAAGCGGTTCAGGTTAGTAATCCTACCCAAGAGTGTTGGCAGGAACCAGTTCAGGTCAAGTCCGAAGAATACTCAAGTACCCCAGCTATTCTCGGTGCTATCATCGGAGGTAGTGTTGGTAATGAATTTGGTTCTGGAAAAAGTAGGGATGCTGCAACACTCGCTGGTGTAGTTCTTGGCGGTTCCATTGGTCATGACATTGAAAAAAAGAACCAGAAATCCAACAGTCGTACAGTTTATGAGCAACGTTGCCGAACAGTAAATAATGTCTCGACAGAACAGCGGTTTCAGGGTTATAACGTAACCTATGAATACAATGGTCAGATATTCACAGGTCGAACCCAGAATCATCCCGGTCAGACCATCAGGGTGAGTGTAAGTGTAGTGCCAGTTAATTGAGCAAATTTTGCAAATGAATTTGCTTGCTGAGATTCGCCAATGTTTAAAAAAGCGACTATTCTGTTGTTTGTATTATTGATAATACTGGGTGCTGTATTTCGAGTTAGTGCTCAACAAGTTCAATCGACGAATGCCCAAACTGAGAGTATTAACAATATTCAGAATCAAGGTTTTACCCATGCCAGCATTCATGATATTGTGCGAGATATTCAACAATATGAAGCGTGGACGATACTCCAGTATTTTGACAAGGAGGATGACAATACCGGAGTTCGGTATTATCGCTTCAAACTGCAAAGATATGATGGCAAACTGGTCATTATTGATGTTGATCCAATGGAACCTGATCTAAGAGAACTCTCTCGATGAGAATATTACTTGTCGAAGATGAAAAAGACTTAGGTTTGCAATTAACTGCAAAGCTTGAAGAATGCGGTTATCTGGTTGATACCGCAACGGATGGGGAAGAAGGGCTTTTTTTTGGACTGGAGTATTCGATAGATTTTGCAATCATTGATCTTGGTCTTCCCAAATTAAATGGGATTGAATTAATCCAGAAATTACGCTCAAGCGGGAAAAACTATCCTATCCTTATTCTCACCGGACGTTCGCATTGGCGACAAAAAGTTGAAGGCTTGGAATCCGGTGCTGATGATTATCTAACCAAACCGTTTTATTTTGAGGAACTTAAGGCTCGCATTGATGCACATGTTCGACGTGCTTCTGGACATAGTAGTTCAATCCTCAATAATGGTGCCATTGCTCTGGATACCATCACGCAAGACGTATTCGTCGAAGGTCAGAAAATGGATTTAACTGCATATGAATTTGTTCTTTTACAACATATGATGTTGAACATCGGAAAGGTTATGACAAAAATGGAATTTGCTGATCAACTCTATCGAGGTGATGATGACCCAGATAGCAATGTTATCGAAGTGTTGGTAGGAAGACTCCGGGCAAAGCTGGATCCCGAAAACCGTGAACGGTTTATTCGAACTTTGCGAGGACGTGGCTACCAACTCATTCAGAATCCGGCCTGAATGAGAGCAACCAGCAAGGACTAGAAGTCCTCCTCATCTTTGAAACAAACATCTCTCAGAGTTAGACTGCTGAGCGCTTTTGCGTTGATTCTGTTGCTTATCTTAGGCGGTACGATTTGGGTACTTGATCGCAATTTTATATCCAGTTCATCGGCATCTGTGGCGAGTGAGATGCAGGCCAATCTCCATGCCTTAATGTTCGCCTTGGAAAACCCTAGAGGTCGTGGTATGTACATCAGCCGATTCGCAGAGCCACGTTTGTTTCGAGAAGATTCTGGTTTGTTTGCTTTTATTCTGGATGGCTGGAACCGCGAAATATGGCGATCGATGTCCGCCTCCGAGTTCAATCTCACAGAATATCTACCCAAAAAGACAAGTATGAAGGTTGATGTAATTCGATCAGGGGATAATCTTGATAGTTCATTTATTGCAAGTTTGACAGTTGGGTGGATTCGGTTCGGAATCAGCCAGGACATTACTTTGGTTCTAGTCGACGATGCGAGCGAGCATGTTGAACGGATCTATGATTTTCGATGGACATTGTTTAAGACGCTTGGATTGACAGGTCTGGTGTTGCTGTTGGTTCAAGTAGTTAGTCTGTTTTGGGGTTTGAGTCCATTGCGTCAGGTTAGTCGAGAACTTGATCAAATCGAACATGCACATCAGGAAAAAATCATGGGTCAATATCCAGACGAGATTGCTCAGTTGAGTACTCGTATCAATCTGTTTATTGAAAATGAGAGAAAAAACCTGACACGTTATCGCAATGCACTAGCAGACCTTGCACATAGTTTGAAAACGCCCCTTGCTGAGATTATCATCATGGTCGGTAGCAAGGAATCACCAGATCAAAATAGACTGGAAGAATTAACCCATGATATGAATAGTATTGTTGAATATCAATTGAAACGTGCATCTTCATCCGAGTTTTCGGTAATACACAAGGCAGTTGAAGTTGAAAAAATACTGCGTCGTTTGGAGCAATCTCTTTGCAAAATTTATGCTGATAGAGGTCTGGACATTCAGTTTGAACTTGAACAAGGTGTTGAATTTTATGGTGATGAGGGTGATCTATTTGAGTTGCTCGGGAACGTTCTTGAGAACGCTTTTAAATGGGCCAATCGGGTGATTCTGTGCCGAACATCATCAATTCGAAAATCGAATGTCGTACACGAAGGTTTGATCATTGAAATTCATGACGATGGACCAGGAATAAATCCAAATGATCGTGAAGATATTCTAAAAAGAGGCGTACGGTTGGATGAACGTGCATCCGGTCAGGGAATTGGTTTGTCTTTAGTTAATGAAATTGTAGAGCGTTACTCCGGAACTCTGGATATTTCTTCAAGTTCTTTGGGGGGTGTATTGCTTACGATAAAGTTCCCAGCCCAATAATTGATTGCAAAATCAGGGTTGGATATTGCGGATAAGGTCATTGATGCCAACTTTATTGCGAGTTTTTTCATCAACTTGTTTTACGATGACAGCACAATACAGGCTATGACTCCCATCCTGAGCAGGCAACGATCCAGATACGACAACTGATCCAGGTGGAATATACCCATAACTTAATTCTTTCGTTGTTCGGTCATAAATTCGAGTACTTTGACCCAGATAGACTCCCATCGAAATAACCGACCCTCTACCTACTATCACGCCCTCGACAACTTCACTACGAGCCCCGATAAAACAATTGTCTTCAATGATGGTGGGAGATGCCTGTAAGGGTTCCAATACACCGCCAATACCAACCCCGCCCGACAGATGAACGTTTGCACCAATTTGAGCACAACTACCAACGGTCGCCCAGGTGTCAACCATAGTTTTCTCACCCACATAAGCACCAATGTTCACATAGCTTGGCATCAATACGACATCATTTGCAATATAGGCACCTTTTCTGACCACAGCAGGTGGAACTACGCGATACCCACCGCTAGCAAAGGAATTTTCATCGAAGTTATTGAATTTGGTTTCAACTTTGTCATAGTATTGAGTTGGATTAGTACCCATAACTCGGTTCTTATCAATTCGAAAAGAGAGAAGTACAGCCATTTTTAACCACTGGTTTACCTTCCATTTCAAGCCATCAGGCTCTGCAACACGTGCTTGACCACTATCAAGCAATTCAATACTCGTGCGTATAGAATTTTCAAGTTCAGGAGAAACTGAATTAGGGTTAATGTTCTCACGTTCCTGCCAAGCTTTAGTAATAATATTTTCCAGATCAGATGTGTTCATGATGATTATGGTTGAGATGAACTTGGATTGTTGGTTAACGAAAAATAAATGATGGACGGATGATGCCCAAGAAACTTCAATTATACGATAATCGGCAGGATGACCCTTTATATATGCATATCGAACAATTGGATAAATTGGTCATTATGTGAGACGAAGAAGCGGAAAATATTCATTTTCATGCGACAATCCAAGAATGGACTAATGATTGTAAACTGCACTATTGAAATGAAGTCGAAGTTTCTCACATGCAAATCAGAGTAGTTGTATGCTTTCAGACTTGAGAGAAATCCTCATAGAGTTGAATAAACTTAGATTGTATCGATATGCGAGACTTGAGAATTTCAGTCTAATGTATATCATAATATTTATCAACGTTTGTTTTTCCCAACGTAAAATAATTTATGGATGTGGTGATATAATCCCAAAATTGACACGACCTTAGGTCGGGTTATTCGCCACGGGTCCCTGTAACAAAAGAGAGAATATTCAATGTCATTATTCAAAAAACCAACGGACGACGACAGCACCACACCGGTGATGAGAACACCTGACATGAAAGAAAAGCCCAAAATGAATTTAGAACGAAAATCAGGGGGCAGTACGACAAAAGAGATTACATCAATTGGTCCGGGCATTTTGTTAACTGGACGACTTGAAATCAGTAGTGATAAACATGATTTGCATATTGATGGCAACTTCAAAGGTGAAATTCATTCAAATTCTACTGTGATTATTGGTCAGAATGGGTATGTTGAAGGCGATATTTTTGGCTCAAAATTAATTATTTCCGGTCGTTTTACTGGAAATGCGGACTTTGAAAGAATCGAATTAATCGCTGGGGGGAATGTTGAGGGAACCTTGGCTGCGGCCGTGTTGACCATTGATGCAGTCAGTTCTTTTCACGGGCAAAGCATCGCCAAGAGTAAAGGGGCTGAAAGTCCCGATAAGCAACGCCAACCGCAAAAACCACCTGTCGAAACTCAAAAAGCAAAAGCCATTGATCCAGTCAAGTTGACAACATCACAGATGTCAACTCAACAGGGCTTAAACATCAATAACGACGATGCTAATGCGGTGAAACTTACCACTGGAAAAGAATTCAAATCAACATCTGCGCAAGGAAAATCAAGATAGTTTTCTCTGATCTTGCAAGGTTCGGAACTCGGTTCAATTTCTCGACTTCGTACTCTGTGTATAATAATCGTTCACTGAATCTGCTCCGATCGTCAATGTTGGCCTTGATTATTGAATGATCTCGTCGATAGTCAGTGATAGAATTTCCTCAGGCTCACCAGAGATTTGGATAGAGTTACTCACGACATCTCCCGAATTCCTCTGAGCTGTTCCGCTTTTCGAAATTCTTGCCTGAATGATAATGTCTTCAAACTGATCGACTGTCATGTTTTCAATCATGGAATCAGCGCTTGACAATTGCACAGTTTTAGGCAGGTCACCAACTGCCAATTTGCGTATAGCAAGCGGAGCGGGAGGTCCATTAGTTGCTTTGGCAGTAACGAAAACGATGTCGTTTGAAGAAACATATTGAAATAGGTTTTTGTCCAGTGCAATTTCAACTGTCAAAATTTTACCCTGATCCACTTCAGCGTTCTCAACATTGTTGTTTAACAATGCTCGCTGTTGTTTAATCATTGTCAACAAGGATTGTCTTACTTCTTGTTCATCCTGAATCAGAGTCAACAGAAATTCCAACTGCTCAATAGAGTTTTCAATTTCCCCTCGACTACTTGCACCTAGCGCTGAAATCCAAATTGCATTTTGATGTTGTGGGTCAATGGCTAGTGCCTGTTTGATATATGTTTCAGCTTCCAGTGTGTAGGTGTCATTGTTGTTCAAAATAACAGCATTCGCTAGACTGGTGAGATAATCAGGGTTTCCGGGAGACAAATCATTTAATCTGCGGTAGACCGCTTCAGCCTTGAGAGATTTTCCGATTGTCGAATATACATTTCCAGCAACCTCCAGAGACTCGATGTTGTTTGGGTTTTGTTCAATCTTCTCCTCTAGTTGACGGATCATTTCTTCAATATTTTCTGGAATAGCAGTGGTTTCTGTTTGAGGATGTTGTGCAGTACCAAACATCAATGATGGATCGCCTATCTGATAATATAGCCCAAGCGAGATACCGATCAAGAAAACCGGGATCCAGAGAGAATACCGAAACGGAATAATTTTGTTATTGAGTGTTTGTTTGGTCTTTGTGTCCTCCAGTAAGTTGTTCTTTATTTCGTCCTCGGCCTCTATGCGGTCTTCATGATCCATGTGCTGAATTTCATCCATTCGATAAAGTGCAATGTCTGTATTTGAGTGCTCTCGTCCATTTTGTTCGATTCGAAAACGATTCAACAATACAGGTAATACCGCAATAATTGCAACAGTAGTCAGTAACAGCATGATCAGTGCTGGAATCACAAGAAGGAATCCCCTTTGCGTCTGTTGAGTAAATCTTCTGCAGTTTGTCGTTCGTTTTTACCGAGCTCTAGTAGTCCGCTTTGCGAGCGTTTACGAATTCGGGTGATGATCAAGAATAGAATCAATAACAAACCCAAAAATGGCAGACTCCAAAGGGCATATGTTGAGAACATCAAAGGTGGACGGTACATAACGAATGTTCCGAATCGATCCGTCATATAAACGACTACTTCCTCATAGCTCTTACCCTCACTTACCAGTTGGTGGGTTTTTTTTCTCAGGTCTGTTGCTAACTCGGCGTTGGAGTCCAACAAATTCTGGTTTTTACAAACCAAACAGCGCAGCTCTCTGATTAACCGATCATAGGTTTTTTGTTGTTCAAAAGTGGGTAAATCCGGTAACGGTTCAGCTGCAAGACCAATCACTGGAAGGATGATCACGATTGATACCACGAGTATGAGAGGGCTGATGAATCGATTTAGTAACATAGTCGAAATCACGATTCCTGCTTTTGTAAAAGATCAATAAGTGGAATGATCTGATGGAAGATGATTTCCTGAGTTAACGGGCCAATATGCTTATATTGAATCATTCCGTCCTTGTCAATCAGAAAGGTTTCTGGAACCCCATATACCCCATAATCGATACCTACATTACCAGTTTTATCAACAGCAATAAAACTATATGGGTTTCCATGCATCTCGAGCCACTTCTTGGCATCATCCTGCTCATCTTTGTAATTTAATCCCACAATTTGTACATCACTGCTATCCGAAAGATTATTTAGAAGCGGATGTTCCTCAACACAGGCAACACACCATGAAGCCCAAACATTGAGAAGCCAGACCTGACCTTGCATGTCCTTTTTAGAGAGTAAGAATTGGTTCTCTAGATCCGATAACATGAATTCAGGTGCAGATTTCCCAATTAAGGGAGAGGGAATATGTTCCGGATTTTTGCCTAATGCAATATACAAAAGTACAGACAAAGCGCAAAAGATAATGAAAGGCCATAAACCCTTGTATCGCTTATGTAATGAATTCATTCTAGATTTGTGCAGGTTTTAATTGTCTGGTCCTGACACGACTGCGGTAGCGTTTGTCGGTAGCTCCCAGAAGTCCGCCAACAGCCATGAAAATTGCTCCCAACCAGATCCAGCGAATAAATGGTTTCCAGTAAATTCTGACCGCCCAGACTTGGAAATTTTCAAGTGGCTCACCAAGAGCTACATACAAATCACGGGTGAAGCCCGGATCTATTGCTGCTTCTGTCATTGGATTTTGTTGAACACGATACACCCTTTTTTCTGGTTCAAGGAGAGCAACATGCCGACCTGATTGATACACATTAAATAAGCCAGTTACGGAGCTGTAGTTGGGTCCTTCACGACTGACTACATCTTCAAAAACGAACGTGTAGTTTTCGATTTCATACTGATCTCCTGTTTGCATGCGAATATCTTTTTCAATACTGTAGACGGTAGTCATTGTGACACCAATGATGAATATTCCCAGTCCGATGTGAGCAATGATCATCCCATAAATTGCCCGTGGCGTTGACCATAGATTTCGCAAGCGGTTTACCTGACCCATTCTGTCTACAATTACAGAAAGACTGAGCAGGATGACCAGCATGCCTCCGGTGATGCCAGCCGCTAGACCGAATGAGTAAAATGGCATTGCAAATGGCACCAGAAAGCCACAGAGTATGGATGCAATACCAGTCAGTAAAACCCGATTTCGCATTCGTGAGAAATCATCTTTTTTCCACCGTAGCAATGCACCAATACCAACTGCGATAAGGAGTGGAAAACCAAGCCAAGTGAATATGAAATCAAAATAGGGTGGTCCCACCGAAATTTTGCCAAGATTCAATGCATCGAAGATTAAAGGATAAAGCGTTCCAAGCAGGACCGAAAAACACAATATTCCGAATAAGACATTATTTATCAGAATCATCATTTCCCTTGAAATTAGATGGAATCGGACTTGGCTTATTATGGTTGAGGTTCTGTAGGCATAGAGTAGTAAGGAACTACCAGTTACAATGCCAAGGAAAACCAATATGAAAAGACCCCTTGTAGGGTCAGTTGCAAATGCATGCACGGATATCAGGACGCCGGATCGGACCAAAAATGTTCCTAGTAAAGAAAGAGAAAAAGCCAGAACTGCTAGTAGGACGGTCCAGGCTTTGAAGACTCCCCGTTTTTCGGTGGCCGCTAGCGAGTGAATCAGTGCTGTACCAACCAACCAAGGCATGAAGGATGCATTTTCAACGGGATCCCAAAACCACCAACCGCCCCATCCGAGCTCATAGTAAGCCCACCAAGATCCCAGAGCAATTCCAATTGTGAGAAACACCCATGCCATATTTGCCCATGGGCGAGTCCAACGTGCCCATGCTGAATCGAATCGTCCATCCAGTAACGCTGCAATTGAAAAGGCGAAAGGCACAGAAAAACCCACATAGCCAAGGTAGAGCATCGGAGGATGCACGGCCAGTCCAAAATCCTGGAGTAGGGGGTTGAGGTCACGCCCTTCTAGAGGAGCGGGTGATAAACGTGTAAATGGATTGGAGGTGAACAATGTAAAGAGTAAAAAACCAACACAAACCAGACCCATAACAGCTAATACTCGGCTTGACAGGTAAGAGGGTAGGGATTTGGAAAATAGAGCTACGGCCGAAGTCCAGCCGGATAGAATCAGAATCCAGAGCAGGAGCGAGCCTTCATGTCCTCCCCATACTCCAGAAATTTTATAAATCAGAGGGAGCTCGCTATTCGAGTGGTTTACGACATACGAAACAGAAAAGTCATTGTTTAGAAAGGCCCAAGTAAGACAAAAATACGAAAACGAAATCAATGCGAATTGGGCCAATGCAGCCGGTCGGGCAAAGGCAGTCCAGGTAGTTATGCCTCGGTGAGCACCGATCAGTGGCAAGGTTGACAGTAGTAGACCAACAGAGAGAGCTAGAATCAGAGAAAAATGTCCGAGTTCGGGAATCATTGTTCGTATCCTGATTCTATTGATTGCTGACCATGTGCAGCCTTTATGGACTCGCTGATTTCCGGTGCCATATAAGTCTCATCATGCTTGGCTAGAACCTGATCAGCGTGAAATTGATTCTCTTTCATTTTTCCTGATACCACTATACCTTGACCCTCCCGAAATAAGTCCGGCAGGATACCGGTATAGACAACAGTTACTACTTTCGCAGTATCGGTAAGGTCAAATTTTACTTTCAAGCTATCCGAATCCCGATCCACAGATCCCTTGACAACCATTCCTCCAATTCGTATAGATGTATCGGGAGGGATCTCCCCTGCATAAACTTGACTCGGACTATAGAACAGATTGATGTTTTCGTTTAACGAAAGTAGCGTTAGTACTGCAGAAATTGAAACTCCGATCAACACCATAGCAACAATTAACATCCTAGCCTTTCGTTGTGCTTTCATATTCTTGAGTATCTTGGGAATTGTATGATGTTTGGGAAATTGCTATTTCGATGATTTGTGATGCTTTGCAATTTCATTGATCAAATGTTTATGATGTCGAATTGGAATGACAATACCAAATACCAACACTGCAATAACCACTGCATAACTGGTCCAGATATAAAAACCATGTCCGCCCATATTGATAAGATCAGTCATGAATAACCTCTTTGACCCATTGTGTTCTTCGCTCAAGATCCAGAAGCTCACATCGAACCCGATAAAATAAAACAGAAACGAAATACAGATTCATGGAAACTGTTGTGATAAGTAACGGCACCAGCATTCGTGTATCTATGCTCGGGCCATCCATTCGAATCACAGTTGAACCTTGATGCAATGTATTCCACCATTCAACTGAATAATGAATAATTGGAATATTTACCAATCCAACGAGGCTCAGTACCGCGGTTGCTTGTGAAGCTGTTTTCCGGTCCAGTATTGCCCTGTCTAGGGCCATATATCCCATGAATAAGAAAAATAATACTAGTTCAGAGGTTAATCGCGCATCCCAGATCCAGTAGGTCCCCCAAGTTGGTTTGCCCCATAGCGACCCGGTTATCAGAGCGCAAAATGTAAATGCAGCGCCAATAGGGGCGCAGGAACGAGACACACAAAAGGCCACCTTCATCCTCCAGATGAGTCCGATGGCTGCTGAAATAGCCATCAATACATATACCGATAAAGACATCCATGCTGTAGGGACATGAATATAAATGATGCGATAGCTATCTCCCATCTGATAATCAGGTGGAGCGATAAAGAGTCCCATGTAAAGACCAATTATCATCAAAATGAACGCGCACCATCCTGTACGCGGTCCCCAGCGTGAGGCCATGCGGTAGAAATAGGACGGGGAACCAAACCGATGAAACCAGACCCAAGAATTGCGAGTACGCCTTGGTAGCCGATCTTTTGATTTAGTGTACTGTGATGTCATGTGTCTTCAAAAACAACAACTCGGCAATTTATTTTATCCGATTTAGCCTGATTCTAATTCAGGTTGATTCGAAGGGCTGCTGCTGTTGCAAAGGGTGCTAGGGTAATGCTGAGCACAAGTATCGCACCTAATAAATAAGCCTGGCCATGCCAATTAAGACCAATAAGATCGGAACTGATACAACTGGTTCCAAAAATCAGCACAGGTATATAAAGGGGAAGAGTAATCATTGTGAGCAATACCCCACTATAACGAAGACCAACAGTAAGAGCAGCACCGATTGATCCAACCATACTCAAAGTTGGTGTTCCGAGTAGAAGGCTTACGATCAATGCGTCAATAGTGTGTACTGGAACATGTAGCATCATAGCGATGATGAGGCACATTATGATGAGGGGTAATCCTGATATTAGCCAATGAGAGATTATGCGAGCCAGGGCTACAACATAAAGAGAGTCAATAGCAATAAACATCTGATCGATGGTTCCATCGTTAAAATCTTCTTTGAATAGAGTATCAAGAGCAAGAAGGGTAGCCAACAGTGCTGAAATCCAGATAACTCCCGGGGCAATTCTTTGTAAGATTTCTGATTCTGGGGTGACCGATAGGGGAAATAGTGAAACGATAATAATAAAGAAACCAAGTGGTTGAATCGTGCCCGAAAGATTCTGCGAGACGCATTTAAGGTCACGTTGAATTATCGTAATTAACATTGAGTAAATTCATTTTTGTAAGTGCATAGATCAAGCTGTGCATCTTGCCCAGAACCAAAATCAATTGGCTGGTGAGAACAATAGATATACATGCCACCTGCATTTACGTGGGATTTTGCCAGATCAATCAAAAGATCAATGCCCTGGCTATCAAGAGACGTAGCGGGCTCGTCAAGTAGCCACAAATCATATCGATTGAGGGCCAGTCTTGAGAGGCAGACTCGTTGTCTTTGTCCCGCTGAAAGGTTCATGCAAAGTCGCTTTGAGTAATGCGCTACATTCATTTTTTCTAGACATTCTTTTGGAGATAAGTTGGAATGGTTTCCGTTTATTCGTGCATAGAATTCTAGATTCTCAAGCGGGGTCAATTCCCCCCGCAGACCTGTGGTATGGCCTACATAGGCAATTTTTGGTGTTTTTCTGGGTTTGCTATCATTTTTCTGGTCAAGATTCCAAAAAATTTCCCCGAATACAGGTTTGTGTATACCTGCGATAGTGCGTATCAATGTGGTTTTTCCAGAACCATTCGGTCCAACAATTCTCAGCCCCTGACTCTCTACAAGACAAAAAGACAGATTCGAAAATAACGCAAGATCGAAACGTTCACATGTCAGATTCTTAACGGACAGTAGTACCTTTGTCGAAGATGAATCGACAGCTTGGATATCTGTAATTTCAGTATTCAATAATCTGTAACCTGCATAAACTAGTTTGCGAATAGATGAGCCTGATAACCTGTTGGACAGATATCGTCTCCATCAAGATGATACAGACAGTGATCGGCTTTAATGCCAAAGTTTTCTCAATCGAAAAAACTGGATAACATCCACTGAAAGTGAACTGTCCATGTGAGAATCAATATGATGAGACGAAATAGTGCTGAAGATGGAGTATTTTCAACTGTGAATAATAGTCGATAATAGAAAATTCAAATCAAGTCCTCAATTCGAAAGATCCTATGTTTTGATCTTACTGTTGTAATCTATCAGGTATCCCATTTTGATTTTGGCTACGGCACAGGAGACACTTCATAATCGAAGTTAATGCTGAAGCAGATACGAAGATGACGCTAATATCTATGGTGTTTAGGCAGCAAGCTTCTACCTTGGTTTTTCTTTTTCATTTTTGGATTTGAGATGGTTATTGTATTTCGTAATGCGATGATATTTATTGTACTTGATGTGAACTTATTCGCAATTGAATCATTGTGATCCGAATCTTTTTCATTTAACCATCGATCAGGTTAGAATTAATTGAAAATAATTTTGCGAATTGCGAATGTATAAGGGTCATAACATCATGAAAGTGGTCGTGAATGGTCTTAGTACAATTACAAATTTTCACCGCTTGCATAATTTTGACTCAATTCAGATGTTCTGATAGGGAATAATCATGATTATTCATGTAGATATGGATGCATTTTATGCATCTGTCGAAGAACGTGAAAATCCAGAGATTCGAGGCAGGCCATTGATTGTTGGGGGGCTCCCAGACAAAAGAGGTGTGGTCTCAGCCGCCAACTACCCAGCCAGAGAATTTGGTATACATAGTGCGATGCCCTCCGCTCTTGCTGTACAGAAATGCCCAGATTTGCTGATCGTTTCTCCAAGACATGCCTTGTACCGAAAAGTATCGAAACAGATAGTTGATATATTTTCACGTTATACACCGATTATCGAACCCCTTTCTCTTGATGAAGCTTTTTTAGACTGCAGTGGGAGTGAAAAACTCTACGGTGATTCAATTCGAATTGGCAAACAAATCAAATCGGTCATTGCAAACGAACTTAAGTTAATCGCCTCTGTCGGTATCGCGCCGAACAAGTTCCTAGCCAAACTAGCGAGTGATGAAGGAAAGCCGGATGGATTTACTGTAATTATGGCAGAACAGGTTCAGTCATTTCTTGACCCAAAGCCCATTAATCGTCTTTGGGGGATTGGCAAGGTCAGTAGTGCGAGATTTCAATCTTCGGGCATAAAAACTATCAAGGATTTCAGATTAGCCGATCCAATAATTATCCGGAATTTGTTGGGTCAGGATGCGACAAAAATCCAAAAACTTGCTTGTGGAATTGATAACCGAAAAGTAACACCCGACAGTGAAGTGAAATCTATTTCTCAGGAAACTACTTTTGCACAGGATATCAGTGATTATAGAGCAATTGAGTCAACAGCAATCTACCTAACTGAGAGTGTGTGTTATAGATTGCGTGAAGCAAATCTTGAGGGTCGAGTGATCAAAGTGAAAATCCGCTTTGCTGATTTCAATACCATTAGTCGATCACGAACTCTAGAAAGTCCCAGTAATCGTACGCAAATCGCTTGGAAAATTGTGCGTTATTTGATTGCTGAGGAATTGCAGGATCAAACCTTCAAAGTGAGATTAATCGGTATAGGAGTTTCTGGATTCGATTCTGAACCGAGTCAGCAAAGTTCAATATTTGATCATATAGAGCAAAATAATCAGAGCGCCAACTCATCAGGAGATATTGATTATTTGACCGATGAAATCCGCAATCGATTTGGTCGAGATGTGATTCAACTCGGCCGTTCAGTCGGTTCAGAAAAAGACTGATAAGAAATGATGGTTAGGTTTGTTCAGTGAATCAAAGCTCCTCCATCAACATCGATAGTGGTTCCCGTTACAAATTCATTTTCAAGAGCAAATTGGATGGCTTTGGCAACTTCTTCGGGTTTTCCGGCTCTGGGAATCAAGTGGTCTTTCGTGGATTCTGACAGAAAAATTTCTCGATCATGTCCTTGTTGAGAAAACATAGGGGTATCAATTAGCCCGGGTGCAACCGCATTGATTCGTATGGGCTTCAATTCATGAGCCATTCCTCGAACAAAGCCTTCAACAGCATTCCCTACTGTAGAAATAGCAATATAACCTGGTTTGAAGCGTCTAGCTGGATATCCGCTGACCAAAACTATTGCTCCATTTGATTTTACATGCCTAGCACCAAGATGGACAGAGTTTGTATATCCCCATAATTTCGCAAATGAGCCTCGAAATCCTTCAATATCCATATCCAGAAAGGGACCTACTGCCCGTTGGCCACCTGTTGCTGAATTGACCAGATAATCAAATTGTCTATGACGTTCAAGAAAACTCTGTAAAGACTGTCTATCGAGCACATCAACGCTCTCCACATGAACCCCTGATAAAGGTTCATCAAGCACTCCACGACGACTGCCTACAATTACCTCGACTCCCTGATTTGCTAATAGTCGGGAAGTTTCTAGTCCAATACCCGAACTTCCTCCGAGTACGATTGCTTTTTTGTTGATTGCAGGTTTCATATTCAATGTTCGATTTGGAGAATAGAGTAATGGTTACTGTATCAGATTGATTGTTAATGAATATATATGACGATTCAATACTTTTATGGTTGATTCAGGCGAAGATTGTCAATAAGGCGAACACCGCCAATTCGAACTGCTATAAGCGCAATTGCATCATTCATTTTCAGTTTGGTGGAGTTCCAGTCTTCCGGATTACGTATTTCAGCATAATCTATGCTAATTTGCGGGTGTTTTAGTTCCGTTTGTAGTATTTCAGTAAGAGTGTTTCGATTCCGAATCGAGGATCTCCAGGCTAGTTGAGTCTGGTTCAGAGCTTGATAAATTTGGTTTGCAAGTTTGATCTGGGTTGTTCCTAAATGCTGATTCCGTGAGGATAGCGCAAGTCCTCCTTTGTTCCGGACAGTGGGACAAACAACAATCTCAATATTAATTCCTGTAAATTTCATTTGGGTCGACAAGTATTTGACCACCAGGGTTTGCTGAAAGTCTTTCTCGCCAAAATATGCCTTGCAATCACCCACAGTGCGAAACAGGCGATCAACAATTGTTGCAACACCTTCAAAAAAGCCCGGTCGATAGGTACCTTCCAAATCCCAAGCGTAGGGGCCAGGATGGATTGGTTTAATCTTATCTGGATGATCGACTTCAGGAAAGAAAGTATCCATAGTTCCTGAAAAAGCCATATCACATCCATACTGATTGAGTATTTCCAAATCTCGTTGCATGTCGGTTGGGTATGCTTTGTAGTCTCGAGAGTCATCAAACTGTAGTGGATTCACGAAAATACTAGCACAGGTCCGATCGTTTTCAGAAATTGCTCGTTTAAGCAGGGATAAATGTCCATCGTGCAGTGCTCCCATGGTTGCTACAAAGCCAACCTGCATGCTATTTTCACGCCATGACTGGCAGAAATTCTTGGCAGATTGCGGGTTGTTCAGAATCTTCACTGAACTTTAGGTCGATAAGATATTGATCAACTCGATAGGAGAATCAATTATGCGATCAGCCCCCCAGAGTTCGGGTGGATTATCGGGCATATAGTATCCATATCTGACAGCAATTGTTGTCATTCCTGCATTTTTTCCGGCTTCAACGTCACGTGGGTCATCTCCTATATACACCGTTTTTTTCGGGTCAGCACCAAGTAGCTGACAGGCATAAAACAGTGTCTCGGGTTCTGGTTTCTTGGATCGAAGTGTATCTCCACCGACAATGCATCCTTTCGGTGGCTTTACATTCAGTGCAGTGAGAAGTTGACGTGAAAGACCTTCAGGTTTATTCGTTACAACTCCCCATCCGATTCCATTCAAGCCTAAGTACTCAAGGACCTTCGACATTCCCGGAAAGACTTTCGATAGCGAGGAAATATCTTCTTTATAGAATTGAAGCAATTGTCTCCATAGAGATTGGAGGCGTGGATTGTCTTTATTCAATTCGATATCGAACGCAATACAAATCATTTTCATGGCCCCTTGCGAAACGTATGGACGTATCAAATCATGTGGTGTTGGGGACTTTCCACATTCTGTTTCGAGACGGTTCAATGCATTACAGAGATCACCATGTGAATCAACCAGAGTGCCATCGAGATCAAATAATATGCTTTGGATTGAAAAGGGTAGTGGATTGTCCATGCAAATTATTCGGGATAGATAGCGTGAGCGATGTAATTTACTTCCGTACATTCCACAATGGAATATTGATCGAGTATGGGGTTATAGGATATCCCCTTCATATCAATAAGATGCATGTTGCATTGTTCACACCATTTTAGAAGTTCATAAGGACGAATAAACTTGCTATAGTCATGAGTTCCTTTCGGTAGCAATCCAAGAATGTATTCGGCTCCAACTATCGCTTGAGCAAAGGCTTTTAGATTACGATTCATTGTTGAAAAGTAGACTGAGCCTCCCGGATTGACCAGTTTTGCACAACCTTTGATCAGGCTCAATGGATCAGGAACATGTTCAAGTGCCTCCAGGCATGTAACGATATCCCATTGTTTTGCAGTGCTTTCAGCGAGTATGTGGACATCTATGCATTGATAATCAATATTTAAATCAAGATATTGGGCATGAGTTCTCGCAACATCCAAAATTTCTTCCGAGATATCAATACCGGTGACTGTAGCACCAAGTTTTGCCATACTTTCGCTCAGTATACCGCCACCACAGCCGACATCGCAGACGTTTTTCTCGGATAGAGGGGTGCGTTCATTGATAAAGTGTAAACGAAGCGGATTGATGCGATGTAGCGGTGCAAAATCACCTTGAGGATCCCACCATTGCTTGATCGGGACCTCAAACTTTGCGCGTTCTCTACTATCCACATTATGGTCATTGTGGAAGGGCTGGCTTGGTTTCATGTTTTTGAAAGATAAATTTTATCCCGCCAGTCTCGGGCGACAGATATGCTTTGATGTTCATCAATTGTGGTGAGTTTCCCCTCATTTAATAGTCGCTTTCCAGCTATCCATACATCAGTAACTTGATCTCGAGAAGTGCTATACACGATCTGGCTGACCGGACTGTAACAAGGTTGAGTAGCTGGATGTGACAGATTAACTGCGACCAGATCTGCTGATTTTCCAGATTCGATAGAACCAATTTCATGATCAAGATTCAGTGCTTTTGCTCCGTTCAAGGTTGCGATGCGAAGTGTTGTATAGCTATCAAGGTATGTAGCGGATTCACCAACTATTTTGGCTAATAGTGAAGCTGTATGCATTTCACCAAACATATCCAAATCATTGTTACTTGCAGCACCGTCAGTTCCAAGGGCAACATTGACCTCATGGTCTATCAATTTACCAGTGGAGCAATTACCAGAAGATAACTTGAGGTTTGATTCGGGACAGTGGATAACATGAGCCTTGTGCTCAGCGACAGTTTGAATCTCATCCATTGTGAGTTGAGTCATGTGAACAGCCATCAAGCGTTTATTTAGCAGACCTAGACGATGTAAGCGTTCGAGTGGGCGAATTCCTGTTTCACAAACAGCTCGCTCTACCTCTTCGGCTGTTTCGTGCACGTGGATGTGGACTTGACAGTCCAGTGTCGTTGATAACTCGACAATTTGTTTGAGGGTATTATCCGATACTGTGTAGGGAGCATGCGGTGAGAAACAGGTAGTGATAAGAGTCGATTTCTTGAGGGAAGTTCGAAGATCAAGACCTTTTTGAATATATTCATCAGGATTTTTTGCCCAGATTGTCGGAAACTCGATCACGATCATGCCGATGCAAGCCCGAATACCGCATGCTTCACATTGCTCAGCGACGATATTTGGGAAGAAGTACATGTCATTAAAGCAGGTTGTACCGGAACGTAGCATTTCTGCACAGGCGAGGTTCGTTCCTGCCCGCACAAATTCTTCATCAACCCACTTTGCTTCTGCTGGCCAAATGTGTTCATTGAGCCACTCCTGCATGGGTAAATCATCAGCCAGACCACGAAACAGGGTCATGGGAGCATGCGTATGCGCATTGACCAATCCCGGAATAATGGCATGATCGTCGAGTATTGCAACCTCATTCGATGAGTATTTGGCCTCAAGCTTTGATTTATCAGCTACTTCAACGATACGTCCAGCATCAATAACTATGCCGCAATCTTCATAAATTGAATTTGTCTCATCGACGGGGATAATCCACTTGGGAAAGAGGATTTGTTCAACATGTTCCAATTTCGAAATCCAAGTCTAGGCAGGATAAAAAGTCATCTAGCGACGTATGAATTGATTCAGAGAATTTAGAACACTGTCAGGTGATTCAAACATGATATTGTGACCGCATCCATCAATGATCTGAATTCTCGCATTCTTGATTCTTTCTGCTTCTCGGATAGCTAGTTTTGCAGGTGCCATTTTGTCAAGTTTTCCGCTAATAAATAAAATGGGACACTCTACTCGAGCAAAAGCCTGCTCACCGCCCAAATAATTATTGCAAGCTTCCAAATTACAGTGAATTGCTTCTATCTGGTTATTTTCCATCATACTCATTTGCATACCTGCTGACCAAAATCCTGGAACGGGTTCGCCTCCTGTTTTTGATGCGTGACTCCACTGCGTCATCATAGAATAGGCCTTACTCGGATTATTTTTAGCTGCATTCAAGAGAGCTGGAGTAACTCGCATTGGGTAGCAAAATCCAACCAAAGACAAGGTTTTGAGGTGGTGTATATCTGATCGGAGTTGCGATGCGGCCTCAAGTGCTGCGAGTGCCCCCATACTGTGACCTACCAAGTGGATTGCTCGACAGTTAACGCAATTAAGTATCTGTAGGATCCATTTTGCGATATCTTCTATGTTCGAGAGAAGCTTGCCCTTGCTGAACCGATGTCCTGGTAGATCTACGGCCAAAACATTGTATCCGTGATAGGCGAAATAACGGCTTTGATGTGACCATACGGAATGGTCCATGGAAGCGCCATGCACAAACACAATTGTTTCCAACTCTGGTTTGGGCTCATGAGTACCGGTATAAATGTAATATGGCGTGTTATCTAGGGAGATATACATTACTATTTTTCGGTTTCTTTCTTTGCAAAATGCAGTCCCTTTGCTAGATCTTCGGTTAGATCATCAATGTCTTCAAGTCCGACTGATAACCGGATTGTGCCTTCAGTTATTCCGACCTTTTCTAGGTCTTCTTTACTCATGCGATGATGAGTCGTACTGGCTGGGTGAATGATTAGCGATTTTGCATCTCCAACATTTGCCAAATGCGAAAAAACCTCAAGTGCTTCTGTAAATGCTTTGCCGGCTTTACGTCCCCCTTTCAATGAAAAACTAAAGACTGAGCCTGCTCCACGGGGTAGTAAAGTTTTTGCCAATTCGTAATCTGGATGTTCGGGTAATTCTGGATAACTGACCGTCTCTACTTGATCAGATGATAGTAGGTATTCAATAATTTTACGAGTATTTTCAATATGTCGGTGCATTCGCAGTGAGAGCGTTTCAATACCTTGCAGGATATAGAAAGCCACTGTTGGTGCCATACATGCTCCAAAATCACGCATTCCTTCACGACGGGCTCTCAGTAGAAATCCACCTTGACTCATTTCCTCATCAAAAGTCATATTATGAAAACCGGAGTAAGGCTCTGAAAGTGTTTTGAATTTGCCACTGGATTCCCAGTCAAATCTGCCATGATCAACCAGAATACCTCCAATCACTGTGCCGTGTCCACATAGAAATTTGGTTGCTGAATGCATAATCAGATTCACTCCATGCTCAAACGGTTTCATTAAGTATGGAGTGGTAAATGTCGAATCGATCATCAGAGGAATTTTGTTTTCGTTAGCAATTTCGGCAACAGTTGGAATATCCATGATGTCATTTCCTGGATTGCCGATGGTCTCGCCAAATATCAGTCGAGTATCGGGGCGGATGGCTTTACAAATGCCATCTATATCACGTGGTGAAACGAAGGTCGTTTCAATGCCAAATCGGGGCAAGGTATATTCCAGCAGATTATGGGATCCCCCGTAGATAGCGCTTGAGGAAACGATGTGTGATGGGGAACCCATTAAGGTGGCAATTGCCAGATGGAGTGCTGCCTGCCCACTCGAGGTTGCAATACCTCCAATTCCGTCTTCGAGGGCTGCAATTCGTTCTTCGAGAACCGCTGTAGTTGGATTGGAAAGACGGGAGTAAGCATGTCCTGGCCTTTCCATGTTGAACAATGATGCTGCATGATCGCTGTCTCGAAAGACGTAACTTGTGGTTTGGTAGATGGGAACTGCCCGAGCGCCGTGGACAGGATCGGGTCGTTGTCCGGCATGCAAAGATAGGGTATCGAATCGAGTTCTAGTTGGCCGCGGCATAAGATGAGGGCTAGATTTGAACCGTTGGAAATTATACTGGAAGCAGAGAGTATCTGAATAATAATTTAGAAATCCTTGCCAATTTCATCAGCAGGTATGATTTGGATATATAATTTTCGGCAAGTAAAGTGTATGGAAATAGATCATAAGCAGTTTACTGGAGTTGCACTGATAGAATGTTTAACGATTAGAATGATGTTTTCCTTATCTACTATTCCCCTATTGTGGTCGAAAAGATACCCATAATGATGAAAACTTAACTCAGTGGTAAATGGTATTTGTGATTTATTCAAGCTGTCAGAAATAAAGATTCAAAGGTTCTTCCTACATCTTATTTGTCTGAATACAGTTGAGTACTTTAGCCATAAAACACCTAATTTCTTATAACAAAGCGATGCCACCATCAGTTAGCATCTGAAGTTCAAAAATTTTTAAATTACAATTATGTCGTTACATTTTGAAAACTCTGAATTAGCTCAGCGCCGAATCAAGGTTATAGCAGAATTGCAAAAAAAGAAACTGGACGGACTACTGATCTTCAAGCAGGAGAGCATGTACTATTTAACCGGATATGATACCTTTGGATTTTGCTTTTTCCAGTGCTTATATTTGGGTGTTGACGGTCAATATTTTCTTCTGACTAGAGCGCCTGATCTACGCCAGGCACAATACACGTCTGATATCAAAGATATACGCATCTGGGTCGATGCAGAACAAGCCAATCCATTTTTGGATTTGCGAAATGTATTATCTGACTATGGTGTTTCTGGAAAGACTTTAGGATGTGAATACAATGCATATGGATTGTCTGCTGCCTATGGCAAGAGTTTGGATCAGGCGCTAAGTAAATTCTGTCAACTTAAGGATGAATCCTCATTGATTGGAGTTATTCGTGCTGTCAAGAGCGATGCGGAAATTGTATTCGTAAAGCGAGCAGCAGAGCTTGCTGATGATGCCATGACAGCGGCTATCGAGACGGCCGGAGCAGGGGTATTTGAAGGGGATATTCTCGCTGCAATGCAGTCTGCTGTCTTTCGTGGGGGTGGTGATTATCCTGGAAATGAATTCATCATTGGTTCTGGTGCAGGTGGTCTGTTATGTCGATATTTTTCGGGACGGAGAACGCTGGATAAGCAGGATCAACTCACTCTTGAGTATGCAGGAGCATATCGACGTTATCACGCTTGCCTTATGCAGACCTTCTTAATTGGTGATGTGTCGAACGAGCATAAAAATATGCATACTGCTTGCTCTGAAGCAATGGAAGCTTGTCTGGACTCAATTCGTCCTGGAGAGACGATGGGAACGGTATTTTCCGAACATGCAAGGGTTCTGGATGAGCATGGTTATCAAGAACACCGAATGAATGCGTGTGGATATAGCCTTGGAGCCATGTTCAGTCCGATTTGGATGGACTATCCGATGTTCTATTCTGACAATCCTTATATTATGCAAACGAATAATGTACTATTTGTTCACATAATCCTGATGAATAGCCAGTCTGGCAATTCAATGACTCTGGGACAGACAGTACGAGTTACGAATGATGGTTTTGAAAGGTTAAGTCGGCATTCGACCGAGTTGGTAGTTGTATGAGATAAACATGTCAAATTCATGACGATGCAAGAAACAAACAGAGCATCCGAATTTCGTGAGATACATGCTGAAATTCTCTCGACAATGGAGCGAATGGTTTTTGAAAGCGAAAATTTACATGTTCAGAAATTCAAAGACGGTTTCCAAGATGTCGGAGATCGCTGGTGTGATGTTGGGTGTAGAGTTTTGCCTGTTATCAGCTCTATTGTAGAGACTAAACCCGATTCTGGATCACAAGTTGAAAGACTTTTGAGTCTAGTCATCAATTATCGTGAATGTTTATTCTGGGAGCAGACCTATACCAAAGCAGACGGAGTTGTTGGAGATGCGCTTTTGTCCGGATATGCCTTTGCCGAGATTAGTGGACAACAAGGTCCCTTTATCAGCAATCAGCTGCGAACTGGAGTTGGTGTTTGGGCACCACATGTCGAATATCCTCTTCATTGGCATGATGCAGAGGAGATTTACTGGATTCTATCTGGGTCGGTTCGATTTCAAGTTGGTCGAGACAGGCCGAAGTTGTTGAAAAATACGGGTGAGATTATTTACATTTCTTCTTCTGTTCCTCATTCTTTTGAAACTTCTGATGAATCTGTTGTTATGTTTTATCTATGGCAGGGCGGGGATTTGAGGCAAGTTTCGACATTTGAGAAAAAAATTTCATAAACAGATTATGAACTGGAAAATTGATCTGCCAAAGTCTGCCATTTTTTAATTAGATTGAGGCTCGTATGTTCTGATAGTTTATTCGCTATCGGAGTGGCCCTTATCCTGAGTAAAAGTTGATCTTTATCCAATACTTCTCGATCTTCAAGATAACCATTATTCAAAAAATACTGTTCTAGTTTATTAATCTGCTTTTGTCGAAAGCCACTGCTTCTCTCGTCCTTTCTTTCTTTCAATATCTCAATGAGTTTGGCTGCATTCCCCTTATTTTCTTTGGTAATCTCCGAAATACCCTGAATATATCGGTCGCTGATTGCATCGCTGGTCTCTAGATTATGCCGGTCTAGTGGGCGACCACGACCCAAAGACCATAATTCGCAGAATATTTTGAACAATTCGATCCGACTATCCATCTCCTCTGGATCGAGGAGTCCATTGCACAATTCATTCGCAAGAGGTTGTCCTTGCACAATGCTCCATTGACCTGCAAACTGAATGCCATTCTTATAGAATTTGTATAAAAGTTCATTATTTTCGGGTAGTACATAGCTAATTGATTGACCAAGCCAACCTTGAGTTGGTGTGAATTCAGAAATAGCCAAATCGATCGAATATTGTGAATAGGATTGATCGGATGGTGCTGGAATGTCTGTTTCAGACTGTATTTCGAGCTTGGTTATATCATCTACACCAACTGACAGATTCCGGATTCTTCCTAGATCAATGGTGCAAGCAAGCTGACAACCTGCACTCTCCAAGGCATGTTTTATTCGATCTTGGTCAACTGGATCACTCGTCAGATAGATAATTTGTCGTTTCTGATCAGCAGAGACTTGGCCTAGACAGTTAACAATAGCTGCAAAGCGTTGAGGATCACTTTGATCCAATGCTTCATCAAGAAAGAAAGGCAGTGTCAGGCTTTTTTCAATTTCTTCAGCAAATGCGATACGTGTGGCAATGAGCAATTGAACACGAGTTCCATCCGATAGTTGATCAAGTTCGCGTTTTTTGCCTGTATGTAGTTCCAACATCCACAATCCTAGTTTACCATTATGGCGACCTAGTTGTAGTTCATAAGAGTTGCGAGTAAAGCGTGCAAAATGGGATTTCGCGCGCTCAAACATGCGAGGTATGCGTCCTTGTTCATACTGATCTTTCACTTGATCGATCAGAAATTTCACTGCATGTGAATGCAATTGTGTCTCAAGGCCATCCTGTAAATTATTCCTGGCTTCATCCCGCTTTGCGATCAGGTCCTGCATTGAATCTCCTTGCTTGGCTTGGTTAACTAGAGTCTGAATTTCACTAATTTCCGCTGAAATATTCTCAACTTTTTGCTTAGCTTGTTCAGCCTGTTTCTGCTGTTGATGTAAATTTTCAATGGTAGAGTTTTTCAGTTCAGACTCGCCGTCTGTATCTAGTTCTTGTGCTATTCCCTCAATCTGGCTTTCGAGTTTCAATACTTGATCACGTAATTGGCTATATCCCTCTTTTTGATCCAACATTTCCTTCAGTTTTACTCTATCTCCGATATCAAGTGATAAATGCAAAAAGATAACCCGACAATGTTTTTCCGTTTGTTGTTTTTCAGATTGGATTCTTTTGATTTGTTGTGAAGCGGACCGTTCTTTCAATAATGCTTGGTTTAGGCGATTGCTTCGGTCGCTGAGAGAATTAATCTTGGCTTTTGCTTCCAGTCCATTATCAGGCTTTTCACCTCCATTCCGAGTGATGTAGTCTGTTACTTGCTTAAGTTCCCGATTATGACTGCATTTTGATTTCTCGAGTCTTTCTTGGAACCCCGCAAGACTAATTTGAACTCCGCGAACATGATCAAGAGAGCGCGCATAGTCAACAAGTTCTGTGTCGGGTATGTCGTCTAAATCCAGTTCTGCTTCAAGTATTTTCCGCTCGAGATCGAGCTTTTCCTGTTTCGTTTTAACTGTTTCTAGTTCTTGGTTCAGTTTTTCGAGTTCGAACCGTTGTATCTGCATAACCTGATGTGTAGCGGATACATTTGCTTGTTCTTTTTCGAGTTTTGTTAGCAAGGTTTTAACAGAGGGGATATCCCACTGATCTGGTTCATCTAGCTTGGTTAGTCGATACGTTTTTTTCGCTTCTTCTCGAGATTCGTGAGAAGTTGATGAACGGATAGCAACACGAAATAGATACAACGCTACAATTAGAATACCCAGCCCAGTACCAACCAAAAGGAGGAACAAGGAAGAGAAGACATAAGTGAAACTTCCTCCCAACAAAACCAAAAAACCCCCCAAGACTGTCGTCCATTTCAGATTGGTGTTAAGAAAGGAAGATTTCTGAGAACTTGGTGCTCTAAGCCACATTCGAAGAGCAGAAATAGCACTATCAAGTTGGTCGGAATTCCATTCAGTATTCTGGTTCTCTTGCTCCTTCTTGATGAACTCGATTTTTTTTGTAATGATCTCTTCTTGATTATTAGTACGTAAGCATCGTCCTAGGAATTCATACAAATTACTATGATCTTGGAGTTGGTATTGACGATCAAGATTGAGAGTTTTTCCGATCGCTTCCATTGCTTTATTACGTTGACCTTTTTGATCTGCAATATCGTTTTCGAGGTTATTAATGGTATCTTCTAGCCGAATTAGTTGATCGGCTCGTGATTTTTGGGCGGTGAGACTCTCCGAATCCAGCGGTTCTGATAGTTTGGTTTCTTTCTGTTCATCTTTGGCTGTTTTTATCTCCTGATTTAACAGCTCGATTTCCTCAGAGTTATTCCGAAGTTTTTCTTCTAGTTCGTTCAGTCTCTCGATTTCATCTCCCTGTATTTTTCCAATTTCAGATGGAAAATTCTGAAAATCGAGGTAGAGACGGTTAAGTTCCTTGCGTTTCGTAACTAATCCTACTGCTTTATTGATGCTTGCTTCTTGGTTTGCATTTTCCCTAGCTTTTGCTAGTCTTGCTTCAAGCTCCTCCAATTGGTTTTCTCGGGATTGAAGGTTTGACTGTTCTCTTTGTTTTTTTTCGGTATTGAGGCTTGCATTTGAATAGGTCTTGCTTAGAGAACTTGTTCGATGTCGGGTCAATTCCGGGAATGATTTCGTTACAGAATCAAGATCAAAGCCTCCTGCCATTTGTTTGTTTATCTCCGTTGCGATATCAAACAAGCTGTCTCGTGATGGATTGATCAAGTCTCGTAACTGGAGAAAGAAGCACTTGGCCTGATGGCTTGGTGGTAATTCTGGAGGCTCCGATTCCTGTCCATCAATTCGAGACCAATTGAGGCTTTTACCGTCACGTTCGATTGACCAGATCACCCCGTTAATTTCTAACTGTCCAGTTACTGAAATCGGTGTATTGGTTTTTTGATCCCCCCAATATAAGTGTTCAACTGCTTTACAAAGACTGGATTTTCCAATTCCATTAGGGCCATGAATAATGTGAAAGTTCGATCCTTTGAATTCAACCTGAAAAGGTGAATCGATTCCAGGTAAACGATTGACATTCAGGCGTTTTAAATTCATGAATTATTATCTGGAATTTGATCTAGCATATTGTGAAGAGCGTTCTTGCCCGCACGAATGAGTAATTCTCGCAAATATTCATCTGAGAGAAAATCAGGGGAATTTCGGTGGTCTTTAACAGGTTCCCATCGACTGTCCTTGGTCTTAGATTCCAATACAGACCGTCCTTGTTTGATCAGTTCTTTGGCTTCAGGATGATTATTTTCGAGGATAACTATTCTCTGTGCGAGTAATGCAGCGGGGTCATCTCCCGTAGCAATCTCAGTAATATCGATCTTGGTATCTGTCAAATTGATTATCTTGTTGTAGAAAACCCATGTTTTATCTACCAATCGTTGTATTTTTTCGAACTCACGTTTATCGATCCATTCTTGAATTTCTTTATGGCAACTACATCGTCCGATAATTGTAGCTCGTATACCTAGCACATCGGGAACAGGTCCTTCATCTTTGATTTTTTGTAGAATTTTAGTTGTTTGATCAAGTAGTAAGTCTGAGAGATCTTCGATATTGCTAACTTGGTCCGATGAAATATTGATGTGTTCCCATCGTAGAGGAGCAATGGGCATTTGTTTGATTTCTTCTAGGCCGTTTGAGGATATTTTTAGAATCCAAGGGCCATGAGGTCCAGTTTCTGTCGGATCAAGTCCGATTAAGGAGCCTAGATATCCGATGGCGTCTTTGGTCGGTTTTCCTCGGAATTGTGGTAATGATGGTTTGTGAATATGTCCTAGTAACCAAGCATCGAATCCAATCGAACGAAGATCAGTAGTTTTAACGGGTGCGTAAGGCCCACCGGAAACATCAAGGTCTGCATGTAGTAAACCAATTTTGCATATCGTTGAAGATGCAAGTCCTAATGCTCGCTGATCAAGTTTAGCAAGGGGGTTATCAAGTACATGTCTTTCTGGAAAAGACCAACCAATTATGGCCACTATTGGTCTGCCATTTTTTGATAAGGTGGTTTTGTCCCATATACCTTGTTCTCCAAGCAGATGAAATCCATTGATCAGTTTTGCTAGGCGGGGTAGGGCATCAGTATCATGATTTCCGGCTACTGCAATGACCTGGATATTGTTATTGATTAGCTCTTGGACTCCTTGTTCGAGTGGCACTATAGCCTCGAAACGAGCATTCGTGCTTTCAACAACGTCTCCTGCGAGCAAAACTGCATCAACCTGCTGGTCTATTGCATAATCAACAGCACACTTCCATGCTGTAGCTGGCGACAAATCGTGTTTTGACAATCCTGCATCTGACAGGTTTTCAGGTAGTCTGGCGGGTATTGTGCCTAGATGGATATCGCCGATTGCCAAAATAGTTAAAGTCGAGCTCATCTTGCGATACTTAGAGATTGATATTGAGTTTAATAATGGTTAATCTTTTTGAAATTAGCCAGTTGTTGATATCCTCCGGTTCTGACTCTCGGTTAGAAGCTCAGGATTGCTTTTTCTGGATGATGGAAATTAACTCTCCGGTCAGATTTTCGATAGAAAGGTTTTTCGTTTGATTCGTTGGTCGATGGTAGTATTCTACAGCCTGGTTTTCGATACCCCGCTCGCCAATTACGATTCGATGGGGAATACCAATCAATTCCATATCTGCAAATAGGACGCCTGGTCGCTCATCACGATCATCTAGTAAGACTTCAATCTTGGCGTCCAAGAGTGATTTGTACAAATACTCGGTCAGTTTTTTGACATTTTTTGATCGTTTTAGTCCAATAGGAACAATCACAACTGACCAAGGGGCAATTGAATCGGGCCAGATGATTCCTTTGTTGTCGTGATTTTGTTCAATTGCTGCGGCAACGATCCGGGTGACTCCAATACCATAACATCCCATATGCATTGGAATTGTTTTCCCCTCTGCGTCAAGTACTGACGCATTCAGTGCGGTGCTATATTTTAAGCCCAGTTGAAAGATGTGGCCGACCTCTACGCCACGCACAATCTTGATCCTTCCAAGTCCATCGGGGGATAGGTCACCATCTACAACATTTCGAATATCGGCTACTATGGTTGCATCGGTATCACGGCCCCAGTTAATCCCAAAATAGTGTTTATCATCCTGATTGGCACCGGCTGCGAAATCAGACATGCTTGCAACACAATGATCAACGATGCAGGGAATGGGCAGATTGACTGGGCCTAGTGATCCAGGGCCTGCGCCAATTTCTGCTCGAATCATATCTGCATCGGCCATGCGTAGAGGAGAGGCGACAATGTCTAGTTTTTCTGCTTTTACTGGATTCATTTCGTGATCACCCCGGACCAACATAGCAACCAGTTTATAGTTTGATTTTTTGGAGGCTTCAACAATCAATGTTTTAATTGTTTTTTCAATTGGTAGATTGAACTGGTTTACCAAATCGTTAATGGTTCTGAGACCGGGTGTATCGACTAGTTCTAAATCCATACAGGGTTTAGCAACTGCTGTAGCGGGCGGCATGGCTTCTGCCAAGTCCAGATTGGCGGCATAATCGCTTGAAGTTGAAAAGGCGATTGCATCTTCTCCCGATTCGGCGAGGACGTGGAATTCATGGGATATTTCACCACCGATACTACCGGAATCAGCAGCTACTGGTCGATATCGAAGTCCGATCCGATCAAAGATTGCACAGTAGGTGTCATGCATCACATCGTATGTTTCTTGAAGAGATTCTTGACTATCATGAAATGAATATGCATCTTTCATGATGAATTCACGGCCTCGCATAATGCCAAAACGGGGGCGAATTTCATCGCGGAATTTGGTCTGGATCTGATAGAAGTTTCCCGGTAGTTGCCGATAGCTTCGCACTTCGTTTTTTAATAACGCAGTGATTACTTCTTCATGAGTTGGTCCCAAACAGAATTCACGTTGATGGCGGTCTTTGAAACGCAGGAGTTCTGGGCCATAGTCATTCCATCGTCCAGATTCTTGCCATAGCTCAGAGGGTTGCACGCCTGGCAATAGTACTTCTTGAGCACCCGAACGATTCATTTCCTCGCGAACAATTTGTTTTACCTTATTCAGCACTCGCATACCAGTTGGCAGCCAGTTATAAATTCCAGCGGCAACACGACGTATCAGTCCAGCTCGAACCATTAGTTGGTGTGAGATGACTTCGGCATCAGCGGGATTTTGCTTCAAGGTTGCAAGGAGTAATTTGGAGGTGCGCATGGACCGAACGATTCGATTAAAGTGCGTGATTGTATCATCAGGGCTCTGGTTACTGAATTATTGTTGATTTGCTAAGCGATGGTTTACCTGTGGTTGAAGAGCTCAAACGATGCCTATATCGAGAAAAATTGAACTTTGCTATAAGATATCAAATTGATGTGCTATCACCCACTCACAATGTTTGTAATAATAATGATCGCAATGTCGGAAAGAGTTCCAAACTTTTTAGCAGTAGAAATCTTGCAAATCAAGAAACTGACCCTCTTGCCTCAAATTGGGTGAATAAGCTTTGTCCCTTCATATGCTTATTGTAAATTGTGTATACAACCCTAAAGAATTTATACTATTGACCAATTCCTCCCCAACTTATTTTCAAAAAAATTAAACGAAACAGTACAAATCTGAAACATACTCTGAGTTTGTGCACCGACCTGATAAAATCAGACCATGCAAGCAACCTAGAGACCGATTGATTGCCTAGTTTACTGTGTTTAGATGATTTTGCAGTGTCCCAATTTCGACAGCGGGAAGAACAGTGATTCGCTCAGTTATCGGATAGTTACGGGTGCCTGGATAGATCACAAATAAGTGGTCAAGCTCAAGCAAGGTTGCGGATTTCCTTAACGTAGCTGGTACTTTTGGTGACTCGCTGTATTTCATTTCGAAACCAAAACGATATCCATTGTAATCAATTAACAAATCAATTTCCCCTCCACTATGAGCACTCCAAAACCAAGCTGGTGGGTAGTCTAGACAACTGAGAATTTGCTCAATAATGAATCCTTCCCAAGAGGCTCCCACTTTTGGGTGACGGTACAACTCCAGATCGTCTTGAATATTCAGCAATGCATGAAGCAAACCAGAGTCTCGGAAATAAATCTTTGGCGCTTTCACTTGCCGTTTTTTTATGTTTGCATACCATGGCTGGAGTTGACGAATCAAGAATACCCCAGTCAAAATATCTAGGTAGTTGCGCATGGTTTTGTCACCCAAGCCTAGCGACCTACCTAATTCTGATGCATTCCAGACTTGCCCATGCCAATGCGCCAACATATACCAGAACCGTTCAAGAACCAAAGCTGGAATACGGATGCCGAGTTGCGGTATATCTCTCTCAAGAAATGTACGAAGAAAATTTTTTCTCCAAACGATGCTATCATCCTTTGATATAGCCAAAAATGATCGTGGAAACCCTCCTCGGAGCCACAAATTATTCAATTGTTGAAAACCGGATTCCTGCAGATTAAACCCAGTAATATCGATAAATTCTATACGACCTGCGAGACTCTCGGATACGCCCTTGATTATGGATGGAGAAGCACTACCGAGGACTAGAAAAGAGGTGTTTGAATGATCTCTGTCTGCGAGAATTCGAAGCACAGAGAACAACTCAGGCATACGTTGAATCTCGTCTATTACCACAAGACCGCTTAAGGAACCAAGTATCAGTTCTGGATTTTCGAGAGCCCTTACGGCAGAATCGGACTCAAGGTCAAACAGAGTTGACATTAGGTTGTTTGAAAACTGTAGAGCGAGAGTTGTTTTCCCGGCTTGACGGGGGCCAATCAGTGCAGTGACAGGTGCTCGAGCAACAGCAACCTCCAACCGATTGAGATATTTTTTCCGAAAAATCATGTTTTTTAAAGTGTGATATTTCGTATATTATATACGAAATATCACACTTTATTGCCAACAACGAAGGATCGAGATTCGAAGATTATTCAAAACGAGCAATTTGCAAGAAGCAGCAATGTTGCTCTGTGATCAGAGTATGTGGTTTGCTGAAATTTGACGAGTACCACAAAGAATCTCAGTTACAGTTTATGTTAAGATAAATTGCATCATGAATGCAGAAATTCAGACCCTACGACGCAAGCTACCGATCGGTTATCAATCGTTTGCTGATCTTCGAAAGGATGGTTGTTATTATGTTGATAAAACCCCTCTGATTCGGCAAATGATTGAGGAAGGAAGGTACTACTTTCTTTCCCGTCCTCGCCGCTTCGGTAAGAGTTTGCTGGTCGATCCCTTGCAGGAACTGTTTGAAGGGAATGAGGCCCTTATTCGGGGGCTAGATATTCACCCATACTGGAACGGGTCGGTCAAACATCCAGTGGTTCGTTTGACTTTGGACGGGATCGTCAGTACACCTGAAGAACTCCAATATGCAGTTCTGAATCAATTGTATGAAGTTGATAATTGCATTTGATCTAAAATTCTTGCCTCCAGTGACTTCCGCTTCCGAGCGGCTTCGGAGTATCCTGACTCGCCTTCATCAAAAGACCGGTCGTCAGGTGGTGGAATTGGTTGATGAGTATGACAAGCCGATGTTGGATTTACTGGAGAACAGTGACAAGGCTCAGGTAGACCGGGATAGGCTAAGAGACGTATATAGCATTCTGAAGAGTTCGCAAAAATATATCCGTTTTGTGTTCATCACCGGCATCACGATGTTTTCCAAGATCAGTTTTTCTTCGGGTCTCAACAATCTCGATGATATCAGCCTGTATCCGCACTTGGCATCGATTTGTGGATACACTGATCACGGTCTCGATACGGTGTTTGCTCCGGAACTGGAAGGACCAGATCGGGACAAGATTCGTAAATGGTATAACGGCTACAACTGGCTGGATACCGAGAAGCTCTATAATCCCTACGACATTCTCCATCTTTTTAAGAAATGTGAATTTCGGGCTCACTGGTTCAAATCTGGACAACCGGGCTATTTATATCGGTTATTGGAGGATAACCAAGTCAGTCCCATGCAATTGGAAAACCGCGTAGCGGATGCCGACTTTGTGCCCAATTTCGAGTTGGGTCAATTCAGTCATGAAGCATTGCTTTTCCAGTCTGGGTAACTGACCATCACGAAAAAGGAACAAAAAGGAACTCGTATTTTGTATCATCTGGACTATCCCAATTATGAGGTACAGAGTAGTTTCAATGCCGGGCTAGCGGAGCACTTGACCAAGCGCGGCAAGGAAGTAGCAGCGACTGGAGAGGATCTGGTTCAGGCACTGGGAGAGAACAACTTTTCCGTGTTCAAGGAGAAGATCCAGGATTTGCTCTCGGGATTTCCTCATATCTGGTTTGACCAGGCCAATCTTGGAGATTATGAAGCCTGGTATGCGAGTTTGCTGTACCTTTGTTTTCGTACCACGCCGGTTGATCTGAAAGCTGAGGAAATGACCAAACATGGTCGCTCAGACCTGGTTCTCTTGCATGAGAACCAGGTATTTGTCCTGGAACTCAAGATGATTGAATATGAAACTGGAGTAGAAAAAGCTCTCGATCATGCGCTTGCGCAGATTCGTGAAAAAGGCTATGCAAACAAGTGTCGAAACCGCAAGGAACCGATTCACCTGATCGGAATGGTGTTTGGCAAGAAAGAACGAGAACTACGGGATATTCGTGTTGAAAAAAACTGAACATGTTGTTCTGGTCTCCTAGGATGTGCTTGCAATTATCAACAAATTGGATTGGGATTTTAATTGCTCAACTAGAAGCGAGCCTAATACCAACTCAATCGAATGTGAGTATCCCAACAATTCGGTTAATTTTATTCTACAAATAATGAGTAACCTCGAACATGCCTGACAAATCGGTTATTTCTGATATATCGAAAATCCGTAATTTTTCGATTATTGCTCATGTAGACCATGGTAAATCGACTCTTGCTGACCGCTTTATACAGACATGTGGTGCCTTAGAAAGTAGAGAAATGAAGGATCAGGTCTTGGACTCTATGGAAATCGAACGGGAGAGGGGTATTACCATCAAGGCCCAGAGTGTTACCTTGTTCTACGAGGCAAAAAATGGGAACCAATACCAATTGAATATGATTGATACTCCTGGCCATGTCGATTTTTCATATGAAGTGTCTCGATCATTAAGTGCTTGCGAGGGGGCACTTTTGGTGGTCGATGCAGCACAAGGCGTCGAAGCACAGACTGTTGCCAATTGTTATACTGCTGTCGACCGTGGTCTCGAAGTTATACCAGTCCTAAACAAAATTGACTTACCTTCAGCGGAACCAGACCGAGTACTTTCAGAAATCGAAGATGTCATAGGAGTTGATTGCTCAGGAGCAATCGAGGTCAGTGCCAAGACTGGGCAAGGAGTCGAAGAAGTCCTTGAACAAATTGTAAGCCATATGCCACCTCCGCCTGATAATCGAGATTTGCCATTACGAGCTTTGGTACTCGATTCTTGGTTCGATAACTATCTTGGAGTAGTCTCTTTAGTTAGGATCGTAGACGGAGTTCTAACTTCCGGTAAAACTCGTATCACAATCATGTCAACTGGTCGAGAATATCAATTGGAAAAAATTGGTATCTTTACGCCTAAACCAGTTGAAGTTGATCAACTCTCAACCGGTAATGTTGGATATGTTATAGCAGGGTTGAAAGATATTCATTCAGCAAGAGTAGGCGATACCATCACTCTGGCTCATAATATGGCATTAGAACCACTGCCCGACTTCAAGGAAGTTAAATCAACTGTATTTGCAGGACTCTACCCAGTTAATAATGCTGACTTTGATTCGTTTCGAACGGCTCTTGAAAAACTCAGCTTGAACGATGCATCTTTATCCTATGAACCAGAAACATCGCTTGCTCTTGGCTTTGGTTTCCGGTGTGGATTTCTCGGGATGCTACATATGGAAATCATTCAGGAACGGCTCGAGCGGGAGTATCAGATTGAATTGATAACCACTGCTCCAACGGTGGTCTATGAAATTCATATGAAAAATGGGGCAGTCATAGAAATAGACAATCCATCAAAACTTCCTGATTTACCACGTATCGATTACATTAAGGAACCGTATATCATCGCACACATACTTATTCCTCATGATTATGTTGGTGCAATTATTGGTCTTTGTGTGGAGCGTCGTGGCATCCAGAAAAATATTCATTATCATGGGAGACAGGTGATGCTGGATTTTGAAATTCCATTAACCGAGATAGTTGTGGATTTCTTTGATAGGTTAAAATCTGTAACCCAAGGCTATGGATCTCTCGATTATGATTTTATCGAAAGTCGTCCTGCTAACATGGTCAAAGTAGATATTCTGATTAATGGAGATAGAGTCGATCCATTGGCGATCTTGGTTCACAAGGAACAAAGTCAACATAGAGCTCGAGAACTAGTCGGGAGAATGAAGAAATTGATCCCACGACAAATGTTTGATGTGGCCATTCAGGCTGCCATAGGTTCGAAAATCATCTCTCGAGAAACCGTAAAGGCGATGAGGAAAAATGTAACGGCGAAATGCTATGGCGGTGATGTCACGAGAAAACGTAAATTGTTGGAAAAACAAAAAGCTGGAAAGAAAAGAATGAAGCAGATTGGCTCTGTTCAAATCCCACAAGAAGCCTTTCTATCTGTTCTGAAAGTCGACCGCACTTAATTGTAACGTCAAGTCGGACTTATTGACGATCATTCAAAAACATCAAAATAGTAACTATGGATTTAGCTCTGGTATTTTTAATCGCACTGGGTATAACCGGTACGATTATCGTATTACACAATATTTGGACGATGATTCGTGCGAGAAACGATGATTTTATGGAATCTCCTAAACTGCCGCGTATCGTTGACTATTCAAGATCTTTTTTTCCAATCATTCTGATCGTGTTCCTATTACGGTCATTTGTGGTTGAACCGTTCAGAATTCCATCTGGTTCCATGCTGCCAAATCTGCATATTGGTGATTTTATTCTGGTAAATAAATATGTATATGGTCTGCGACTGCCAGTTATACATAACAAAATTGCAAATTTTGGTAGCCCAGACCGTGGAGATGTAATGGTATTTCGATATCCAGTAGATCCAAAGCTGAATTTCATCAAGCGTGTTGTAGCACTACCAGGTGATGAATTGTCTTATGTTAACAAACGACTATCTATTAACGGCGTAGAAGTAACAACGAAGGCTGCTGATCAATATTTTCCTGATAAAAATACGAATCACAGTTATCCTCTTGATCAGTTTGTCGAGATGATCGGTAGTCAGGATCACCGAATTATTACTGACAATAACCGTGGCTCTCGAGATTTGGAGAGAGTGATTGTGCCGGAAGGTCATTTTTTTGTTTTAGGTGATAATCGAGATCATAGTAATGATAGCCGATATTGGCGATTTGTGCCTGAGAACCATATCGTTGGTAAGGCATTTATGATTTGGTTCAGCTGGAAAGGCTCCGAAGACGGTTGGGTAGACTGGAGTCGTATTGGAAGTAGTATCGAGTAAAGAATTGCCTCTTGAAAACTATCAGGTAGTCAGTTTTCGGTAAATTTCGGCTACCTTGAGTGGTAATTTCCTTACCTCATCAACCACCACAAAACTAGCCGGTCCATAAAGGTGGGGTAGATATTCACCTGCATTCTGGTCAATCGTTATACAAAAAGGGTGAATGCCGGTATCTCGGACCTCAAACAGTGCTTGTCGAGTGTCTTCAATTCCATATTCACCCCGATATCCATCGTAATCGTCAGGTTTTCCGTCAGTAAGGGTTATGAGCACCCGAGTTCTAGCTTCAACAGAATTTAGAATGTTGCCAAGATGGCGGATCACCACACCCATTCTTGTATAGTCTTGAGGTCTTAATCCACTTATTCGTGCTTCAATTATTGAGTTATACGGTTCATCAAACGTCTTGATTTTGTAGACCTCACAGCGATTACGGGTCATTCCGGAGAATCCAAATATTCCATATTGATCCCCCAAGATTTCCAAAGCCTGGCACAGCAACAGCAAGCTCTCACGCTCGGCATCATTAATCCAGCCTTTGGTAGAACCACTCAAATCGACCATGAACACAACTGCTAGATCACGCTCCTGTTTTCTCGTCAGTGAATACAAACGATCCGACATTTCTACTCCAGTTAGCATGTCGGATCGCGCGGTTATCACTGCATCCAGATCGATATCATCACCATAAGCTTGAGCTTTTAGGCATTTCTTGTTCCCTCTTAAGGCTTCAAAATGTCGTTTGATATCGTTCACGAGATGGTGGTACTTTTCCATAGTAGTAACGACAAAATCATCATAGACTGCGCCAACTTCATGTTCTGTTAAAACACACCAGTTTTTCCGGTAGTTTTGTCTGCGAAAGTCCCACTCATCATAGAGAAAAGCATGTTCCTGATCCAATGAAAGAGATATGTCCGATGTCTTACCATCAGAAAGAGAGCCATCATCTTGCTGGTCATCACTATTGATATCTAGCCACTCTTGTGGAATGGTATCTAGATCTTGATATATTGAAGATATGAGTTTTTCTAGATCATCTGGCATGGAAATCGACTCTCCGTCAATAGTCAGTTCCGAAGTTCCAGATTCATTCATGGCTGTTTGCATTTCTTGAGTATCCATACCCTCTAAATTTTCATCTGATTGCGATTGAGTGAGAAGAGATTGAATAAGATTAGATAAACTCTTTCTGAGTGTTATTTGATCATTTTCAAGTCGATTCTCAATTACATCCTTAGCCGATTCTAGACTTATTTCACCTTGATAGGGGAAAGGGTCAGGCCAAGGTTGTTGCAGTAAATAGAGCTTGGAGGTTACATTGAGTGTATCCAAGACTGTTGAGTCAGCCTGCTGTAAGCGATGTATCATACTTTTCCAGGTTGAATCATGAATCTTTGCAGTCGGATAGAGACCGTATTGCTCTCTCGCAAGCCCTGGTAACTCACGTTCGATGCAAGCGTTCAATCGATAGGTTTCAAGCAGATTGAAGAGTCGAAGAGCACGACCATGATCATCAAATTCAGCGAATAATTCGTGTAGGTGGGGAGAATTAGGATTGGGTCGCTTGAAAGTGCCGAACCAGGTTTGTGCCCAAAGATGTACAGTTAGCGACTTGTAGAAAGCGTAATTTAGTTGATATTCATTAAATCGATTGACCTTGCTTGGTAGATATAGTGTTTGAGTATCCGTGAATATTTTTGGTCCCGGCTGGATATTCATTTCTCGACCTGACAAACCTCGTAAGTAGATCTCAAGGACATGTTTTACCTCCTCAAGTCTTACTGTGATATGGTTCAGGCGATACTCTCTGGCAAACTCTTCAATTTGACCAAGTGCTGAACTGGCTGGATACAGTCCTTCACGATCATAAATATCCATGGCCTCCAACAACCATTGTCGGGTGCCTTCGGTTCCCATCAACCGGATAGCCCACGGTGCCTTACTGACAAATTGAAAAGCCATCTCCGCATTGGACTTGCTGATTATATTTGTCCACTCAAGACAAAATACCTGATCAGAATGCGCGAGTGGCAATAAACCCCTTGTTGGTTGTTCAGATGTTCTTCTAGTAGAGAGGACCGGTTCAAGATAGGTATCGAGTAACGAACCGATTTGGTTGGGGGTCATAGGAGGTGTATTTGAAATACCCAAAAATTAGAAAACTTCAACAGAATCATTCCGTTTAGACATTGAAACGAAAATGTATTATATCGCCATCTTTCACAATATAATCGCGACCCTCGAGATGTAAACGCCCAGCTGCTTTTGCCCCTTGTTCACCATTTAGAGAAATATAGTCTTCGTAAGATATGGTTTCAGCGCAGATAAATCCCCGCTCAAAATCACTGTGAATCGTACCCGCCGCCTGGGGTGCTGTCGCACCTTGTTTGATCGTCCAGGCATGGACTTCCTTAGGACCCGCTGTGAAAAACGTATGAAGTCCCAAAAGGGAATATGTTGCATGAATCACCCGGTCAATACCTTTTTCCTGATAACCTAGGTCCTTCAGAAATAAGCCCGCCTCATCAGAATCCAACTCCGAAATTTCCTGTTCTATCGTTGCACAGATTGTAATCATCGGAGCCTTTTCCGAATCAATGATTCTCTGAATCGAAGAAATCTGCTCGCTGTCGCTTTGTGTGTTGTCAGAAGTATTGACGATATAAAGAACCGGTTTACTAGTTATAAGACATAGCGGAGCAATTCGTTTTTGCTCGGACTCTTCCAAATTTAACAGTCTCACTGGTTTTTCCTGTTCAAGATGAGTTTTTGTCTTGGACAGTAGGTCGGCCATTGCAGCTTGCTCTTTGTTTCCAGATTTTTTGTGTTTTTCGGCATTGGATAGAGCTTTCTCAACGGTCTGTAAATCAGCTAGAATCAGTTCCAGATTGATAGTTCGGATGTCATCGATTGGATCAATTCGATCCGATACATGCAAGACATTACTATCTTTAAACGATCGGACTACATGCGCAATTGCATCTACTTCACGGATATGTGATAAGAATCGATTGCCCAGTCCTTCACCAGTCGATGCACCTTCAACCAGACCAGCAATATCGACAAATTCAACTGTGGCAGGAATTTGCTCTTTCGGTTTTACGATGTTGGAGATTGTTGTAATTCTCGGGTCGGAAACCTCAACTACACCAAAGTTGGGGTCGATAGTACAAAATGCATAATTTTCAGCCTGAGCCTGACTCGTTTGCATTAAGGCATTAAACAGTGTCGATTTACCGACATTCGGTAATCCAACGATTCCACATTTCAGACCCATGACTAATTCGATTCTACAAGAGTCTGGTCTTTGGTATGCAGTTGGTGTATTGCGCGTTCTAGTTCTCCAGAGAGTAAAAGTTCCATAACTTTCATAGATCGGTCTATAGACCAATTGATCTGTGCAAGTTCGGACGAACTCGGTTTCGATAAAACATAGTTGATAACCATCGACGCAGATTTTGGGTGTCCAACGCCAAGTCTCAATCTTACGAAATCGGCTGTATCAAGAGATTTACAGATATCTCGGAGTCCATTGTGTCCACCATGCCCCCCCTTGAACTTGATCCGACAATCTCCGGGGGTTAGATCAATCTCATCGTGGATAACCATGATTTGATTTGGCTTAATCTTGTAATAGGATGCACACGATACAACAGAACGACCACTGTGATTCATAAAAGTGGTTGGTGCGAGAACCCGAATGACTCTTTGTTCGAAGCGGAATTCGCCGAAAAGTCCTTGAAACCGTGCTTCCGGTTTCAAGGCAAACTGAAATTGGGCAGTTAAGTGTTCAATAAACCACCACCCAGCATTATGTCGTGTGTCAGCATATTTTTTACCAGGATTTCCGAGCCCGACAATCAGAGAGATTTCATCGAACCCGCTCACTCCAATTTGCCAAGATGCGCCAGAACAGTGAAATAGAATATAGGGGATTACGACTCACCCATTGTTTCGCTATCGCTGTCGGATTCTACTTTGTCTTCTTGGTCGGATTCTGATATTTCTTCTGCAGCCTGCTCGCTTTCATCAATAATTTCGACTCTGCGAGCAGAAACAGAAACGATTGCTAAATCATGATCTCCCGATTCATCATACATCAGAGAGGTCAGTTCAACACCTTCTGGAAGTGAAATATCAGACAAATGCAGTGATTCATTCTTTTGTAAATTGGACACATCAACCTCTATACGTTCCGGCAAGTCTTCGGGTAAGCAAGTTACTTCTACCGAACTGATGAGATGATTAATCATGCCACCATCAATCTTCACGCCGATGCAGTCATCCTCTCCTTCAAAATGGATAGGCATATTGATGGTAATTGGCTTATTACGATCAACCCGTTGAAAATCGGCATGCAGAATATTGGTTTTGTGAGGATGTCGTTGTATATCTTTCAAAATTGCTTGTTCCTTTTGGCCATCGGTATTAATGACAATGACTGCTGAATGGAAACTCTCTTCTTCCAGGGAGTGAAACAAAACATCATGGTTGATTGCAATACTGACATTAGGTTTTCCACCTCCATATAGTACAGCAGGTACATCACCCTCACGCCTCAAGCGACGTACTAAGCCTGTACCAGAGCGTGCTCGAACGCGAGCAATTAATTCAAATTGTTCTGACATAAGGTTAATTTTAGATTGGTTATTCAATAAAAAGATTGCTAATGGAATCACCAGTTGCGATTCTCCGAATAGACTCTGCGAGTAACTCAGCAACCGATAGTTGGGTAATTTTTGAGCAGTTTTGTGCTTTCTCACTTAGTGGGATTGAGTTTGTAACCAAGACCTCATCAATTTTCGATTCGGTGATCCTATTGATTGCAGCACCAGACAGTACCGGATGAGTACAGCTTGCCAGAACACGGATTGCACCATGATCATATAAAGCCTCTGCGGCCTGACATAAGGTATTGGCAGTATCAACCATATCATCAATCAGAATACAGGAGCGATTTTCCACATCACCTATAATATGCATGACCTCGGCTTGATTGGCTTGAGGTCTTCTCTTGTCAATAATAGCCAGATCTGTATCGAGTAATTTTGCCATAGCCCGGGCTCTTACTACACCGCCTACATCAGGCGATACGATAATGGGGTCAGGGAGTTGCTTTTTCCATAATTCACTCATTATCACAGGGGAGCCGTAGATATTATCTGTTGGAATATCGAAAAACCCTTGAATCTGGTCTGCGTGCAAGTCCATGATAAGTACACGGTCAGCCCCGGATATGGTAATCATTTCGGCCACCAGTTTGGCAGAGATCGCAACCCGAGAATTTCGGGGTCGCCGATCTTGCCTGGAGTATCCGAAGTAGGGGATGACAGCAGTTATTCTTGCTGCTGAAGAGCGTTTCAGAGCATCAATCATGATCAATAGTTCCATGAGATTATGATTGCTTGGTGCACAGGTTGGTTGAATAAGGAAGCAGTCATGACCACGGACATTTTCCAATATCTCTACATTGATCTCGCCATCGCTGAATGTTTCTACCGTCGCTTTGCCGAGCGAAACCCCTAATACTTGAGCAACTTCAACCGCTAATGGAAAATTGGCGTTACCGGTAAAGATTGTCAGATTTTCAGGAGACAGCATAACTAATGTTGATTGAGAGATATTCTGGCTGGGGTGGGAGGATTCGAACCTCCGAATGCCGGGATCAAAACCCGGTGCCTTAGTCCTCTTGGCTACACCCCAAACTAATTCAAAATTGATCGTTGCAAGTCATAACTGCCAGAATTTAAATCCTAATCTTTGATATTTATCGAGAGTTAGAACCAAGGGTTGATGTGCAATATGCACAGTATCGTTATCATAAAACACGGTACATGATCAACCTCACCCATTGGGAACAAACTTGTACATTAACAAAGCCGAAATATTCGTCAACTACATAAAATTTTAGCGGGATAACCAGGACAGTGTCTAACTTTGCTTTACTCAAATATCTGTCTGTTTGTCGGAGGGTGAATTGTAAGTTTTGAATACTGTTCTGTCAATCTGATTCCTTAAACGAATATGATATGTGCAATGCCTTTAAAATTTTCGAGAGCGACTTTTACAAGTTCTTGTGGATTGGGAATGGTCGGTGTATGCATCAAATTTTTGGCAGATGTTGAAAATTCCATTTTTTCGTATCAGTAATCATCAAATCGGTTGCTGATGACGCATGAAAAGAGCGATACTGTTTGGTTTGGTCGTGTTTGTTATTTTGTTTGTTTGTGGTCATATTGTTCGAAAATTAACAAAATCACCGGATAAACGAAAAAAAAATTAACAAAAAACGAAAATATTTGTATATTATCGAAACCCTAACTTGACTATCACAAGTTTTTATAACTAACTTTTATTTCCACTGTAAAAGGGGAGGCTTAAATCAATATGACAAAAAAAATCTTACTGACCTTTGTGGTTACCCTGCTAATTTTGACAGGTTCTATGCGCGTTGCGTTAGCCGATATGGCCAAAGCCATGAGTTGGATCAGTTCCGAGTTTCAGCCATCGACTCTCACTGCAGATGAGCAAAGAGCCGAAATGGAATGGTTTATCAAGGCAGCGGAGCCATTTCGAGGTATGGAGATCAATGTCCTTTCAGAAACCATTCCGACGCATGAATATGAATCAAAAGTTCTAGCAAAAGCATTTGAGGAAATCACCGGTATCAAGGTAAATCACCAACTGCTTGGTGAAGGTGAAGTGGTTCAAGCTGTGCAAACACAAATGCAAACCAATCGAAATCTATACGATGCGTATATCAATGATTCAGATTTGATTGGCACACATTCACGGTTACAACTTGCGGTAAACCTAACCGACTGGATGGCTGGAGAAGGTGCAGATGTGACTTTGCCCACCTTGGATGTTGATGACTTCATGGGCAAGAGCTTTACTACAGGACCTGATGGTAAACTCTATCAATTGCCCGATCAACAGTTTGCGAATCTGTACTGGTTTCGCTATGACTGGTTCAATCGTCCTGAACTGCAAAATCAGTTCAAGGAAATATACGGTTATGATCTAGGTGTACCCGTCAACTGGTCAGCTTATGAGGATATTGCTGAGTTTTTCTCAGTTCATGTCCAGGAAATTGACGGCGTTCGAGTTTATGGTCATATGGACTATGGGAAACGTGCCCCTGATCTTGGCTGGCGTATGACCGATGCATGGTTATCTATGGCCGGTGCTGGAAGTAAAGGATTGCCAAACGGTGTACCGGTGGATGAATGGGGTATTCGCATGGAAGAAGGCACCTGTAATCCGGTTGGGGCGTCCGTATCTAGAGGTGGGGCAGCGAATGCTCCTGCGGCAGTTTATGCTATTCGAAAATGGGATGAGTGGCTTCGTAAATATGCACCTCCTGGCGCTGCTAGTTATGACTTCTATCAATCTTTACCGGCATTGTCTCAGGGTAATGTTGCTCAGCAAATTTTCTGGTACACCGCTTTCACCGCCTCAATGGTGGCTCCAAAAAGTGAAGGCAACAATACGGTTGATGACGAAGGTAATTTGCTTTGGAGAATGGCTCCTTCACCACACGGACCCTACTGGGAAGAAGGTCAAAAGCTCGGTTATCAGGATGCGGGTTCATGGACACTGTTCAAGTCAACACCTGTTGATCGTCGGAAGGCAGCCTGGTTGTATGCACAGTTTACTGTTTCAAAAACTGTTTCACTGAAAAAGACGCATGTTGGACTGACGCCGATTCGTGATAGTGATATACGTCATAAATCCTTCACAGATCGGGCTCCGAAACTCGGTGGATTGGTTGAGTTCTATCGCTCTCCCGACAGAGTGAGATGGTCACCTACCGGTATTAATGTTCCCGATTATCCGAAACTGGCTCAAATCTGGTGGCAGCAAATCGGCGACGTAAACTCGGGTGCGTTTACACCTCAGGAAGCTATGGACCGGTTGGCTTCTGAAATGGATCAGGTTATGGGTAGAATGCAGGTAGCAGATGAGCGCAACCAGACCTATGGGGGTTGTGGACCAAGACTCAATGAGGAAAAGGATCCGTCTTGGTGGCTTAGTCAACCTGGTTCACCCAAAGCGAAAGTGAATGAAAAACCACAAGGCGAAACGGTGAACTATGATGAACTCGTTAAGCGCTGGAGCGAAAATTAAATCGGGTTTTTTGAATGATTGTTTGCCTGTTTCTATGATAAGAATTCGAATCAGGCGGACGACTTGCAATCCAGCTGATGGATGAGCTGGGTTGCATTATTCTCGTTTTTTATCGACGTTTCTGTGACCACTATATCGCTAATAGCTCATACTTGCCGGACCGCTTTGGCAAAGTCATATTAATCAAGGTCTAGGGAATCAAACCATGCAACCAGAATCCTGCGAACTTTCAGATCTAAATCTGAGACAGAGGGAAGTTTGGAAAATTGCAAAATCAGAAGGACTGGTTCAGGTTGATCGACTGGCTGAAAAACTAAATGTCTCAGCACAAACCATTCGGCGTGACTTAAATCAACTAACCCAGGCTCGCTTGCTGCAGCGTATACATGGTGGGGCCATTACTTTCGACAGTGTGGTTAACTTAGGATATGGAGCTCGAAAACTACTTGCTCCTGAAGGCAAAGTCAGAATTGCCGAAAAAGCAGCTGAACTGATTCCCAACGATTGCTCATTGTTTATCAATATCGGAACCACAACCGAACAAGTCGCTGCTGAGCTGACTCGTCGGCATCAAGGGTTACTGATCGTAACAAATAACTTAAATGTGATAAATACAGTTGTCCAGAACGACCAAATTGAGGTCTTTATTGCTGGAGGACAGATTCGGCCACAAGATGGTGGCATTGTCGGCAATACTACCGCAGATTTTGTCAGTCAGTTCCGGGTGGACTTCGCAATAATTGGCGCCTCATCTATTGAAGAGGAGGGCATAGTTACAGATTTTGACTGGAGGGAAGTTCGTGTTGCTAAGACTATGATCCGTCATGCACGTGAAGTAATGTTGGTTGCCGATTCGAACAAATTTAAACGCAAGGCACCAATATTCCTTTGTGATCTTAAGGAGATTGATTATTTCCTTACTGATACCGAAGTTCCCGAAAGATTTCTGCAAAATGCAATTGCCAATAATGTAAACGTACATATCTGCGATTAACCTTTTAAGATTTCTAATTTTGTCAATCGAACTTAAAAATATAACGAAGGTAGTTGATGGGATAATCCATATCTATCCAACGAATCTACATCTTCGGGACAAAGAGTTCAATGTATTACTAGGTGCAACCTTAAGTGGTAAGACCACACTCTTGAGGCTGATGGCCGGACTTGAAAAACCTTCATCCGGTGAGGTATGGTTCTCTGGAAAGAATGTTACCCATGTTTCGGTTCAGCATCGAAATATTGCAATGGTCTATCAGGAATTCATCAATTATCCTAATTTCAGCGTATTCGACAATATCGCATCACCGTTGAAGGTTGCAGGGAAGACACCTGATGAGATCAAGCAACATGTTGGAGAAATAGCCGAACTGCTCAAACTATCCAAATATCTGGACCGAGATGTAGCAAGTCTATCCGGAGGTCAACAGCAACGAATCGCTTTGGCAAGGGCGCTTGTGAAACAAGCTTCTTTGGTATTGCTTGATGAACCGTTGGCGAATCTAGACTACAAATTGCGTGAACAATTGCGTGAGGAGTTACCACGACTGTTTGCTGAATCAGGCTCTACAGTAGTGTACGCAACCAGCGAACCGGAGGAAGCTCTTATGCTGAGTGGTCATATTGCAACATTATACGAAGGTGAAATTATCCAGTATGGAAAGACCACCGATATCTATCGCCGTCCTGCAAATTTAGCTAGTGCAAAAATATTTTCTCATCCGCCGATTAACATCACAAAGGTTGTAAAGTCAAAAAGTAGGATTACGCTACCTGGGGTTGCGGATTGGCCCTGTCCAGAGGTGTTTCAGGATCATATAGATGGCGAGTATATTCTTGGCATACGACCGCATCATCTGAGTTTGAAGAACCTCGAACAAAGTGAAAAGCACATTCGTATTTCTGGAAATGTGCAACTGGCTGAAATCAGTGGATCAGCTAGTCTGATCCATTTACGCATCAACGAGAACGATTGGATTTCTGAATCTGGCGGCATTCATCCCTATTCCATTGGAGAAACAATCAATGTTTATATGAATCTCGATGGATGTCTTTATTTTGACCATGACGGCAAAGCGATTCACTAACGAGAGTTTCCGATTATGGCAAAAATCACATTACAGAATATTCAGCACAGTTATTTGAGTGATCCAAAAACGGATTTTGATTTTGCTCTCAAGCACATTGATGTGGTCTTTGAAGACGGTGGGGCTTATGCATTGCTAGGTCCATCTGGTTGTGGAAAAACTACTTTGCTGGGGATTGTTTCTGGCCTGATTTCGCCAACTTCAGGGAGAGTTTTGTTTGATGAACAGAACGTAACCCATGTCGATACGATTCATCGTCATATTGCCCAGGTCTTTCAGTTTCCGGTCATTTACGACACAATGACCGTTTTTGACAATCTTGCGTTTCCACTACGGAACCGAAAAGTACCGGAACCCGATATAAAGACCCGAGTTCTTGAGGTAGCAAGAATGCTAGATTTAGAAGAGGGAATTCATCAAAGAGCAGCATCTTTAACCGTTGATGGCAAGCAAAAAATCTCTTTGGGTCGAGGTCTGGTGAGAGAAGATGTGAATGTGATGATGTTTGATGAGCCTCTGACGGTTATTGATCAGAACATGAAATGGGAATTGCGATCCAAGTTGAAGGAGTTGCACCAAAATGTACGCACAACCATGATCTATGTCACTCATGATCAGACAGAAGCTTTGACTTTTGCGGATAAAGTTTTCGTCATGTATGAAGGTAAGGTTGTCCAGTTTGGAACACCGGTTGAGTTATTTGAGAAGCCTGGACATACATTTGTCGGATATTTTATTGGCTCCCCGGGCATGAATATATTGCCCTGCCAGATTAGTGAAGAGAAAGTGGAGTTCTCAGGATTGCCAGTTAAGTGTGATAACCAGACAAAGAATTTACTTGGGATTCAAGATGGTGTAATGACCACAGAAATTGGCGTTCGCCCAGAATATATACGATTCGCAAATCAAGGTATTCCGGTCAAGATTCGTCGCGTGGATGATCTCGGGCGTCATCAGCTCGTCCATACTGAGCACGAGCAACATGATATTAAATTAATTTGCCCAGAGGATACTCCTATACCGGACGGTAGTGCTCATATTGAATTCGATGCCGAACATACATTTCTATATGTCAATCAATGGCTAGCATCAGAGGATAATTCGATATGATTATCAAGACCGTTAAACAAACTGCTTGGTTTTTTGTTGTTCCTGTAGTATTGCTGGTCGCCTTTAATGCATTGATACCCCTGATGACTGTGGTCAACTATGCATTTCAGGAAACATTTGGGGATAACGTATTTTTCTGGGAAGGGCTAACCTGGTTTGAACAAGTCCTGAATTCTGATCGGTTTCATGACGCATTTCTAAGGCAGATCATGTTCACCTCAATCATTCTTCTGATTGAGGTGCCACTAGGCATAGTTATTGCATTAAGTATGCCTAGAAAAGGGCCTTGGGTTTCGGTATGTCTAGTTCTAATGGCACTACCATTACTAATTCCATGGAATGTTGTCGGTGCGATGTGGAATATTTTTGCCTTACCTGATATAGGTCTTTTGGGTTATACGTTAAATAGCATTGGGATTGATTATAACTTTACCCAACAGCCAGTATCTGCTTGGATTACCACTATTTTGATGGATGTCTGGCACTGGACCTCTTTGGTCGTTCTTTTGGCTTATGCTGGATTGAGTGCCATTCCGGAAGCTTACTATCAGGCAGCTAAGATTGACGGAGCATCAAGGTGGGCGGTATTCAAATGGATTCAACTTCCAAAGATGAAGCGTGTTTTGACAATTGCAATTCTGCTTCGCTTCATGGACAGTTTTATGATCTACACCGAGCTCATTGTACTCACCGGAGGGGGGCCAGGGAATTCAACAACATTACTGTCAATTGATTTAGTAAAGCTGGCTTTAGGGCAATTTGATTTAGGGCCTGCTGCTGCAATGTCGTTGATATATTTTTTCATCGTGTTGTTGATTTGTTGGGTTTTTTATACTTTGATGATGAAAAATGAACAACAATAGCAGACCACTCTCAATGCCGTTGTATCAGCGTTTGGTGCCAGTCATTTATATATTATTCTTGATGTTGCCAATTTACTGGCTACTAAGTATGTCATTTAAGACAACCAATGAAATTCTGGGTGGATTTTCACTTTTTCCGCAAGATTTTACTTTGGAAAACTATATCGAAATTTTCACTGATCCAACTTGGTACAGAGGTTATCTAAATTCGATTACTTATGTTTTAATGAATACTGTCATCTCCATCACGTTTGCATTACCTGCTGCATATGCATTTTCTCGATTTCGGTTTTTGGGTGATAAGCATCTGTTTTTTTGGTTGCTAACGAATCGTATGGCACCACCTGCGGTTTTTGCACTGCCATTTTTTCAGTTGTATGCAGCGATTGATCTTTATGACACACATATTGCAGTCGCGCTTGCGCATTGTTTATTCAATATACCACTTGCAGTCTGGATTCTGGAAGGATTCATGTCAGGTGTTCCGAAGCAGCTCGATGAAATGGCCTATATCGATGGGTATTCTTTCCCGCGATTTTTTGTCAAGATATTTATGCCAGCAATCGCCTCGGGTATTGGTGTTGCAGCATTTTTTTGTTTCATGTATTCCTGGGTGGAAATGCTACTGTCCAAAACGCTAACTTCGGTGGCTGCCAAGTCCATTGCGGCCACTATGACCAGAACAGCTAGTACCGCGGGTTATGAATTAGGTTTACTTGCTGCCGCAGGAGCACTCACAATTATTCCTGGTGCGATCGTGATTTATTTTGTACGGAACTACATAGCAAAGGGATTTTCCCTCGGACGGGTATAGGCGGATGCTGGATTTATCCTGGATGGCGTGGACTTGGCCGACAGCAGGGTTTTTCATTTTTATCTTGCTTTGTATCGTTTCGATGGGCATCTGGGAGAAATACAGTCCAGGTGGTGGTCCGAGACGTGGGGTGTTCCGGATTGATACAACTCGAGGTGATCGCCTTTTCATCAGCTTGCTGGGTAGTATTTTTATTGTTCTTGGTTGGCTCTGGGTATTTTCTACGCCGCTTTGGGGAGCATTGGCTCTTTCCGTTATCTGGACAATATTTGTATTTCTTCGCGTATAGCCCACAAAAAGTTCCGATTTGATCGGATGAACTGAAATGACCGTTGAATTAAGCGAGCAGGATACTTTCGATTTAGTGGTCATAGGCGGGGGTATCAATGGTGCTGGTATTGCTCGAGATGCTGCTGGACGGGGACTCAAGACATTACTTTGTGAGAGAGATGATTTTGCTGAACATACTTCATCAGCTAGTACAAAATTAATCCACGGAGGTCTGCGTTATCTTGAACATTACCAATTTGGACTGGTCAGACACAGTCTACGGGAACGTGAAATTCTGTTAAAAAATGCTCCTCATATCATATGGCCGTTGAGATTTGTATTGCCGCATGATCGCACTTTGAGACCAAAATGGATCATTCGAGCTGGATTGTTTATATATGATTCTTTGGGACCGATGCAAAGATTGGAAAAATCGAGCCAGATCAGTTTTCCAAAACACGTGTCTGGAAAAGTATTAAAATCATCATATAAGCATGGTTTTGTATATTCAGACTGCTGGGTTCAAGACTCGCGCCTGGTGATTTTGAATGTTGCTGCAGCAGAGGCATTCGGAGCATGCGTGCTCAATCGAACCCAGTGTACCGATTTGAAACCTGAACAGAATTACTGGTGGGTCAGGCTTGATCGAAATGGAGATCGGAGTATGTTAAAAGATGCTTGCCAAGTCCGTGCTCGAGCAGTGGTGAATGCAACCGGTGCATGGGTTGGATCCATTGACCAGAACATTCACCAAGAGGGCAGTCAAAAATCTGTACAACTAATCCGCGGTAGTCACATTGTAGTGAAAAAACTATTTGATCACTCCTATGCATATATATTCCAGACTCCAGACCGTAGAGTAGTCTTTTGCATTCCCTATGAACGTCACTATACGTTGATTGGAACAACAGAGAAGGCTTTGGATCGCCCAGATGAGCAACATGAAATCTCGGATGCTGAAATCGAGTATCTCTGTGAGGCAGTCAATCGATACCTTGAGACCACGATCAAAGCAAATCAAGTTGTTTGGGCTTTTAGTGGAGTCCGAACTCTTTGTGGAGTTGACACAACTGACACAAGTCGACTGTCACGAGACTACAGGTTGAAGTACGATGATTCACCGGCCCCGATTGTTTCCGTGTTCGGTGGCAAAATCACAACCTATCGACTGTTAGCGGAAGATGTTTTGGATCACTTTCGTGGTCTTAAGGGTTTTAACAGTCCCAAATGGACACAGGATGGGATTTTGCCCGGTGGTGATATTGGCGACAGTACAGATGCTCATGAATTCGCATCTTTATTGACTCAGCAATACCGCTGGATTACAAACGATTTGGCTATTCATTATGCTTGTCATTATGGAACCAATTCTCATTCTATTTTGCAAAATTCAACTCGCTCTGAGGATCTGGGTCAAGAATTTTCAGCAAACTTATTTCAAGCTGAGGTTGATTATTTGATTCAGCAAGAATATGTGAGATATGCTGAGGATATTATCTGGCGGCGCACCCGTCACGGAATTGGAATGAGCCAAGGTCAGATAGGTGAATTGCAGAAATACATAGATTCTGTAATCAATTTTTCAAAAAACTGATTCGTAGCTTTCAATGCAGACATATATCCTCAGCATCGATCAAGGTACAACGAGTTCTCGTACTCTTTTGGTTGATCAGAACGGCAAAGTCGTTCACTCTTCGCAGCAGGAGTTTACTCAATATTATCCGAATGACGGATGGGTGGAGCATGACCCAAGAGAAATCTTGAAAACAACCCTCTATACCGCAAAGGAAGTGCTCGAATATGCAAAAGGTTTATCCGGAGAAGTCGCAGCGATTGGGATTACCAATCAACGTGAGACTACGATCGTATGGGATCGCTCTACGGGTGAGCCCATTTATAACGCAATTGTTTGGCAAGATCGACGAACTGCCGAGTTTTGTCGATCCCTATATACAGCGGAAACTTCTAAAACGATCCAAAAGAAAACGGGCCTTTTGCTTGATCCATATTTTTCGGCGACAAAGCTTGCTTGGATTCTAGACCAAATTCCCGGTGCCCGTCAGCGTGCTGATCGTGGTGATCTGGCATTCGGAACGGTTGACTCATTTCTGATCTGGCATCTAACTGGAGGTACTTCACACACAACTGACGCAACCAATGCTTCACGTACCATGATGTTCAATATTCGAACCAATCGATGGGATCAGGAGTTGTTGGAATTATTTTCGATCCCTGAGAATTGCCTGCCTGAGGTTCGAGATTGTGCGGATAATTTTGGTATAACCGATCAAAGTGTATTGGGCCAAACACTACCGATTCAAGGTGTGGCCGGTGATCAACAAGCAGCGTTGATTGGTCAAGCCTGTTTTGAGCCAGGCATGCTAAAAAGCACTTATGGGACAGGATGCTTTCTGGTGATCAATACAGGAACAAAACTAATTCAGTCAAGGCACCGATTGCTTTCAACTATTGGTTATCGGCTTGAAGGTCAGACTTATTATGCAATGGAGGGATCCATTTTTGTTGCAGGTGCAGCTATGCAATGGTTGCGGGATGAGTTTCAAATTTTTCAGGACTCTTCCGAGTCAGCTGATCTCGCATTATCCCTGGCAGACAACTGTGGGGTATATATGGTTCCAGCATTGACGGGTTTAGGGGCCCCACATTGGCTTCCTGATGCACGTGGAGCGATCTTTGGAATGACGCGTGATACTGGAAAAGCACAATTTGCACGCGCTGCATTAGAATCGGTCGCATATCAGAGTGTGGATTTGCTTGAAGCGATTCAGTCTGATGGAGGAACTATCAATCGACTTCGAGTTGATGGCGGTATGGTGAACAATAACTGGTTTTGCCAGTTTTTGAGTGATATGTTAAATTTGCCGGTTGATCGACCAGAAAATACGGAAACTACGGCGCTAGGTGCGGCTTATCTTGCAGGCATAAAAATTGGACTTTACAAGTCATTAGAGTCAATTTCAAAGAACTGGTCTGCAGATTGTTCATTTGAATCCCAGATGGATGCTAGACAGCGAAATATCCATTTAAGATCATGGAAAAAAGCGGTCGATATGGTTGCCGGATTTGCAGAAAAATAATGGACTTTGAAGATCTACTTTGATTTGGTAAAGTACTCTATGAATTAGATATGCAAGGTAAAAAGAAAAAATCTTGTTAAGAATGAAATAAGAAAATCCTCTCGATTCTCCCATTTTTATTGATGTAGGTATTGTATGAATGTATCGAATTGATAGTGAACATTAGTATCTAGAAAAGATCTATAGCTAACAATATGATAAATTCACTCAAGTATGTGTTGACAGATCAGATAGATCCTCGTTAAAGAAACCCCATGTTCAATATTTTTAATAAGATTTTGAAGGATGTTCCGCCATGGTAAAAGACCAGTAAAATAATATACGACTATCAAGTTGAAATGATCTCACGATCTCACAAGGGAGTAAATATGGCATGATGAAAGGGTCAACAATTCGATATAATTCTCATAATTTATAGAACAGATGGATTTACAATTCGGAGACGAACTTGGGATTTTCCTGCGAAATATTGTAGTCCTTAGAAACCAACCGAAGTAAGTGGAATTTTGAGTCAAAAAACTTTTTTCGTTCGAGATTATGACAAGAAAATATTTTTCGCACGGTTTCAATGACATGGTTTTTGCCAAACGATCAGCAGAGCACAGAATATTGATAATTTTCATTTTGATGCTAATGTTACCATTTGGGTTTATTAGCGCTGATAGCCAAGCAGAACCTGACGATTCAATACTCAAGATTGCTCTTATATAGAATATCGTAGCATGATTCTTCTGCTTGACAAATAGGGCATAATATCAGCGAACTCTCTGAGAGGGGTCTCGTTACTTGTGCTACTTAAGCGTGTAGGTTCAGACTATTTTAATAATCTTAAATTTACTAATGATATTTGCAGTTGCTCTCAAACTCGTAGAGTACTATAGATGAGGATTTAACATGGACACATCGGTGGTTGAGAGTCAGCCAACAGAATCGGAAACGACCAATACGAGTATGCGTCCTCGGCCCACTCAGTCCGAGGCAGAAGCGGCGGTACGAACACTTATCGAATGGGCGGGGGATAATCCTGACCGCGAAGGCCTGCGAGGCACACCTGGTCGTGTTGTAAGGGCATACAGAGAGTTTTTTTCTGGATACGATGAAGACCCAGCTACCTTGCTAGGGAAAACATTTGAAGAGACTTCCGCTTACGACGAAATGATTGTTTTACGTGATATTCGCCTAGAATCACACTGTGAACATCATATCGTCCCAATCTTGGGAAAAGCACATGTAGGTTACCTGCCAGCAGGACGTGTTGTTGGAATTTCTAAGTTAGCGCGTCTTGTCGAAGTATTTGCCAAGCGAATGCAGATACAAGAGGCACTCACTTCGCAGATTGCAGATACCATACAAGAGGTCCTGAAACCCCATGGTGTTGGTGTTGTCATCGAAGCAGCACATCAATGTATGACCACACGAGGAGTCCGCAAGCCTGGAGTCACCATGGTAACTAGCCGCATGTTGGGTAGTTTTCGTAATGATTCAGGAACCCGTCGTGAGTTTCTCTCAATCATCGGAAACCCCAGAGGTGATTCCAATGGAGTCTGACGATCACGATTCTGTGGACACTCATTTTTTTACCACAAGAGAGACCATCGAGCAGGTTGAAGAGGGCTTTGATCTGGCTCCAAAATTTGATGCGGATGGACTGATTCCCTGCATCACTACGGATGCCACCAATGGTGAGGTATTGATGTTGGGTTATATGAACAATGAAGCTTTGCAACAAACGATCTTAACTGGTGAAGCGTATTATTGGAGTCGAAGTCGAAATTGTCTTTGGCATAAAGGTGCAACTAGCGGTCTGGTCCAAGAAGTTATTGAAATGCGTATTGATGATGACCAAGATGCAATCTGGCTGCGTGTTCAGGTTGCGGGCTCAGGTGCGAGTTGCCATGTCGGATACCGTTCTTGTTTCTACCGGTCGGTGCAAGTTGGAGATCATCCGGATAAACCTGCACGGCTTATATTTACAGAATCAGCAAAAACCTTCGATCCCAAGCAGATTTATGGCAATGCGCCGAATCCAACCAAGTTATAGCATAAATCCATAAAAAGCATCAATAAATCCAACAAAATATATTCGGTTAAACGATTCGATTCCTCTGAAACGTAATCAACAGTGCATTGGTTAGTTTCGTTAACCTTGAATGAACCAAAACAGGCTATGTCACAAGTTAGCGATACAACAAGTTTGAAACATTCACGCCTTCCAGCTACTGTATTGTCTGGCTTCCTCGGGGCAGGAAAGACAACAGTTCTCAACCAAATTCTCAACAATAGAGAGGGTCGGCGTGTGGCGGTGATTGTGAACGACATGAGTGAAGTAAATATTGATGCTGCTCTTGTGGAGCATGGAGGAGCGGAACTCTCGCGCACGGAAGAAAAACTAGTTGAGATGTCGAATGGTTGTATTTGTTGTACACTACGAGACGATCTTCTAGCTGAAATTTCACGACTTGCTCAGGAAGAACGTTTCGATTATCTTCTCATTGAATCTACTGGTATCTCAGAGCCCATTCCAGTTGCTCAGACTTTTACCTTTGAGGATGAAAATGGCATAAGTCTGAGTCAAGTTTCACGTCTCGACACAATGGTTACGGTTGTAGATGTGGCAAGTTTTTTGGGTGATTACAATGCTGCAGAAGCCCTGCAAGAGCGCGGTGAATCGCTTGGGGAAGACGATGACCGGACAGTAACCGATTTACTAATTGATCAAATTGAATTCGCAAATGTTATCGTATTAAACAAGTTGGATCTCGTAAGTTCCGATCATGCTCTCGAAGTAAAATCTATTGTGGAAGCTCTGAATCCAGGAGCGAAAGTTCTGATGTCATCACATGGACAAGTTCCACTTGAAGATGTTCTGAACACAGGTCTATTTGATTATGATAAAGCGGCATCATCCGCTGGATGGATACGCGAGCTTCAAGGTGAGCATACTCCTGAGACTGAAGAGTATGGAATTTCTAGTTTTATTTATCGTAGATCCCATCCTTTTGATGCTGAAATGCTGTGGTCATTTCTAAATCAACAGATGAATTGGCAAGGTGTACTTCGTGCTAAGGGGTTTTTCTGGGTAGCTGCTAATCATAGTGTTGCATACGAGCTAGCTCAAGCAGGTGGCATAACGAACGTCAGACCGATGGGGATGTGGTGGGCAGCAGTACCTCGAAATCACTGGGGACATCCTGAAGGTCAACGACCCGATCAAAGTCCGGATTGGCATCCACGCTTCGGAGATCGCGTACAACAAATTGTCTTTATTGGTCAGAAGATGGACGAGGCGAAAATACGGAATCAGTTAGACGCATGTTTGCTTGAAGAACGACTTGCTTCCTCCGATAGCGAAGCATGGGCTAAATTGCAAAATCCATTTCCCGATCTTGCTGTTGAGGAGTTAGCATAAAATTATTCCCACGTTCAATTTGGTCAATTGTCGGTTGTTTACATAATTTTCAAACTTTCAATTCGACTGAATGAATTCACTATTCAGAAGCTTGAAAACGCATCTGGAATAGTAACACCAAACTTAAAATCATATGGGGTAAATGGAGCGTCGTTGGGGGAATTATGTAAATTTTAGAAGGTTTAGACATCGGTGCTGATCCACCTGATCAGGCAGTAAGAAAAATGAAATTTTGATCCAATTCATGAGATAGTAAAGTCCAAGATCGGCTATAACAAACAATAATGTTCTAATTCAGGGCTTGTACGGTTTATATGTTTGGATATAACCACTGTCGATATTCAGATTTCAAAATTAACGAACGTGAATAATCTACCGAGTAGATGATGGGATAACACTCCCCATCTATTTGGCAGTAATGGTGATCAGAGCAAGCATGTACGATGTAAAGTTTCTAAGCTGATGCTTTTTTTAATAATTGTCTAAGGAGAATTTTGATGAATGATACTCAAAGAGTGCCGGTGACTATTCTTACTGGTTTCCTCGGCTCAGGGAAGACGACTTTACTTAACCGGATATTGACTGAAGCCCACGGTAAGCGTATAGCCGTGATTGAAAACGAATACGGTGAGGTTGGTATCGATCAGGCACTCGTAATTGATGCTGATGAGGAAATATTCGAGATGTCGAATGGTTGTATCTGTTGTACGGTGCGTGGTGATTTGATACGCATACTCGGAAATCTTATGAAGCGACGCGATAAGTTTGACTATGTGTTGGTAGAGACCACGGGACTTGCTGATCCTGGTCCAGTGGCTCAGACATTCTTCGTGGATGATGAAATTCGTGACGAGTTCTCGCTCGATGGAATCGTTACTCTTGTTGATGCTGCACATATCGACCAGCAACTCGGCAGAAGCGACGAAAGTACAGAGCAAATTGCCTTTGCTGATGTTGTCGTGCTAAATAAGACAGACCTCGTCAACGATGAAAAGCTTGACAGGCTTGAAAACCGGCTACGAGATATGAATCGAATGGCACAAGTCGTGAGAAGCAAACAAGCGGACATACCTGTTGATTCGGTTCTAAATCTCAGCGCTTTCGACCTTGATAAAGCGCTTAAAAGACGTCCAACCTTTCTCGAGCCGGAATACCCATTCGAATGGACTGGAATTTATTCACTTGACAAAGGTCGTTACAAGATAAGCCTTGATGAAGGGCCGGATCCGGTTATGTCGATAGTTATTACTCCTAATCAGAGTGTGGATGATGCTTCCCTTCGTGAAGGTGCAGAATGGTGCGTACGGCAGTATGCCGAAACTGCATCGATCATTCATCCAGGGGAAGTGATACCTATTGGAATTCACGTGAGCCTAGAACTGAGCTCTCCTGGGCGAAAGATATTTTATTTGGAAGTTAAAGCTCCTACACAAGTTGGACTTTATGCTCAACACACAGCGGAGGAGTTCAACGTACAACTATTTAATGTCGATGGGTCAACAATTAAACAAGAAGCAGAGCGCATGTGGGTTGCACAACATGAGCATGATGATGAGGTGGGATCAGTCTCGATTGAAAGAGACGGTGATGTTGATTCGGAAAGATTTCATGCTTGGATCGGAGTGTTACTCAGTGAACGGGGTGTGGATATTTTCCGCATGAAGGGTTTTATTAGCCTAGCTGGTGATTCACGTCGCTTTGTTTTTCAGGGGGTACACATGCTCGTTGATGGTCAGCCGGATCGTCCATGGGGTGATATGCCTCGACGAAATCAGTTGGTTTTCATTGGTCGTAACCTTGATGAAGAGACAATGAGACAGGGTTTTGAGGCATGTTTGATCTAGATGCGCAACATCCAAAGGGAGTCCTTCATCAGGACTGGACTGCAAATATTGACGACTATGCCATCGATGGTGGATGGGCTCACCAAGGTAAGGTTCTAGTAGTTGCAGACGCAGTAGGTGGTGTCTATGCATTTGATGATGAATCCGGTCAAATTATTTGGAAACATCATGAGGTGCACGATGGTGGAGTACTGACATTGGCAATCCATCCAAGTGGTTCTAATTTTGTCACGGCTGGTCAGGATGGAAGGGTAATAATCTGGGATGTTGCAGAAGGTCAGATTAGACAATCTATCGATGTTAGCAAGGGTTGGGTAGAAAATGCAGTTTGGTCTCCCGACGGTAAATTATTGGCAGTTTCATGTGCTCGGCAAGTGTATATGTATACGCAAGAAGGTAGTGAAGTTTGGCGATCCAATGATCATCCGAGCACAATCAGTGCTATTGCTTGGTCTCCTATTGGAGATTTAGCAACAGCCTGTTATGGGAGAGTATCATTCTTCAATGCAAACACTGGAATTTTATGTCAGAAACTTGAATGGAAAGGCTCCTTGGTATCAATGATATTAAGTCCAGATGGTGATGTTGTGGCTTGTGGCAGCCAAGACAACTCGGTTCATTTTTGGCGTCGTTCAACGGAACAAGATTCTATGATGTCTGGATATCCAGCTAAACCATCATCTCTGGCATTCGATAACACAGGCTCACTGCTGGCTACTGGCGGTTCGGAGGTTATAACTGTCTGGAGTTTTCTAGATGATGGACCAGAAGGGACACGTCCAAGTATGCTGGATTTTCATGTTCGCCCGGTTACTAAATTAGCCTTCGCTCACCATGGAATGAATTTAGCCTCGGCTGGTAGGGATGGTGTTGTAGTGGTTTGGTCGCTTGATAATGATGGAAAAGGTGATTCAATTGGGGCTGCTATATTGGCAGATACGGGTACAGAATTAAGTTGGAGACCAGATGATAGTAAACTAGCCGCACTCGACGCCCAAGGTGGTGTAACGGTTTGGCGGATAGTTTAGACATCCAGACATGAGCTCCGTCTACCGGAGTGATATGTGTGCTGGAGATTTTTCTCGGATTGTATTTCTAAATGAAGTATAAATGCATTTCGTTTCGACCAGTGTTTCGACCGAATGACCACTCGGTTATTTTACTTCCCATAAAATATATATAGAAAAATGATTAATCTTATGATTATCAAAGGAAAAAACTCTAAATTTATTTTTGATCCACGCTTGGCAATCGGTACACTATTGTTGGTAATTGGCGTGGCTTTCTCCAATTTAGCTAGTGCTGAATTACGGCCCATACCTCAAGTTATCCAACCAATGAATGATTTTCCTGAAATTGAGGCAACATCATGGATACTTGCTGATTATCAGACGGGGTGGATAATAGGAGGAAAAAATATTGATGATCAAATTGAGCCCGCTAGTTTAACAAAATTGATGACTAGTTATTTGATCTTTGAGTCTTTGAAAGCGGGACGTCTAAATAAGGAAGACTTGGTTTATGTTAGTAATATCGCTTACAGGGCCGTTGGTTCGAGAATGTATATTGAACAAAACACCCAAGTTTCTATAATTGATTTATTACGTGGTTTGGTTATTCAGTCTGGAAATGATGCTGCAATAGCACTTGCTGAGCATCTAGGTGGAACCGAAAAGTCTTTTGCGAAGATGATGAATCGAAAAGCGGCTGAGTTGGGTATGAAAAACACCCAATTTACGAACAGCAGTGGGCTACCAGACCCTGATCATTACAGCACACTACGAGATATCACGATACTCTCGATATCACTTATTCGGAATTTCCCAGATTACTTTCAATTGTATTCTGAGCTCGAATATACATACAACAACATCACTCAGAAAAATCGAAACGTGTTACTTACCCGAGATGATCGGGTTGATGGATTAAAAACGGGATACACAAACAGAGCTGGTTATTGTTTAATTGGGACTGCCAATGAGGGAAACTTCAGGTTGATTGCTGGAGTTATTGGAGCAAAGAACAAGATAATACGGGCAAATCAAGTGCATGGACTCATTCGATATGGATATTCATCTTATGATTCGATTGATGTCTTAAAGAAAAATACCGCCGTTGCGGGTATACCTTTATACATGGGGAACAAGGCCGAAGTTGCTGTTGGGGTTGCGGAGGGGATTCGATTGATTTATCCCAAAACAAAAAGAGACAAGTTATCGGCAAGTTTTGAGTTGCCGAAAACCATTGATGCCCCACTGACGAATGCGCAACAAATAGGCTATATTCAGATAAAGTATGATAATCAACCCATACTACGGTCATCATTACAAGTGATTGGTGATTATCCTGAAGGGCCATGGCACAAAAAAATAATCGATCAAACAAGACGTCTATTTGGTAGATGGTTTTCTTCTTCTACTGATTTATCAGAATCAAAATAGACATCATGAGTGAGGAAATGAAGGGCAGGAACTCAAGTTATGAGAACTTTCTGAGTAGTCCGAAGTCGATCACTGCTGCAAAACTGCGAAGATATGATGTTGTCTCACCTCAATCTGAATGCAGTTTAAGAAGAAAACGATCAACGCCAATTGCAATTACGGTCTAGTGTATACCAAGTTCTTATGACTCAAAGAAGGAACGAACAAGTAGATTCTATCTTTCAGACAGAGTAGTTGAATCAAACTTCAACTTTTTTCTTAAAGATTTTTCGATAATGTAGTCAAACTCTATGAAAGTATTTAATAATACATTCAAATATACTTCGATTTTTCATATTTCATTATGAATCCAGTTTCGCCCAAAGAAACCCATTCATCAAGAAAACGAAACGGTAAGAATGGGTGTAGCGAAAGTGAGCGTAAATATCCTTGTATCGTTGAGATCAAGATATTTCTGAAAGCAGTGGAAAATGGAGAAAAGAATGTGAGGAAATTACTTGGTGAAATACTACCAGAAGAAAGCATTATATCGATTTCTCGTAGGTCTAGTAGGTTTGGTAAGTATCACTCATTTACTTGTCGTTTTTCGATCACAAGTGAGAGAGAACAAAAAAAATTACATGAACACTTGAGCATACAAGAACAAGTGCTGTATTTATTATGAATTTACCTATGACAGCGATCAAACAGCCAATAATTTTGAAGAATTTGGGATGCGTTGATTTTCTTGAGACAGAGTATGCAATGAAGCAATTTACCAAAAAGCGGTCTATGGAAATGGCAGATGAAGTATGGTTGCTCGAACACAATCCAGTATATTCAACAGGAATTCGACAGGTCTCACGCCCAGTGCTCAAGGACACAAAAATACCGGTTGTGAAAACGAACCGTGGTGGGGAAATGACTTATCACGGCCCAGGCCAGTTAATTGCCTATTTTCTCCTGAATATTCGTAAGCGTCGTTTGGGCCCTAAATCGCTAGTTTATAAATTAGAAGAAATGATTATTGAATTTCTAGCAAGTTATAAGGTTAGTGCCAATCGCAAAGAAGGCGCCCCTGGAGTGTATGTTGATGGAAGTAAAATTGCCTCATTAGGTCTGCATACAACAACTACTTATTGTTATCATGGAATCAGTATTAATATCAACATGGATTTACGACCATTTAAACATATTGAGGTTTGCGGTATACCGAATCTGGAAATGACTCAGTTATCGGAACTTGTGGGTCAGGTTAGCATCAAAGATGCCATGAATAAATTAGAAAATTACATTCTGAAATTCTTTTCAGTTTAAGCACTTATAAGGATGAGTCCGCCAATTCCCTAGCTTCTTCGAGTCGCTCAATATTTCCAACATCAACCCATATCCCTTCGTATACTTCACCCGATACCTTGCCTTCTTTGACCAGTTGGCGAAGCATATCACCCAAATCATTCGATGTGTATTTCGAATCTCTAAAAAGTTCAGTCCGATATATACCGATTCCAGAGAATGTTAGCCCGATCTTTTGGTTATCCAATGGTTGTAAAATGCCATCGTGAAATAGGAAATCACCCATTGACCGGTGATTAGGGTTTGGGACCAGAACTAAATGTGCGTCATAACCATCATCCAGTTCCAGATTTTGTGGTCGGCAGTCAGTAAAGAGATCACCACTCATCACAAAGACGAGATCATCGGTGAATTTATGAACACATTGTCGAATACCTTCAGCTGTTCCGATAGGGCCTGACTCCTCAACAGATAAATCAATATCAATTTTTAAATGACTGTTTTCTTTTAGATATTTATCAATTTTCTCATGGAGGTGTGAGACGTTGATCACCACTTTTTTTAGCCCTAAATCAGCTAATAGAGATAAGTGATAGTCAAGTAGACTGTGTCCGCCAACCTTGAGTAAGGGCTTTGGGGTTTTTTCAGTCAAGGGTAGCATTCTGGTTCCCTGACCAGCTGCAAGTATCATCGCATCCATTTTGTTCCAGAATGTCTCTTTATATCGAAATTTGTCAACGAAATTATATATCGGTCGATGAAATTTAGAGTAATTTTATTCGAAACAATTTGATCACCAGGAAAAATTATTGAATAACTAATTATAGAATGCTATTGACTAGCAAATTATAATAAACACTCAAAAAGTAGTTTAGGCTTCCTGCCATCAATTTCTTCAATGCAATGTATTTTCGTGGAATATTTATGGCGGTTTTGACATCAGTTTATCTTACATCATTCGCATCTGACTTCAAACCGCCATTGTCCAATAACCTCCCTCCTAATGCGCCACCGTTCTGTAATTTTCAATCGGGAGGATTCAGCCCAACTGTTTTACATCACTTTAAAAAAAACTCCTCGTCTCATCGTTTTACTGAAAAATTACAAAAGAACGGTTCAGTATTAATTGAGGCAGATAACATTCGTTCTGATGGTCAAGGCGTCTGGTTTATTGATGGTCATGTACATATAAAGAATGAACACAATGGAATTTTCGCTGAACGAGCCGAATACAATGAAGCTACACGGATTGCTCGGTTTTTTGGAAATGTTTTGCTCTATACCAAAGATGGTCATCCCTTAATGGCTAAAAAAATGAAGATTCATATTGATATGTTCAAGGGTGAAATGACTGATGATGCCCAGATTCACCTTGTCGAGCGATCATTGTCAATACCAGAACAAAACCAATCTCTTGCACAGTTCAATAACCCGTATCTTTCGGATAGTGGATATCAAATTTTAGCAAAAGTCACTGCACAGACCATTGAAATTAATGGTGAGAGTGATCAGGTTATTTACAATGCAACTTTGACTACATGTCCTGGAAAAGATCCCGATATAAAACTCACGGCAAGCGAAATGAAACTGGATCATAGTCGAGGACAGGGTAGGGCAGAGAATATGGTTATTCGGTTTAAGAATGTGCCTATTTTCTATTTCAAGAGGGTTTATTTTCCGATCACCAGAGAACGCATGTCTGGATTTTTATTTCCTCGACTAGGATATCAGAGAAGTTCTGGTTTTATCTTATCCTTACCATACTATCTAAATCTTCACCCGCAGTTTGATGCAACGATTATACCGAGCATAGTGAGTAGGCGAGGGCTTCAACTAACCGGAGAAACTCGTTATTTGACATCAAATTCTGATGGGATAATGAAAGGTGAGGTCTTGCCTGATGATGATATTTATAAGGATGATCGTTATGCACTTTCCTATCGTCATAGACAGTTGTTTTCGAATAAACTTAGATTAGATGTTGATATCGAGAAGTATTCCGATACAGATTATCAGTCCGATTTTGCCGATAATATTGATTCAAGGGCATCGGTCTTTTCTAGGCAAAAAGTTAGTTTTTCATCAAACAATCAATTGATACGATTCAGAGCTAGAGCAGTTGGGCACGAGCGAACTAGTAATCATTTTCGTGATGATGATCAACCGTATGACTTATTTCCGGAATTCCAGTTACAGCTTCAAAATCGGAAAGTGTCAATATTTGAGATTGGAGCAAAAACCGAGTTAACACGGTATAGGCATGCAGTCGATAGAGTCGATGGTTCACGCCTTCGATTCATTCCACAATTATCTATACCTATTAGAGCAGTATATGGATATATAGAACCAAAAGTTACCCTGCATTCAATTCGTTATGACTTAAGAGATGGGAATAGTGATAACGATCGATTAAAGGAAAATATTCCGGTCTGGAGTATCGATTCAAAATTATTTTTTGAAAGGAGTATTTCGCTTAACAGAAATAGTTATATGCAAACTCTAGAACCCCGCTTATTTTATCTATCTGTTCCTATCAGAGAGACACAAGATAAGTTTCCAAAATTCGATACAGGTTTGGGTAATGCCAACAGCCTTTCTTATTATTTTAGAGAAAATCGATTTTTCGGGGGTGATAGGGTAGGGGATACGCGTCAATTGACAGTCGGACTAACAAGCCGAGTGATCAGACAAGACACTGGAAGAGAAGTGGGCAAGGTTAGTGTGGGTCAAGTGTATTATTTTGAGGATAGACAGATTATTGCAGATGCCAAGTCGACCTCGAAAGAGAAGAGAGAATCATCGGATTTGTTATTCGAATTTGATGGTACTTTGAGTCAAAAATGGAAGGTCAATGGGGTTACAAACTGGTCAGATGAGTCGGATCAATTCACTTACGTTTCATTATTATCAAGATATGAAGTCAATAGTAAAACTTGGAGTGAAGCGGGTTATATTCAGGATTCGGATGAAAGAGAATATATCAAACTGGATCACAACAAGAAATTTGCTAACAATTGGCTCTATGGTCTTAGGACTCATTATTCTATTCTTGATGATCGATTTCGATTTACTGAACTTAGTAGTACATATTTGAATTGTTGTTGGTCATTAGGTTTGAATTTTCAACGGTACCAAAATGATGGAAAAATGGATAATCGGGTTATGATTTCATTTCGTCTTAAAGGTCTTGGTGGAAATTAGATCAGAAATCATATAACGAAAGAATACGCTCAAAATGGAAAAGCATATTACCAACTTAACTGTTTTTATTTGTAGTTTATGGATTGCAATTGCTGCGTTTAGTTCTAATTTGGACAGAGTGATAGCCATCGTCAATAATGATGCAATTACACTGTCGGATTATGGATCTCATTTAAATCTAAAGCAGCTCGGGAGTGGTGACACAATTCTTGCAGAGAATCAACCGCTGGTGGTTGACAAAGTAGAACTCAATGCGCTAATTGAGCAAAGGCTCCAAGTTCAAGAGGCTTTACGGAAGGGCATGGATGTGAGTGAAAGTGAGTTAGATATTGCGATAAGAAATATCAGTGAACAAAACGGGATTACAGAAGAGCAGTTATTGAGGAGGTTGTCAGCAAATAACATAACGGAAGCAGAATTCAGGCAATCAATGACCGAGCAAATTCTGATACAAAAAATTGTAAGTAGTCAGGTATCTCGGTTTATTCGAGTTAACGATCAGGAAATAGAGCAATTTGTGAAGTCATATCCTGATTTATTTAAAGTGAATGAGTCCTATGAATTATCCCATTTAAGAATTCCTATAGGAGATCTTGATATAGAGCAAGTACAAGTTCGGCGGGAATACCTAGAGCAGATTAGAACACAGGTATTGGCTGGTCAGAGCTTAGAACAAGCGATAGTAACCAATGACAGTACTAATCTGGACTATGATTATTTAGGTTCTAGAGAGTTATCTCAAATTCCAGAGCAAGTTGTGTCTGCAATCCAAAAGGCCGGTTCTGAATCGGTCACCGATATACTTGAGATATCGGATATCTTGCATTTGTTCGTGATACACTCAAAGCAGGGCGATGAATTAATCGCAACCCAAATTCGATTGCGCCAAATTTTGATTGATTCAAGTCAAAAGCAAATCTCTAATGAAGAAGCCTTAGAACTTACCCATGAAATTTACAATAAAATTAAATCTGGAGAAGATTTTGCAAGCCTTGCACGAAAATTTTCAGATGATCGTAGTTCTTCAGTTAATGGAGGGGATTTAGGTTGGGTGAATCCTGATGATATCGATCCACAATTAATACGCGCAATTTCGGATTTGGATATAAATCAGTTGAGTGAGCCTATTTCTGCTGTGTTTGGGTATTATCTGATAGAAGTACTTGAAACGAGAAAGCGAAATATCGTTCAGGAAGTCATTAAAGATCGGGCGCGTGATATGATATACAATAGGAAAGTCAACTCGCACTTTGATTCATGGATAGCTAGAATCAGAAGTGAATCCTATATTGAACTTTTGGTAGCAAACTAATGCCTATTCAGGATAGAATAAAAACAATTGCCCGAAATATTGAAGAGTCTTTGCCTATCGGTTTGGCGAAAGATTTTAAATCAAACATTGAGGCGATTGTTCGCAGTAATTTGGAGGGACTAGATCTAGTAACATCGGAACAATTAACAGTTCAAAAAAAAATTGTGGAGCGTGCAGTTAAGCGAATAGGTGAACTTGAGGAGCGAATTACAGAACTAGAGGCTGCGGCTAGGGCGGAAGGGTCGATAAATCAGTCAGGTCATTCTCCTGAAAGAAATTGAATAACGGTTTATTATGATTATCTCAATAGATGCCAACTTCAAGTCCGGCAGACATGAGTGTTCCGAGTTCAACACACTGGATGACAAACTCATCGCAAAAATCTCCCTTCAATACTAAGGGGGGTTGAATTAGTTTCCACTTGAGGCCCAATAAAATTCTTTCAACACTTATTTTCGCACCTTGACCATCCAATCCGCCTTTGATGAACAAAGCGACTGGTTTTCCCTCAGTTTCAGTGAGACACGGATAATAAATCCTTTCAAAGAAATCCTTAATTGCTCCGCTCATGTATCCAAAATTCTCGGTGGTTCCCAGAATTACACCATCAGACCATAGAACATCTCGGTGGTCTGCTTCCCAAGGTTCTTTACACCGAATTTTGATATTTATCAATTCTTCGTTTTGACAACCTTGTTTGACTGCTTGTTGCAATCGGCGTGTGTTTGGGGAAGGGCAGTTTGAAACAATCAGAACATTAGGCATGAGTAGATTGGTGGTTATGTGCTTAACAAGATTAACAGATAAATTGATGATCTGGGGTAGGGCAACCTCTACTTAATTCACCAGGTCTTTGATATTTGATTTTACGATGATTTTGATTCATTAGACAGGCATGAAATATAGGAATGAAACACATAGAACAAAGTTAGAATAATTCTAGAATAAAAATATATATTCAATATATTCAATTTTATAAAATGAATAGTTAAAATAATAAACATGATCAAAAAAATTAAAATTATGGTTTCCCCGGTACTTTATTGTCAGTTGACAAGGATATAAAGCAACCGGTAATTTCTTTTTACAATAAAGGATTATTCTTTTTCGAGATTCATTTAATTTGAAACCAAAAACAGGCAGAAAATGGGTGGTATTGGCGGCCATCATTGCTAATGCGCTGATTGCCGTAACAAAAGCGATTGCCTCGGCAATCACTGGTAGTGCCGCCATGCTCAGTGAGGCAGTTCATTCTATTGTTGATACCAGTAATCAAATTTTAGTGCTCTGGGGTTTGAAACGGTCTTCTCGTCCAGCTGATGAAAAACATCCATTCGGGTATGGAATGGAACTCTATTTTTGGACATTTGTTGTTGCAATTTTGATTTTTGCAATAGGAGCGGGGGTTTCATTGTATGCTGGGATCAGTAAGATCGAGAATCCAACTGAACTCACCAATATCCATATAAACTATTTTGTATTGGGCTTTGCGTTGATTTTTGAAGCTAGTGCATGGACTGTTGCTTTTCGAGAATTTCGAAAAAGAAAAGGGAACTTAGGTTATATCAAGGCCTTCAAGTCCAGCAAAGACCCAGCAGTTTTTACGGTTCTTTTTGAGGATAGTGCCGCGATACTGGGTCTTACAGCAGCCTTTATTGGCCTATTACTTGCTCAAATAACCGGAAACCCAATTTATGACGCAGCTGCATCAATAGCAATTGCAATGATTCTAGGTTGTACAGCAGCTTTGCTCGCGTTTGAAACCAAGGGGTTGCTTATTGGTGAATCAGCAAGTTCTGAAGTAATTACTGGCATCCGTAAACTTGTGCTTAGAGAATCAAATATTCTCACAATTAATGAGATATTGACTATGCATTTGGGTCCCGAAGATATTCTGCTCAACATCAGTATTGACTTTCATGACAATATCAGTGCTGGTGCTGTAGAGAGAACTATATCCAGACTAGAGAAGCAGATAAAGGAAAAGTATCCAGAGGTAGCTAGGATTTTTATTGAAGCCCAGAACTGGCAGGCGCACGAAGAGAATGCCAATGGTCCTGACGATTGACCAAACCTTGCTGAAATTAATACTTCGTATAATGTATATTATGTAAAGTTATAGATGTATGGTAATATGTGCCTTACAATGGATATTCAGACAGGATACTTGAACCACTCCCCTCCATTTTCAGCTTGAAGATAACTATAGGTTCAGAAGATCAGAAGGTTCTGCTGCTTGTATTAAAAAGCACACAAAAAGTTTTACACAATGTGGATTTCACATTGTTCAAAGTTTGGTTCAGTCTATGCTAGATTTGATCAGGTTAGAACTAATGACAAATCCAATTTTCCATCTTCAATCGGTGGGCACCAATAGTGGGCACCAGTAGCGGGCATTGAAAAGTCAAACACGCCATCTGAAATGTTGTCTTCGAGACCGATCATATTTTTCATTTGGACATCAAAAGCTCGTAAGGTATTACCAAAAGCGATGAAAACTAAACCCCTACCCCTGTTATCGGACCAAGGCATAGATCGCCGTAATATAAATGCTTGGGGGTCGAAATTCTCTTGTGCTGTTTTGTTAACATGTGCATATCGTGGGGCGTCGAATACTTCATTCGTTCCTCGGTAGCGCCCAATACGCTTGTCCTTCTCCTCATTCTGCATATTATTAAATGCATCAAAATCATGCACCCAGCGTTGAATAGTGACATAGGAGCTGCCCAGTAAGGTTTTTCGCTTATCATTGACGATAGCTGTTGAAATCGCTGCATCACCAGACGGATTATTAGTCCCATATTCAAAACCAGTTAAGTCCCTACCCTCCTGGTATTTGAATCCTTTGGTTTTTTCTGCAACTTCAAATGCTTCAGATACTTTTTTACTTACTGTATCCGCTAGAACATCCAGAGGGGCTAGTTCATCTCCTTGTAAAATCGTAAACAGTGCATATTGCGTAATCGGTATGTGATATAAATGGTTTGAGTATTGTGGAAATCTTTTCAAGCCTGGGACTTTCGAATTCAGGGCTTCGATCAAAGGGCTTCCGATGCCTACAATATGCTCGGTATCCTTTAACTCTTCACTCAGCGTTTCCAGTGATTTGGCTACAAGCTTGGTGTTTATGATTCCATATTCGATAAAAATCGCATGATTGGTTATTGGTGCAGTAATTCCAGCTTGATAATTCATATGGGAAATCTCTCAAAATTTACAAATTGGCTAGGATTATAGTGAAATAGCCATCAAATCTGCCCAAATTCTGATTCATGAATATAATTGAACTACTCATAGTTAAGCTGAGCGTTACATCTTCGTACTCAATTCAATGACATCATTCCAGACTGATCCATTCGAAAAATATCTTTATTCCAGTGCCTTTTATATCCAAATTGCCAATTGCTATCGTCCAATAATGAAATGGATTGCCAATGGAGAACCCGAGCAACGAGAAGTTATCCGAAAATTGCTCTTGAATTCATGGCATCAGGCGACCCCGAACTTCTTGAATTCCAACTTATCAGGTATGGGGTCCGTGAATGCTACATTGATCCAGGAAAACTCTCTACTCAAATATTCTCGGCTGACCCAGATGTTGGCCGATATCGCGCCGAAAATCATTGATGAATTTATCGATCTAGTATCCGAACATGCAAATAATGCCATGACATTTGAGGATTTCTTCAATATATGGATAGAGACATGCGACAAAAGATATTTTGAATTTATCCACTCAGAAGAATTAATTGATTGTATTTCAGAATTAATTAATTTCTCACTAAAGGTATCTACTGGTTCTATCAAAGCCAAGGACCATACGAATGAATGAAGACATCAAAAAATCGAATATTGAAGCAGAAATTGACGCTTTTCGGGAAAAGTATGGATGTTTGGCAGAAAACTTTCTGAATCTGAAAATCAAACAAGATTGGCATACAGCAAATGAGATATGCTTTAAACATGAAGGCATCCGAATTCGCAAATTTCTTGGTTCTAGAAATCAGTCACCGCCAGTACTAATTGTCTATTCTCATGTTAATTATCCGTATGTAATCGACTTAACTGCACAACAATCCCTCGTTTGTCGCTTAATCGAGTCAGGGCACAAGGTCTTTTTGGTTGAATGGGGTTTAGTAAATGACAAGGCTAGAATGCGAGATTTATCCGTCTATGTTCATGACTACCTTGATAATTCGATTGACTTTATTTTGCAACAATACAATGTAGACAAAGTTGACCTTATAGGTATTTGTCAAGGCGGTACATTCAGTTTATGTTATGCCAGTCTTCACCCTGAAAAAATCCGAAGTCTTGTGACAATAGTTACACCGGTTGATTTTCAAGCTGGTGAGAATATTATATGGAAGTGGTCAAGAAAAGTTGATTTCACTCAACTTGAACAAAGACCAGTCAATATTCCTGGTGAAATGATCACCCTACTCTTTCAATCACTTCGTCCCTTTGAAGAAATAAAGCGGAATATACGGTTGATTCAAAACTCTGAGTCAATCAATAAACTGAAGTCGACTGCTTTAGTTGATCAATGGGTCTTTGAGTGCCCTGATCAGCCGGGTAAAGCGTTTGCCCAGTTTATGCATCAGTTTTATCAGGAAAACAAACTTGTTAGAGGTGGTTTGAAACTTGGCGAACATGTTGTAAATTTACTCAATATTGAATGTCCAGTTCTTAATTTATATGCAACTGCCGATCATTTGGTGCCTCCAGAATCCGCTTGTGCGCTGAAATATCACATATCCCAAGACCTATATACAGAAATTTCATATGATGGAGGCCATATCGGGCTAATGATCGGTGACAAAGCTCACCGTACAATACTTCCCCAAATGGCAGAATGGCTGATTAATAATCAAAAATACTGTAAATGAAGATTAGTTGTAATTTACCGCACTAAGAGATGATGCGTCGAATCTACTCGAATTGTGTGGATTTGATATGTTCTATCTCTAAAGGAATACATTTGACTACAGCAATACCTCATGACCGAATGTATTCGGTTGAAGTTTGGTAATAAAGACGCCTAAACTCCACGATTTTCTACTTGCATGGGACTGACTTTGTTCTTCTCTAGCATTCGATAACAGATAACTCGGATTGCCAGACTAGAACCAGTGTTCGTCAAATTTATATTTCTTGAACAGATGGAAGTTGTCATGAGGATTGAAGAACTTCGCGGTACCCTGCCACTTATAACTGTTATACCTGTCTCGAATCATCTCCCATTCCAACCTTTCAAGTTCCAGAGCAAGCACAGTCTCGATATCATAATCCGAGTATCTGTAAATTGATGCAAAGGGAGGATACAGGCTGACATCGTCAAGATTGTTGAAATCGCAAGAACAACTGGTTTTCGAGAAAATCTTGATGCCAGTGAAAAAGCCTGTTGAATTTTCTATATTTGGTTGAGAACATGAATCAACAAATTCTCTGGCGTACTGACTTTTTCATACAAGATCAGGCGAACCACGAGATAGTTGGCCGATCAGTCCCATTGCGGGTGGATATCCAGAGCTTGTAATAATGTTTCATTCCTTTCAAACAGTTATAATTGCAAACTCCGCACTAATAACCGCATCGTTTGCGTTTAATATTCGAGACGCTCTATGCCATAAAAATCGAATAGCCCTCTGTGATCAGGATTCACCGATTTTTTTTGCATTTAATACATGTGCTGACCACCATTGATATCAATGGTTGATCCAGTGATAAAACTAGCGTCTTCACTAACAAGAAACATTACTCCCCGAGCAATATCTTCCGGATTCCCCAAACGCCCAACTGGAATCGTCGAGATTATTTTCTCCAGTACTTTCTCAGGAACTGCACGCACCATATCTGTCAATACATAGCCTGGAGCGATTGCATTAACAGTAATCCCTACTTTGGCACCTTCTTGAGCTAAGGCTTTTGTAAACCCATGGATACCAGACTTCGCAGCTGCGTAATTTACCTGACCATATTGCCCAGCCTGCCCATTGACAGAACCGATATTTACAATTCGTCCAAATTTTCGTTCTCGCATACCCTCAATTACAGCTCGACTCATGTTGAAACAAGATGAAAGGTTGGTCTGAATAACATCATTCCACTGGTCATAGTCCATCCTATGCATGGTTCCATCACGAGTAATTCCGGCATTGTTTACTAAAACGCCAATTGGTCCGAGGTCTTCTTCTACCTGATTCACGGCCGCCTGACAAGCCTTAAAATCCGCGACATCAAACTTGTAGGTTGAAATGCCTGTACTTTCAGAAAAATTCTTTGCTGACAACTCGGATTTTTCACTACTGCCAGCATAGGTAGCTGCCACCCGATGACCAGCTTCTTTGAGAGCAAGGCTGATCGCCTCTCCAATACCACGGGTTCCACCCGTTACAATTGCTACAGAATTCACTATCTAATCCTCCAATTATTCATCATTTTTTAATTTTGTATCGGCATCTAGCCGGGCTCGGACATAAGTGCCGGGAGCTTCTTCAATAATACCAAGTTTTCCATCTCCAGGAATCCTAGCGGCTATTTTTTTACCGCACTTATCCGAGATCCAATTCTCCCATTCAGGCCACCAAGATCCCTCGCTAATTTCTGCATTTTGAACCCATTCCTCCAGATTAGCTGGTGGACTGTCGGTTGTACGATAATTGTATTTCTTAGCTAGAGGTGGGTTAATAATACCTGCTATATGCCCTGACCCACTCAAAATAAATTTCACTGACCCTGAGACAAGTTGGGTACCTGCATAAGTGGATTTCCAAGGAGCGATATGGTCTTCCACAGTGGATACAAAGCAGGTCGGAATATCAATTTTTGATAGGTCAATGCCTGTGCCATTAATACTGACACCATTCGCTTCTTTGAGTTTATTTTCAACATAGAAATTCTTAATGTACCAAGTGTGCATATTAGCTGGCATTCTTGTTGAATCGGAGTTCCAGTACAGCAAATCGAAGGCCTTGGGGCTTCTACCTAATAAGTAGTTATTTACATAAAATGACCAGATAAGATCATTTGATCGGAGCATATTGAAGACACCAGCCATGTAGTCTCCTTCTAGATAGCCTTTTTCACTCATTTTTTCCTTCAGACTCTCCAGTTGCTCTTTATCAGTAAAGACTCCAAGTTCACCGGGTTCAGAGTAATCAAGCATTGTAGTTAGGAAAGTGGCTGTGTTGATTCTGTTGTCTCCTGTTGATCGAAGATACGCAAGAGCAGTTGCAAGTAATGCACCGCCAATACAATAGCCTATAACATTGAATCTTTTCTCACCGGTGGCCTGTTTTACCGCATCAAGGGCGGTTACTAACCCATCAAGAACATAGTGATCAAACTGAACATCCTGATAACTCTCATCAGGATTTACCCAAGACATCACGAATACGGTATGACCTTGATCAGACAGCCATTTGATAAAGGAGTTTTCTGGCTGAAGATCCAGTACATAGTATTTATTAATCCATGGCGGAACAATAAGTAATGGTATATTGTTGACAGTTTCTGTGCTAGGTTCATATTGCAATAATTCAAACATTTTGTTCCGAAAAACTACTTTGCCAGGTGAAGTTGCGATATTTTTCCCTAGTTCAAATGCATCTGTATCAGTCATACTGATTTTGAGCGTGCCCCTACCCTTCTTGATGTCATCGAGCATATTTTGTAACCCATTCAACAGATTTTCACCTTTCGTTTCTACGGCTTTTTCAATAACTTCTGGGTTCGTTAGAGCAAAGTTGGTCGGAGATAAACTGTTGATATATTGCTCAGTAAAAAAAGTCATCTTTTTGGCAGTTTGTTTATCAATGCCCTCGGTATTGGATGCTAAATCTCGAAAACATTTTGAACTCAGTAGATACGATTGTTTAATCGCATTGAAGATTGGTTGTTCTTCCCAGGCCTGATGACGAAACCTTCGATCCCCCTTTCCTTCCTGAATGATGGGTTCGGTATCAACCCCCATCAACTGCATAGCAGTCTGTTGATATAGTTTCATAGAGTCTTGCCAATAATTTAGGCCTGTCTCGATGAAATTTTCTGGGTTCTTGAGCATTGCTTCATACCACTGCTGCCAAGTCTCAACCAGATTAAATGGATCAAGATCAACAATCCCATATTCGGAGGCGGTTTCTTTCATCAATTTCTCCATTTCTTCCATTTTCTCTTTATATTCTTCGGTGGTGATACCCGTCATAGTATTCATTTTGGAACTCTTTTCATAATTGTTGATCTTTATTGATTATTTGGTGAATCAGTTGGTTATACCTTGTTAGAAGGAGATATGTTGTAAAATGCAAAAATATGATTTAATGGAAATTTATAATACCAGTACACCACTAGCAAAGTTACAAATTAGAAGAACTGAGGGCAAAAATCATAATCAATTGATTTTACTTCCAGGTTTTATTTTATCGAATCTTTTTTTCCATTCGATCAATGTATATTGCATCTGTAATTGGCGCTGTTTTGACGAATATCAAGATTATGTCTCAATACAAAACTCACAATGATATCGTTCACTCTGTACGCAGGAGCAAAAAGCATTCACGAACGTGTGTGATATGATAGATGGAACATATGAGCTAGGTTACTCATGAAGTTCTTTTAACTCCCTTTGTTTTGAAACTTCTGGATACTGAAATAGCAAGTAACTGATTTATTGAATTGATATACCACTACCAAGAATTATCTGATGAACGAAGAGCAAGATTTTCGAATTATAAAAAAGTACCCAAATCGTCGAATTTATGACATGGAGGAAAGTCGGTATATTACTCTCACTGAAGTAAAAAAGTTGATCATTGATAACGTAGATTTTAAAGTTGTTGATGCACATTCAAAAAAAGACATAACGCGAAGTATTCTGCTTCAGATTATCATTGATCAGGAATCCGAAAAAGATCCTCTCTTCACGAATGAAAACTTACAGCGTTTCATTCGTTATTACGGTGGAAATCAAAACCAGCACTTTGCTAATTTTATGAATCAAAGCCTCGCTTTTTTTCAGCAACAACAAGAGCATTTCCAGTCACGCATGAATGAGATGCTGGACCAAAATCCGTTGAATTTCTGGTCAAGCGTGGGTCAGCAAAATATGCAGATGTGGCAAAAAATGCAGCAAGATTGGTTCTCGTCTCTGACCAAGCAAGATGATAAGAAAGGAGAAGATTGATTTTTGAAAAGAGTCGAAGTGTTGTCTTCGCCAGGCAATCTCAAAATTTCCTGGTTCTTTAACTCGTTCATAAGAGTCCCCTCTGCTCTGTTTTTTAGTCCTAAATTTTCTCCAGGGCTTCAGAAATACCTAAATTTAAAAATACTCAATCAATCTCACCAGATTGCTGGTGATCACCTCTCGTGCATTGGCTGATCTCTAGTTACTGAACTTGATTATCTAGACTGAATTCTGAAGGAGACATCAATTCTAAGTCTGATTATTTGACAATTCGAAATAGACCAATAATGAACCACAATCATTTATCTTTGAAAATTAATTCGAAGTGTCTACTCGTTGTGAAACCAGTATATATACCCCAATACGACTTTATCATTGCACCGCACAAAAAATACTTGACCCAAACACCTTCAGGGAGTAATGTATTTGTGCGTTGCACAAGCGCTCATGAGTTTAAAAAACATGAATTACCTTGATCGGAGATGTTTTATGTCGAAGAAAAATGCTTTAGTAACAGGTGGGACCGGCGGTATTGGATCTGCAGTTTGCAAAGAACTCCATGACAACAATTGTCATATTATCGCAACTTATTTCCCCCCTGAAAAAGACGCGGCCGAAAGATGGCAAAGTGAGAATCGGAAAGCGGGATACGATTTTACCATTGTGCCTGTTGATGTGACCAATTATGAGCAGGCATCCAATTTAATAAAAAATCTAGAAAAAATATATCAACACATTGATATATTGGTGAATTGTGCCGGTATTACACGTGATAAAACACTTAAAAGAATGACCCATGAACAATGGAAAACAGTCATCAATACCAATCTTGATAGCGTGTTCAATGTTACCCAACCAGTCGTAAAAGGAATGATTGAACGAGGCTTTGGCAGAATCATTAATATCTCATCAGTCAATGGTCAAAAAGGGCAAATTGGGCAAGCCAACTATTCCGCTTCAAAAGCCGGTTTGCATGGCTTCACAATGGCAGTTGCTCAGGAGACAGCTGGTAAAGGAGTAACCGTCAATACAATTTCACCAGGGTATGTCGCAACTTCAATGACACAGACAATGCCCCCAGATGTGCTTGAACAAATAATAGACCAAGTTCCCATGAAAAGAATGGCAACCCCAGAAGAGGTAGCCTATGTCGTTTCTTGGTTGGCAGATGATCGTAGCGCATACATGACAGGTGCAAACATACCTCTTAATGGCGGAATGTTTATGAGTGCCTAGAAAGTACAATTAAGTGATGAGTAGTCTTGAGTGATTTTGTATCATCTTTGATTGCAAAAGCTTCGATAGAAAAATTTCCTGTTTCTACCTCGAAAAAGCCGCTACATTACATTGTTGCATACATTCACCTTGAAGGATTAACTCATGACGCGACTGGCGACATTTATCCCTCTCCTAACTATATTCTGCCGTATTGGTGTTGGCGATGGCTCGGCCTGCAGGGGCCTCTTGGTTGCTTGGGTCGAGAGCATGCACCTCAACGACACCCGAAGTGGAAACGATTACAAAACTTATATACCCTGCTCAGGGTATAATGTTATTATATCTGGGCTGACAAACAGAACAAAGGTTACGGTAATTGACTTTAAAAAAGGTTGGTTACACCGGACCAGAAAAGGTGTCTCTAATATCGAATAATAACCAAGTGGAACCTTCTTAGTTATTATGGCTTTATGCCCGGTCATTACTATGCAGTTGTGATTTACGGCGAAGGTAACGGCAACGACTATATGAACCCTTTTTTCCACCAATGCTTCCTTTCAGCTAGTAGTAGCTGATCCAGATTCTTAGTTTGAATTCCGAATGATCGGGACAAATCTAGTGGTCTGAAAGATGAATTTTTGGGTGTTAAACTAAGAATGTGATCGGGAATCTTGACAATCTGGGAATCATCCACGAGCACCCATTCGGCAA
>JAPOUQ010000010.1 GCA_026708585.1 Gammaproteobacteria bacterium
GTAATTTGTGCTCAATCAATCCTGTTAACAATACAGGTTACAATCTGACCCAAGTTAATCATTAATCATTAATGTGCTATCAAGATGTTTCGACCAAGACGTTCACGCTCTTTATTCAATACCAGAAGGTCACGATCGATTATTCGACAGATTACGAATCCCCGAAGATCAACAAAAATTCGTATACCAGGGTTGAGCACGCCCAATTTCAGACCAGCTAGCCTGAATAAACTCTTATTCCCAAGAAGGCCAACATTGTGGGGTTTGTTCTGGAAGATTATCAAAGTTAGCTTTCGTGACAAATTCAATGGTTCACCATACATTGTTGACGGGGATACAATACGTGTCGGCGATGCGTCAATTCGACTTCATGGGATCGATGCACCTGAAATGGGTCAAATGGCTCAAAGGATCGACGGCAAGTGGTATGACCAAGGCGAATTCGTGAAGGAGGAATTAATGCAATTCATCAGCGGTCGCTCTGTTCAAGTCGAAGTGATTTCGAAAGATAAATATCGAAGGACAGTTGGTATCGTTCAATGTGATGGTATTGATGTAAATTCTTGGTTGGTAGAAAAAGGCTATGCTATATCAGCCTATGGTGATACGTACAAGCATGCAGAGCGAAGAGCGAGGAGAGCAAAGATCGGTATATGGGGGGACAAGATATCCTTTCATCCGGGAGAATGGAGAAAAAAAGCATCAAAAGCGCGAACTTTATGAATTATTAATTCAGGTTTTTTATCGGTGATATCGTCTGTTTTGATACTTTTGTAAATTGTAATGAGTGGTTGTAGAATCTACAAGCCATTGAGACGGATTATCATCGATTCAGAGTTGATCAAGTAAATTAGATTGACATCATAAACAACGGTTATCGGAGAAACCATTGCAATCGAAAGCCATACTTGCACTTGAAGACGGAACAGTTTTTGAAGGAAAATCAATTGGTGCTGATGGAATTCGGTCAGGGGAAGTAGTGTTTAATACTTCAATGACCGGATATCAGGAGATTTTGACCGATCCATCTTATGCTCGACAATTAGTTGCATTAACCTATCCCCACATCGGCAATGTTGGTACCAATCGGGAAGACCGAGAATCAGAGCAGATATTTTGCTCCGGTTTAATCGTTCGGGATTGTTCAAGGTTGATCAGTAATTGGCGTTCGAATAGCTCGCTTACAGATTATCTGAAAGCTCACAATCGGCAAGGAATCAGCGATATTGACACTCGTAGGTTAACTCGAATCTTGAGAACCAAAGGTGCACAAAGAGGATGCATTTTGGCGGGTAAGAATATCGATGCACAAACAGCATTGACCGAGGCACGAGATTTTCCCGGACTGTTAGGTATGGATCTTGCCCAATATGTCTCAGTGTCAGATGCATATGATTGGAAGGAATCAGTTTGGGATATTGAACAAGGTTATCTCAATCCACCCGCTTCAAAATTCAAAGTGGTTGCTTATGACTTTGGGATTAAGAAAAATATTCTCAGACTACTTTCAAGCAGAGGATGCCAAACTCGAGTTGTACCGGCAAAAACACCTGCTCAAGATGTTTTCGATCTAGAGCCTGATGGTGTATTTTTGTCAAACGGTCCCGGTGATCCAGAACCCTGTAGTTATGCCATAAAGGCGATCAAGGACATTCTAAAACAAGGAATTCCAATATTTGGTATTTGCCTTGGTCATCAGTTGCTCGCTCTAGCGAGCGGCGCAAAAACCGAGAAAATGAAATTCGGTCATCATGGGGCAAATCACCCTGTTCTTGATATTCAAACTGGCAAGGTCCTTATCACTAGCCAAAATCATGGTTTTACAGTCACAGAAAGTTCCTTAAACAAACATACGATAGTCACGCATCGATCTCTATTTGATGGCACCGTACAAGGTATTCAACGAACCGATGTTCCTGCCTTTTCCTTTCAGGGACATCCAGAAGCAAGTCCGGGTCCGCGTGATATTCATGGTCTGTTTGATCGTTTTGTGAGCCTTATTCAAAGCTAGGGAAGCTTCATCAATGCCTAAACGTAATGATATTCAAAATATCCTCATTATAGGAGCGGGTCCAATTGTTATAGGACAAGCTTGTGAGTTTGATTATTCAGGCGTTCAAGCATGTAAAGCACTCAAGGAAGAGGGTTATAGAGTGGTTCTGGTGAATTCAAATCCAGCTACCATTATGACTGACCCTGAGTTTGCTGACTCGACTTATATCGAGCCAATTAACTCGAATACAGTTTCCCGAATTATCGAAATTGAACGCCCCGATGCCATCTTGCCGACGATGGGAGGCCAGACAGCCCTTAACTGCGCACTCGATCTCAACCGTTTAGGTGTTTTGGAAAAATATGGAGTGAAAATGATTGGTGCAAAACCAGAGGCCATTGATAAAGCAGAGGATCGAGAACTATTCCGTCAGGCCATGAAGTCAATTGGCCTTGAGACAGTTACTGGAAAATTGGCTCACTCTCTGGATGACGCAAGAAAAATTGTCAATGAATTGGGATTTCCCGCAATCATTCGACCTTCATTTACCCTCGGAGGAAGTGGTGGTGGAATTGCCTACAACGCGGAAGAATTCGAAATCATTTGTGCACATGGTCTGGAAATATCACCAGTTGGGGAATTGTTAATTGAAAAAAGTATTATCGGTTGGAAAGAATTTGAAATGGAGGTCGTGCGAGACAGAAATGACAACTGCATCATCATTTGCGCGATTGAAAATTTTGATCCGATGGGGGTCCATACTGGTGACTCGGTCACAGTTGCACCAGCCCAAACTCTTACCGATAAAGAGTATCAAATCATGCGTGATGCTAGTATTGCAGTTTTGCGTGAGATTGGTGTTGAAACCGGTGGGTCCAATGTGCAATTTGCTATCAATCCCGAAGATGGTCAATTAATCATTATTGAAATGAATCCTCGAGTATCACGTTCATCGGCACTAGCTTCAAAAGCAACAGGATTCCCGATAGCCAAGGTGGCAGCAAAACTTGCTGTGGGTTATACCCTAGACGAACTCAGTAACGATATTACTGGAGGAAGAACCCCGGCTTCCTTTGAGCCGACTATAGACTATGTGGTTACCAAGATACCGCGTTTTGATTTTGAAAAGTTTCCTGCGGCTGACTCTACCCTGACAACACAAATGAAATCTGTGGGAGAAGTTATGGCTATCGGAAGAACTTTCCAGGAATCTGTTCAAAAAGCTCTAAGAAGCCTTGAGATTGGATCAGACGGTTTCGATGATATGCCTGTTCCGGACGATCATCCAGAAGATTATCTAAACTCGAAATTAGGTATTCCTGGAGCTCGGCGATTGTGGTATTTGGCGCAAGCATTTCGATCAGGAATGGATCGACAGATGATTTATTCCATATCCAAGATCGATCACTGGTTTTTGGAGCAAATCGAAGATCTCATAATCAGTGAACAGAAGATTGTTTCAGATAATTTCGCAACTGTTGATGCTGCAAATGTACGGCATTGGAAATCACAAGGATTTTCTGATCGCCGCCTAGCTAAGCTATTCGGTGTTGAAGAATCAGATATACGCAAATACCGTCACACCGAAAATATTCACCCTGTCTACAAACGTGTTGATTCATGTGCCGGTGAATTCGACACCTCAACTGCATATATGTATTCCTCTTATGATGAGGAATGTGAATCCATGCCAACTGATCGTAAAAAAATTATCGTATTGGGAGGTGGTCCAAACCGAATCGGACAAGGCATTGAATTTGATTATTGTTGTGTTCATGCATCCATAGCACTGCGTGAAGATGGGTACGAGATCATCATGATCAACTGTAATCCTGAGACAGTTTCCACTGATTATGATACGTCTGATAGGCTGTACTTTGAACCGTTGACCCTCGAAGATGTTCTGGAAATTGTCAAAATAGAGAATCCCTTGGGCATTATTGTGCAATTTGGTGGACAAACTCCTCTTAAACTTGCTAGACAGCTCGAACAGGCAGGTGCTCCAATTATTGGGACTTCTCCATCATCGATACACCAAGCGGAAGATCGCGAGTATTTTCAACAGTTACTATCCGATCTCGACTTGCTCCAACCACCTAATCGAACTGCAACGGACTCCAAACATGCACTTGAGTTAGCGAATGAGATTGGTTATCCCATTGTAGTGAGACCCTCCTATGTATTGGGGGGGCGTGGTATGGAAATTGTCCATGATCCTGAGGAACTTGAGCACTATATGAGTTCCGCATTGAGCGTATCGTTTGACTCTCCGGTCTTACTTGATCGCTTTTTGGATGATGCGGTCGAAGTCGATGTGGATGCTGTCTGTGATGCAGAGAACATTGTGATTGGTGGGGTGATGGAACATATTGAGGCAGCCGGTGTTCATTCTGGAGACTCAGCTTGTTCTCTACCACCATGGACTCTGAGTTCAGATATTCAAGATGAATTAAAGAGACAAACTAAAGAGATGGCCAAATTCCTCAACGTACTCGGTTTGGTTAACGTTCAATTTGCGGTGAAAGATAATGTTGTGTATGTGCTGGAAGTGAATCCCCGAGCATCGAGAACTGTTCCGTTCGTATCCAAGGCAACTTCAAGACCCCTCGCCAAAATAGCAGCTCGTTGCATGGCGGGAAAAACTCTGAATGAGCAAGGGGTTTCTGGCGAAATCATTCCTCAGTTCTTCTCGGTTAAGGAAGCAGTTTTCCCATTTATTAAATTTCCAGGGGTGGATACGGTGTTGGGGCCAGAAATGAAAAGCACAGGAGAAGTAATGGGAATTGGAGCTACTTTTGGGGAAGCGTTTCGCAAATCTCAGGAAGCTGCTTATTCGCCTGTTCCAAATGATGGAAATATGCTGTTTAGTCTTCGCAAGGAGGATCAGCAAGATAGCGTGGATGTAGTTCGATATTTTTACGAAGCCGGCTTTAAGATTTTAGCAACTGAAGGTACAGCCAAAGTAATTCAAGAAGCTGGAATTGAGGTCGAGCGGGTTAACAAAGTCATTGAAGGGCGCCCGCATGTTGTGGACATGATCAAGAACGGTGAAATTGGGTTGATGGTGAACACTACATCTGGAAGGCAAAGTTTAAGGGATTCCTATACAATTCGACGGGAAGCCTTGCAGGCAAAGGTTACGTATTATACGACTCTCGCTTCAGCCAAAGCGGCGGTTGCAGCTCATCAGAAACTGGAATCGAGCGTTGTCAATCGACTTCAAGACTTGCATCAGGCGATTTCGGTAACTCACAGAAAAAACTAATATAAGGCTAAATGTGTCTTGGTTTTTGGATTATCTTGCGAGACTATAAATGAAATGACAGACCGTATTCTTTTGACGAAGCTTGGCGCTCAATCTTTGCATCAAGAGCTAAAAAAATTGAAAAGTGAAGATCGCCCAAGAATTATCTCGGCCATTGCTGAGGCTAGGGCTCATGGCGATCTATCCGAAAATGCAGAATATCATGCTGCAAAGGAGCAGCAGGGTTTCATTGAGGCAAGAATCAAACTTCTTGAATCAACACTTTCGGCTGCTGAAGTAATTGATCCGGCAAAGATTGCGAATCCAGACAAGGTTTTCTTTGGTGCAATGATTGAATTATATGATGTTGATCGTGATACAACCGTTAAATATCAACTTGTTGGGAATCTAGAAGCAGATATATCGCTTGGAAAAATATCAATTAGCTCTCCCATTGGTAAAGCACTAGTTGGCAAATCAGTGGGTGACGAAATACAAGTGAATACTCCGAGTGGTTCACGCCTTTATGAGCTAGTGGGAGCGAGTTATGAAAACGAGTGATTTTCCGGATTACAAGTTGTATTACGAAAAATGCCGAAAAAAACCTGATGAAAATCGATCCAAGCAAAAAGCAAAAATCAGTTTATGTAGGGCATAGTGTCTGGATTCCCGGTGAAGTTTCTGAATTCAATAATCATGGAACTTTTGTATTTTGGGTTGAAACTCAATCTAGCGATCACAAGCCTGCTAAGAAAAATTCGGCTCAGCATCCTTATCATCTAACAGAGAATGATGAATTAATTGATTTTCTAAAATCAAATTTATTGTTTACTCAAAACCTGATTAATCAACTCAAACCGGAGTTGATGTCCTTTTATGTGACTTTACCCGGAATTCGAGGTAAGGTTTTGCCCAGTGCTGAAATGGCCCAAATGCTAGGTGATTTTTTGCCCGAGGATCCCAACGATTATAATTGGCAAGAATGGAAGGTTCAGGGATTAGCAATCTCTCGACCATTGCTTTTTCTGAAAGAATTACATTACACCTCACCGTTTCATCCATCTTATTTCTGTCAAGCCAGTGATCTCAAATTCTGGGGCAGATATTCTCAACTATTTGGGAATATTGTAATGCGTCATCAATTTTTACCGACTATGAAATGTTATCAACCAAGCGATAAAGGTGACGGATTACAGGTATTTAGCGGCTGGTCTCTAGCTTCACTACAATATGAAAATGCCCTAGATAAATTCGCAAAATCAATGCCGATAGTGTGTAGATCGGTTTACAGAACCAAACCAAAAAAACGCACATTAGAACAGTTGGAGTGCTTGTCGTCCATTGAGTTACTCCAGCATTTTTCGGAACAGCAACTTGAACAATTGGTAATTGACTCAAGAGTTCCGGTTACAACCCTGAATAAATTTACTGGGCACTGGCCTGCGGATGCCTTGGTTAATTTAGGTCAGAATGATCAACTAGATACGAAAGGGAAACTAAATCCTCCTGAGTTGCCTACTTTGGAGGACTGGCATCACTGGCGGACATGGCAAAGCAGGATAGCTGGTCAACAAAGCCAAAACCTGAGAGGCGAGAATCGAGACAGCACGGGTTTTCAATTTGGCATTCGGTTACATGAGCCTGACGTGGGTGACGGTCAAGATTGGCGAATTCATTTCTTTGTATCTGCATATGATGATCCTTCACTCCAAATTAATCTTGGTGAGTGGTGGGGATTATCAAAACTCCAACAGAGCAAATGGCTTAGTCGTTTTGGGAGTCAATTCGAGCATCATCTTTTAATATCAATGGCTCAAGCAGCCCGGATATGTCCTCTGCTATGGGAATGTATGGAAACTTCCCAGCCAGTAGGTATGCAAATCAATCTTGAAATTGCCTATGATTTTCTCAAGAACGATGCTTTATTGCTCGAATCTGCAGGATTTAGGGTACTCCTTCCGAGTTGGTGGTTATCGAAGAATCGTCAACGTGCTCGTATTCGAATCAATGCATCAGGGAAATCCAAAAAACAGAGTTCAAGTCAATCATCACCCGGCAAATTTACTATGGGTTCGGTTGTTGAGTTCAATTTTGAACTTTCAATCGGTGAACAGTCGGTTAGTTATGAAGAATGGCAGGAATTGGTCAATGCAAAGTCATCGCTGGTGAAATTTCGTGGTGAGTGGATGGAGTTAGACAGCGATCACATGGATGGCATTCTCAAGCGTTGGCAGGATCAAGATGAATCAGAAACACCTTCTGTTTCACTTCAGAACATGCTCAAAGAAATCTCAGAAGCCGACAAGGAAATGACAGAATTTGTATTCGATGAGGTTCTGTCAGATATTCTGGGCAAACTGGAGGCAAAAGAGACGATTGAATCGTTGGGCAACCCCAAAGATCTGGATGGAGAATTGAGACCCTATCAAAAGCAGGGCTTATCCTGGCTTTCCTGTATGAACAATTTGGGCTTAAATTCCTGTTTAGCCGATGATATGGGACTGGGCAAGACAATACAGATTATTGCACTCCTGTTGCATGAACAAGAAGAGAAAGAATCTGCAAAAAGTCGAAAATTAACCCCAACACTGTTAATCGCACCTACGTCGGTATTGAGTAATTGGTATAAGGAAATCCAGAGATTTGCACCAAAACTGAAATGTGTCATTCATCATGGCAGTGATCGAATTACTAAAACTGATGAATTAAAACAACTACGAAACGAGCATGATGTTTTAATTACATCTTTCACTCTTATCCGCAATGATAGTGCATTATTCAAATCTCAAAACTGGCACCGAATTGTGGTAGACGAGGCGCAAAATATAAAGAATCCCGATTCTGCTCAGACTCGAGCAATTTGCTCGCTGAAATCGACTCACCGAATCGCCCTTACAGGAACCCCTGTAGAAAACCGATTGATGGATATGTGGTCGCTATTTCATTTTCTTACGCCCGGTTATCTTGGAAATAAAACTAGTTTTCGAAAAGCCTATGAGCTGCCGATTCAACGGGAACGTGATCCGGCAAAGACAAAACAATTACAAAATCTGGTGCATCCATTCATTCTGCGCCGAATGAAAACAGATTCGAATATCATCGATGATCTCCCCGAAAAAGTAGAGCAAAAGGTGTACTGTAACCTGACCAAGGAGCAGGCTTCGCTATACGAGGCTACTGTCAAAGAAGTGGAGCAACAACTGGAAAGTGTCGAAGGAATCCAACGAAAAGGGTTAATGCTCGCTACTTTGACCAAGCTCAAACAAATCTGTAATCATCCAAGTCAGTTCTTACAGGATGGAAGTGCATTTGCGCAAATTCGTTCTCATAAACTCTTACGTCTTAATGAAATGGTTGAGGAGGCACTTGCCGAATCATCGAGTATGCTGGTGTTTACTCAGTTTACGGAATTGGGTGAGCAACTTGAAAAGTTTCTGCGTAATTATCACCATTGTCCAGTGCATTATTTGCATGGTGGAACTAGTCGTAAGAATCGAGAACAAATGATCGAAAGTTTTCAGTCTACAAATACCCCTGTGGGAATATTTGTTCTTTCCTTGAAAGCCGGAGGAGTCGGAATTACTCTAACACGCGCGAATCATGTTTTTCATTTTGATCGTTGGTGGAATCCAGCTGTTGAAAATCAGGCAACGGATCGGGCATATCGTATTGGGCAAAAAAACTCAGTATTTGTACATAAAATGATTACCTTGGGAACACTTGAAGAAAAAATTGATCAGATGATCGAAGATAAGCGTGCTTTGGCTGAAAGTATTATTGGTAGTGATGAAAACTGGTTAACTGAGATCGATAATGATCAATTCCGAAAATTAATCTCTTTGAATCATAAAACCATCATGGAGGCAGCATAATGGCAGTAATTCGAACTTGGTGGGGAGAAAAATTTCTAGATGTTCTGGTGCGCTATATGGACATCGGCCGACTGAAGCGTGGTAGATCGTACTCAGGTTCACACCGGCTACTGAATTTTTCGATTGAGGGACATCAAGTCAAGGCCAAGGTGCGTGGCAATGTTAATCCCTATTTTGGGGTATACAAAGAACCTCAATACAAAGTTTCTGTGTCTTTGCAACAATTTTCTGCAGAGGATTGGGACAAAATAGTCTCAGACATGACCAACAACGCAGCTATTCTGTCTCAATTACTGCTCAATGAAATGCCTTCTTCTATTGAGCGTATATTTTCTGCTAGGGGGCTTCGCCTATTGCCATTGAAATCGACTGATATCATAAGCAAATGCTCATGTCCGGATTATGTTTCTCCCTGCAAGCATGTAGCCGGTGTCTATTACAAAATTGCATCCATTCTTGACCGTGATCCGTTTCTTGCATTTCAATTGCGTGGTATGCAGTTTAAAAAATTGCACAGCGCTCTAGCCGAATCTGATTTAGGCCAAGCTCTTATACATCAGATGGAAACTCATGATCATAAATTGGAATATCATGACAACCGCTTTCCATCCCCAGTTCGCGATCTCGAAACATTTCCTGATCTTCAATCCTTTTGGACAGGTGGTGAGTCTTTGCCGGAATTGGACGACCTCCAGAATGAGCCTGTAACCGCAGCTATTTTAATAAAAAAAGGGGGTGATTATCCAGAATTCTGGGGCCATAACAAGCCGCTGATAGAGATGATGGAGCCAATATATGAAAGGATTATCAGAGTAAATCGAAATTCCATTTGAAAGTCTTTTGCTTGCAAAAAGTGATTGATAGATCATTTTGCAAATTGAGTCGCAGGTTCAAGTCAGGAGCAATAATGGTGCCCGATCGTTAGTCAGTGGTCAGTCCTGGGTTCAATTGGAATTATTGCTTCCGCGTATTTTCGATTTCTGATTTCAAGAGGGATAACGAGACTGGGGGCACGTTTGGTCGTTTATTGCAGTCATATTGACGGTAGTGTTTTTGCCTAGAGCAGACGCGCAAACATATACTTACGGTTTCGGTAAATTCCCTTTGACTCTGAACGAGGTCACACTGGATACACAAATCAAATGGTGAGCAAAGGCATTTTGGGCACCAGAACTGCTAGACGGAACTCAACGGGAGGTGAGTTCCGCCTAACTGCCTAGTATTCAATTTTCATGCAAGCTTTCAATTGCTACACTCCAAGAGATAAAACACGACCAGTAGTCATCAAAAAAAGCATCAGAATCAGTCCTCAGTTTCAGTAGAAGTCAACGTAAACTACCAATTTGCTGGTGCTGTGATAGAGTATAATTATTTGCTCGTAGTAGCACAGTCATGATTTTAAAACGTGTGAGGGTTTTGCGCTCTATTCTGTCTACTGCATGACTTGCTTCAAACATGAATCATCAATTTGTGTAGGTCAAAAGCAAGATTCTCACTAACAATATTTACCTTTTAGGAGTAATGCAAGTGGCGATTGAACGGACATTTTCAATAGTCAAACCCGATGCTGTAGCAAGCAATCAGATCGGAAAAATTTATCAGAGATTTGAAGATGCTGGCCTCAAGATTGTGGCATCAAGGATGCTACATATGACACGTCAGCAAGCAGAAGAATTCTACCTTGTTCATAAGGAGCGGCCATTCTATGGAGAATTGGTTGATTTCATGACCTCAGGCCCAGTCATGATTCAAGTATTGGAAGGCGAGAATGCGATATCAAAAAATCGTGAAGTGATGGGAGCTACCAATCCTGCTGAAGCAGCTCCCAGAACCATTCGGGCGGATTTTGCAACGGATGTTCAGGAAAATGCCGTACACGGTTCAGACTCCCCAGAGACTGCACAACAGGAAATTGCATTCTTTTTTGATTCTAGTCAGATTTGTCCAAGAACCCGGTGATCTAATTTCTGCTATAGTACCTTGAATACCTTAGTCTACCCACAAAACCTGCTAGGTTTTACTCGTTCTGGACTTGAGCTTTTTTTCGAGTCTCTAGGCGAGAAACCGTTCCGAGCAAGGCAACTTCTGAAATGGATTTATCAGAGAGACATCCATTCGTTTTCGTCGATGACCGATCTCAGCAAATCACTCAGGTTCTTGCTGGAAAATAAGGCAACGTTGACTTTGCCTGAAATTGTTGATCAAAAGGCCTCCAGTGATGGAACTGTAAAGTGGTTAATAAAACTGCATGACCGAAATTGTATTGAGACGGTCTATATTCCAGAAACAGACCGAGGAACATTGTGTGTGTCATCACAGGTTGGTTGCGGTCTGAACTGCACTTTTTGCGCAACGGCTCGGCAGGGCTACAACCGTAATCTGGATACTAGTGAAATCATTTCGCAAGTTATTTTGGCCAATCGGGCATTAAGTACTGATCCGGAGCTGAACTCAAATTCGATCTTCCGTTTTCAAGAAAAACCAGTTACGAACATAGTTATGATGGGTATGGGAGAACCATTGTTAAATCTAGAGAATGTGATCAAAGCGATGCATTTGATGATGGATGATTATGCATTTGGCTTGTCAAAAAGAAGGATAACGCTGAGTACTGCAGGGCACGTGCCCGGTATAGATGCACTAGCTGAACGCTGCAGAGTATCACTGGCGGTCTCACTGCATGCTCCGAATGATGATCTTCGATCAAAGTTAGTGCCTCTAAATCGAAAATATCCGATCAAAGCGCTGTTGAACAGTTGCCATCGGTATTGTAATTTTGGTAACCGCATTAGAGTAACTTTTGAATATGTCATGTTGAAAGGTATTAATGATGATATAAAACATGCGCGGGAATTGTCAGGTTTATTGCAAGATGTAGCTTGCAAAGTTAATTTGATTCCCTTCAATTCATATTCAGGGATTCCCTATGAGCGATCAACTTCTGATCAGATTGAACGCTTCAGTGAAGAATTACGAAGGCGAAATATATTTGTTATCACGCGTAAGACACGGGGAGATGATATTGAAGCCGCTTGCGGACAATTAGCAGGTGATTTCGCTGACCGAACAAAACGTTCCCAACGTATATCAAAGCAACAAATTGCTCTATCCTAGAATCAGAATATTTTATTTTGACTGAGGAAGTCATCAGGTTTAAATCTGAGCCCAAAACAACCCCGACAAGATAAATGCAATGAAAAACATACAGTCTGTTCGTGGTATGAATGATCTCCTTCCTGATCAGATAGTTGGGTGGCATCGGGTAGAAGCCGTTTTACGTGATATCACACAAAAATATGGCTATCAGGAAATCCGCACCCCGATGGTTGAGAAGACCGCATTATTCACGCAATCGATAGGCGATCAGACAGATATTGTTGAAAAAGAAATGTATACCTTTAGGGATGCCGGCGAAGAAAGTCTGACTCTACGTCCAGAATCGACTGCCAGCACAGTCCGTGCCTGTATACAACATGGCTTGATACACAACCGCCAAATTCGATTATGGTATATGGGCCCTATGTTTCGGCGAGAACGCCCTCAGCGTGGTCGATATCGCCAGTTTCACCAGTTTGGGGTTGAGGCTCTTGGCTGGCCGGGTCCTGATATTGATAGCGAAATTATTCGAATTGGCGAAAGAATTTGGAGAGAATTAGAGATAAACGGACTCACTCTTGAAATTAATACACTCGGATCAGAAAGATCGAGAACCGCTTATCGCCAAGCTCTCACTGACTTTCTTACAGAAAAGAGAGATCAACTCGATGAAGTCAGCCTGAGAAGGCTACATACCAATCCGCTTCGTATACTGGATAATAAAAATCTACAAATCCAGGAAATCCTAAAGGATGCGCCAGTACTCCATAATTTCATGCTGAGTGATGAGAGAAAACACTTTGAATCATTGTGTAGCTCACTTGATCGATCCGATATTACTTACCAGATTAATCCAAAATTAGTTAGGGGTTTGGACTACTATAGTGGTACGGTTTTTGAGTGGAAAACGGATCAACTAGGAGCACAATCTGCCATCTGTGCGGGAGGTAGATATGATAAACTCATAGAGAATAGGGGAGGGAGAGATACACCAGCGGTCGGTTTTGCGATGGGCTTGGAGCGACTGATAGAATTAGTGACGCTTCAAGGTGAACCTGTCGAGATTCAATCGATACATGCCTACATGATTGACCTTACAGATAGTTTTGAGATTACCACCCAAATCGCTGAGAAACTTCGAGATCAAGGTCTGAATGTAGTCGAGCATTGTGGGAAGGGGAAACTAAAAAACCAATTAAAAAAAGCTGATCAGTCAGGTGCTCTATTGGCCTTGATTCGTGGTCAGGATGAAGCCGATTCAGGAATAATCCAGTTAAAACATCTGCGAGAAGAAAAACCACAATTTAATGTGCCAGTTGAAGATATAGTGGGCCAATGTTTAAAAACTCTAACGTCATGATTACCCTGAACAAGAAAAAACCCATATCGAGAGTTGAAGAGCTGAAGCTAGCCGATGACGATGATCTTACTCGGGCCAAGTTATTATGGCATGAATGGGGAAAACCTATCGTGATTGCGGTTACCTTGGGATTCGGAGGTATTGGAGGTTTTAACTATTGGCAACACTATCAGGCCCAGAACTCCGAGTCGGCATCTCTCTTATATGAACAAGTCTTGAACAGTGGGGATTCGGATTCCATAAGGAACGAATTCGAGACGCTCAAGAATAAACATTCTTCTCTGCTATATTCTCAATTGGCTGCCATGTTGATGGCCAAGTTGTTGGTCGAGGAAGACAGGGTTGAAGAGGCTGTGTCTGAACTTCGCTGGGTTGTTAAGCAATCGAACGATGAGAAAATCACTCATATCGCCCGATTACGTTTGATCGCAATCATGTTGTTTATTGGAGAATTTGAAGAGGTTCTAGACATGATTGTTGACACAGAAAAAGATGTGTTTGAATCGCGCTATCAGGAATTACTCGGAGATGCCTATACCCTTCGTAACCAGAATGGTGACATTGAATTGGCTAGAAATGCCTATCAGGCGAGCCTGAATGCAGAAATTGATTTCTTTAATCGCTATGAATTCGTTCGAGCCAAACTGGATAATCTATGAATCAGCAAAAGAAAATAATCGCCGTATTGCTTTGTGCTGTATTTTTTCTTTCAGCTTGCTCATCGGATAAGGTTCCCAAGCCGACAGTATGGGGTCGCTTTCAGGAACCCTTCAAATCTGTAGAACTCTCGCCAGATTCAGGAATTGATGAAATTACCATTGTTTGGCAAAAAAATCTCCCAGGCGATTCTCTAAACCGTTATGCCCAATTGGCACCAGCTTTCACCAAAAATAGTGTGGTTGCTGCAACCCCCTCAGGTAACATACGAAGTATCGAATTAGCGTCTAGCGAAATCAACTGGGCTACTAATCTTGACTCATCAATTAGTTTTGCAGTAGGTGTCGGCGGTAAAATTGCGGTAGTCGGACACAGTAATGGATACGTTACAGCGTTAAATATTGATACTGGCGATATTAAATGGACTAGTGCAATCAAGTACCAGATTTCAGCAATTCCAGCAGTTTCAATGGATGCCGTTGTAATTCGGACATCAGATGGGAGAATTATCGGTCTTGATCCGCATGATGGTAATCAGCGCTGGATTCTAGAGACTGAGCGCCCCAGATTAACAATGCAGGGTGATTCACAACCGACATTGCAACAAGACATCATGTTGATCGGGCTGGGAAATGGAAAATTAATAGTCGGCAATTCGATAACTGGTCGACTTGATTGGGAAATATATATCGGTAATATCGGTGGTCGCAATGACATAGACAGAATTAATGATGTCGATTCACCGCCAATCTTAAATGGGTCTACGGCCTATGCTGCTGCCTTTCGTGGTTACATTAAATCCATAAATATGAATTCAGCAGAAACGATTTGGGAGACTCAATATTCCACAAGACTACCGATGTCGTTGGGAAAAAAAAATATCTATGCAGTCTCCGATTTAGGAGAGTTAGCTGCTTTTGATATTGAAACAGGAGCCATTGCCTGGAATCAAGATATGTTTCGAGGGCATGGTATGAGTCCACCCGTAACTATAGATGGTCGAGTTCTCGTTGGTGATTCAAAAGGACGATTACACAGCCTTGATCCACTTTCAGGTCAGTTAATTGATACCCAGGAATTGTTTTCCGGTGCGGTTCTTGCAATTATCGAAAATGGACAATCGGCAGCAGTATACACATCACAAAACGAACTAGCACTTATCGATATACAAAACTGATTGAAGTCAATATTCGTGGAGATCATGGGTTATGCTTCCGGTTATCGCATTAATTGGCAGGCCTAATGTCGGTAAATCGACTCTCTTCAATCGTCTGACTCAGACTCAAAACGCACTGGTTGATGATCAGCCCGGCGTTACCCGTGATCGACAATATGGTTATTGTCGACATGCCGAACGTCCTTTTCTGGTCGTAGATACTGGAGGTTTAGCCCAAAGTGAAGAGGAATATTCGTCTGATATTCAAGCGTATGTTGAGCATTTATTAACCGAAGTTGATGTTGTTTTGTTTGTGGTTAATGGACAAGATGGAATACTGACACCGGATCGTGAAATCTCACAAATGCTACGTATTTCAGGATCAGATGTAACACTCGTTGTTAATAAAACAGAAGGGGTTGATCCTTATCTAGCCGTTTCTGACTTTGAGGAGTTGGGTCATGGTAAACCTGTATCTATCTCGGCACGTCGGGGCAACGGGATTCCAAAGTTACTGAAGCTCATCCAAACAGAATATTTCCCTGAAGAGGGTCAATACGAAGAATACAATCAACTACCTGGTATAGCCATTGTTGGCCGTCCAAATGTTGGCAAGTCGACCATATTAAATCAGCTTGCTGGAGAAAAGCGATCGATTGTTAGCGGTATTGCTGGTACTACTCGTGATTGCGTACGTTCAAGAATTAACGTTGATGGAAATGAATTTGAATTGATTGACACAGCAGGAATTCGAAAGAAAGCTCAAGTACAACAGCGTATAGAAAAATTTTCTGTGGTTAAGACCTTACAGGCGATTGAAATCAGTCAAGTTGTGTTATTGGTGATTGATGCAAATGTTGGGATTCAAACTCAGGATATAACTATCGCGGGTATGGTCAATGAGTTAGGGCGTTCTGTGGTTGTGGTTTTGAATAAATGGGATGGTTTGAGTAAACATTGGAAAAAATCAATTGTTCAAGAGGTTAACGATAGATTGTCATTCCTTCCAGACTATGATCGACTTCAGATTTCAGCATTGTATGGAACCCATGTCGACCAACTGATTCCAGCGGCCTTGCGTGCACGAAAGTCGGCTTTCATCAAAATATCTACTTCGAGTCTGAACAGGGTTTTGAATGATGCTGTTTCCATTACACCACCCCCATCTCATCGCAATCGACAAATAAAACTAAAATACGTACACCAGGCTGGGAGTAATCCTCCACAGATTGTTATACATGGCAATCAGGTCGATAAATTACCCGAATCCTATCGTCGATATCTTTCTCGATTTCTAGCCAAGGCTTACTGTTTGCGCGGAACTTCTTTTAGAATTAAGTTTCAGGTTTCTGATAATCCATATCAAGCAAGAGCTTCGAAAAGCCGAGGTGCTAATCGTCGAAGCAAGTAAAAAAGTTATCCATTGTTCGAAATCGGTTCAATCATGAGTAGCGGGTCGATTTCGGTGCCGTTTAGCATCAAATACCAGTCAATCCGCTCGTTCCCGAGTGAATCAATGAACGAAGTAGTACCGATAGGCTCTCCAGCTTTGACATAATCTCCTATCTCAAGTGGAGAGTTAGCTATAAAGCTCAAGATTGATCGAAAATGATCGGAATGCCGAATGACGATTTTTTGATCAAGGGTACCTCGGTCCACGATATTTTCAACAATCCCATTGCCAGGTGAGTATGCAATGGCACTGTCGGATGTCAGATAAGTGATCATGGGATGATCTTCTAGCATGAAATCTTGACTTTTATTTTTTGAAAGTACACGCCCAAAGGGTAAGAAACTGCCTTTTGTAATAACATGCTGAAATTGAAAGTTGGGGATTAAGGGTTCAGAATCAAAACTATGCATACCAAACATGCTTCTTAACTGTTGATTCTCGTATGCCTGAAACTGCTCGGGTGAGAATTTCTTCGGCAGCATGAATGAACGTTGCTTGTAATTAGAATGAAGAGGATAAACAGTGAAAGATTGAAGGGAACTTTGTTGGGTTGTATCTTCGGTATGTTCAACTCTTAACATATATCTGCCGGGTACAAGATTCATGGGTACGCCAACAACAGCAAGCCATTTCTGTTTCTCCTTTATTACTAATGCAGGGTCAATACCAAAGAATGCTCGTGGCTTTTGGGCATGGTCTCCAATTTGAATCAGCGAAATCCCACCCGGAAAATTATGTTGTTTGGGTAGGTCAGCCCATGTCAGAACAGGGACCAAAAATAGGAGTATTAGAAAAAAGAACTTGCTTGTTGAGTTAGTGGGGGTAACCATCAAATTTTGAGGACAGATCATTTTACTGTTGTCTGGAATTGTCCTTTGGAGACTTTGAGATCAAGGATCTCGCCCGTTCGGACATTTTCAGGTGAAGTCACAACCTTTCCTTGTTTGTTAAGTACGATTGCATATCCACGATCTAGGGTTGTCTTGGGCCCCAAAATCTTGATAGAACTCTGGAGTTGCTCAATCTTTCTGTTCGCTTCGGAGAGCTTCTTTTGCATTGCTTGTTGAAGGATATTTTGAAAGTGATCGGTCTGTTGTCGTAGTAAATTACCCGTGGACAAAGGAGAATGAATTCTTAATGAAAATACTAAATCATTTATACGAGATCGACGTAGCTCAATGTCGCTTCTGATCTTCGTAATCAATTGCTGGGTAAGATGCTGTTGCTGCTGTTTCCAGAGTTTTAGCCTCTGATCTGGGCGAACCAAACGCATAGTATAGTAGTCTAGTACTTGTTGTCTCTGTTGTAAATATCGTTGTCCCAAATTCGAAAGTTTAACGGATAGGTTGTTGAAGGTTAACCCTAGCCTAGAGCCACCGATGGTCAATTGTTCCGCAGCACCAGTTGGTGTTGGAGCTGAGTAGTCAGCCACAAAATCGGTAATTGATATATCGACCTGATGCCCGACAGCACTGACTACAGGAATTGAACAAGCATAAATGGCTCGAGCGACTCGTTCATCGTTAAATGCTTGCAAGTCTTCAGCAGAACCACCACCACGGGCGACAACAATGACATCAACTTCACTTCTCCTGTCAGCAGTTTCTAGCATATTGACAATATCGACAGGGGCCTGTTCTCCCTGGACAGAGACTGGGTATAGAATAACACGCAATGTCGGAAAACGCTTCTTAATGGTAACTATGATGTCATGTAAAACTGCACCTGTCGGAGATGTAATCAATCCAATAGATTTGGGGATTTCGGGTATCGGTTTCTTTATTTTTGGATCAAATAGCCCTTCTGCATTGAGCTTTCGCTTAAGATTTTCAAAAGCTATTTTGAGTGTGCCTTCGCCGGAAATTTGCATATCATGGGTAATCAGCTGTAGATCACCACGAGGTTGGTAGAGCGAAATTTGGCCATCAACAATAACTTGCATTCCCTCTTCAGGACGCAGGTAATTGGCCCCTCGGCGATTCCTGAACCATGCACAGCGAATTAAGAAATTCGCTTCCTTAAGGGAAAAGTAGCAGTGTCCAGCGGCAGATATAGTTACAGCTGACAATTCACCTTCAACTCGAATTGACTGAAAATCGGATTCAAGTCTGTTGCGTAAAGCGTGACTCAATTCACTGACTGTATAAATTTTTTCCATTAAGAAAATATTGTTGGTTTAAGATGTGTTGTTGAAATGCCAGCCTTGCAAATTTTGATATAAGAAGGGAGAGTCGTTCTCCCTCAATGAGATTGTCATTCTCATAGTGTTGTTCAGCGGTTAGCAATATTTCGGATAGGCTTACTGGGTGACTGGAAATCGATTCCTCATGCACCATCCACTCAGAATTTGTTGCCAACGCTAGGCCAAGATCAAACTTGGCATTTTGGAGTGGCTTGAAGATTTTTGAGGTTGATTCTAAAGGTTCATCAGATTGAACTGATGGTCCTTTAGTCTCTAGATCGGAGTTGGTAATTTCTACATGACCGATCCGACTTTCAGAACACCCAGATAGGGTAAAAGCAAAAAGCAGCAAAGCCCAACCTTTATTGATGAAACTAGAATTTAGAGTACGTGACATTTATTTGAAGAATCAAGAAAAATCAGCAAAACACTTGTCAATATTTTGCCGGTGACATAAATTCGATAGTAACATTGATTGAAAGAGTGATGTATGTTGGATTTGCAATTTCAGGTACTCCTTCATTTCATTGTATTCATTGATACTCGATAGGAGTTATCGGATCAAAATGTGTATTTTGTGTCTGGTAAGAAATACCTGTTTTTTCCCAACGACAGGAAAACAGGGGTTTTGTAGGGCAGAATGTGCATAATCCTCGTTATAAAGTTAGGTAGGTTAAACTATTCATCCAATAGGTGATTTTTCAAAAACCTCGATGTACCGTTAATGCTCAATAAAACGGGGTTTTTTCTATTTATACCAATTTCTAGTGTTGATTAGGGAAATTTGTAATTATCTACAAGATAGATATGCTAAAATTTAGGGTTTGGTATCGATTTTCTCTCAGTTTGGTTTTAGCATTATGGTAAAAATTCGTTTATCCCGCGGCGGTTCAAAAAAACGTCCGTTTTACACTGTTCTAGTAGCAGATCAACGACGGTCCAACCAAGGGAAGTTTATCGAGCGGGTTGGTCATTTCAATCCAATGTCTAGTGATTCCGATCCAAGTTCTAAGTTAGTATTGAATCTTGAACGAGTTGATCACTGGCTCGCTAAGGGGGCAAAAATGAGTGATCGGGTCAATGATTTGTACAAAAGAGCCAAGGCCGCGGAGATTTGAAGCGTCTGATTAGATAGAGGCAAAGAGTTAGCCTACTATCTTTATTGGAATTAGCAAGCGTAAGAACCAGGATAGAATGATTTGGTGAAAGTTGGACCGACCGATAGTCCAATAGTGATTGGTCGAATAGTCAGTCATCATGGTTTGAAGGGGTGGGTCAAAGTAAAGTCATTCACTCGACCACCTGAACAAATTACCGAATATCAAGATATCTTGGTGGGTAAACAGGACAGGTTAACACAATTTCGAATAGAAGATTACAATACGCAAAATCGGAATCTACTTCTTAGGCTGGGGGGTTGCCAATCACGTGAACAAGCTGAATCTGTTATTGGGGCTGACATTGCGATTGAATATAATCAGTTGACGAAATTATCCGCTGGTAAATTTTACTGGATTGATTTGATTGGTTTGTCTTTAGTGAATGTACAGGGTAAAGAAATCGGTACGGTATACAATATTATGGAAACTGGAGCTAATGATGTGATTGTTGCCCAATATGAACAAATTGAAATTCTAATTCCCTGGATTCCTGATGTTATTCGGAGAGTGAATTTGGAAGAGAGGATGATAGTAGTCGACTGGCAGAGAGATTATTTGTCTTGATCCTATTATAGGCTAGGTGAACGATGTGCAAGCTGGTGTCATAACCATATTCCCTGAAATCTTTAGTACCATAACAAGATTTGGAACGATTCGAAAAGCGATTGAGTCTAATTTGTTTGAGTTCAAATCGTTTGATATTCGAGATTATGCGTCAGATCGAAGGCGGACAGTAGACGCTAGACCTTACGGAGGTGGACCAGGTATGATTTTGATGCCAGAACCTCTAGCTGCCTGTATTGACTATGCGAAACAGAGTGTTGGTGGACCCGTTATTTTTTTGACCCCCCGGGGAGAGCGATTTGACCAAAAGATGGCCGAAGAATTGGCACAGGTTCCAAAGTTCACACTGGTATGTGGACGATATGAAGGAATTGATGAGAGGATAATTAAAACTCGTGTAGATCAAGAAGTTTCAATTGGAGACTATGTTATATCCGGTGGTGAGTTTGCTGCTTTAGTTCTACTTGATGCAGTTGTTCGTTTACTCCCTGGTGTGTTGGGTAACAAAGAGTCGGCACATCAAGATTCATTCAGTAATGGGATGCTTGAGGGACCACATTACACCCGACCCGAGAAATTTGAAGGATTGGATGTACCGCGGGTACTTCTATCTGGAAATCATCAGGAAATTAAAAAATGGCGACACCAGCAAGCTCTTGATTGGACCCGAAAAAGAAGACCGGATTTGGAAGGAAACTATAATCAATACAGATAGTAATACCACGAATCATCAATCAGTTAAGAAAATCATAATATACAATAACCATGAATAATATTATTGAAGAAATTGAATCTGAACAGATTCGCTCGGATGTTCCGGAATTTTGGCCGGGTGATCAGATACGCGTACAGGTTCGTGTAAAAGAAGGTAATCGAGAGCGATTACAAGCATATGAGGGGGTGGTGATCGCGAAACGCAATCGTGGTTTGAATTCTTCATTTACCGTCCGTAAAATTGCTAGTGGTGAAGGTGTTGAGCGAGTTTTTCAGACCCACAGTCCGTTGATCAGCGACATCAAGGTATTGAGACAGGGTGATGTCCGAAGGGCAAAGCTCTATTATCTTCGGGAACGTTCCGGTAAATCTGCAAGAATTAAGGAAAAGATTCGACGCTGATTGTTTTGTAGTAGTCGCAATGCCGCAATATGGTGTGGGAGTTCAACAGGTTAATCTGAAAACCATAACTCGGGTTACCTACATACTATTACTCTGTTTGCTAGCAAGCGGGAGTTTTTCCCTGTCCTCACCGCTCTTTGCTAACAACCTTTATCAGGATGAATCCCAAGGCCTTAGTTCAGACTTACAGATGGTCCGAACTCTGATCAAGGCAGACGTTTTGGATCTTGCTGAATCAATACTTGAGAACCAAGCACCGCGAGTGTTACCAACAGAAGAATGGCTTGCATGGGAACGTCAACTCTGGTCTTTGTATGCCTATCGTAACAAATGGGACAAGCTCTATATACGTGCAACTCAGGTTCCTCCCTCATTTCCTGAATCAATTCGTAATGAGGCACTGGATCAGGCTTTAAATGCGCTGCTTGAGCAAGCTAAAGGTGTTGAAGCAAGACGGATGATAATCCGGCGAATGGTATCTACCCAACTATCTCTTGAGACCATCCGTCAATATCGAAAGCAGATTATCAAAAGTTATTTGAGTGATGATTTGCTATCAGATGCTGCGTCATCTATGTCCAATTATCAACGCGAGTTTCGCTATTTTGATGAGGATTGGTTATTTCAGCGTGCTGAAGTTTTTCTGAAACTCGGACAGCCTGATAAAGCAATCAATGTTCTGGCGCCATCCGATTTGCCTAGAGCCAAATTGCTCTCTTTGTATGCGAGATTGGTTCATCAATCGATGTCTCCTAAGCAAGCATCTGAGAGACTCGATTCTACTTTATTTAGGGATGAGGAAGGTGTGTTGAGAAATGGATTGACTGAGGTGGAAATAGCGGCAGTCGAGACCTATCTTGCCGGACTCATCGATATACATGAATATGTAAAGAAACTAGAGCAGTATTTCATTATCAAAAATGAATTTGTTCATTCCGTCGAGGGGGGATTTCCAGTCTTCACTTTGTCTGAATTGATTCGAGTATATGAGGAATATGCCATTCAATTAATTAGTGATCAAGGCCATTTGGAGAATGATTTACAAGGAATTTATGAGTGGGTTGTTACCTTACCGATTACCGATATTTTGCAGCAAAGAGTGTTATCGGCTTATTTATTGAGTCGTATAAAGGACCCAAAGCAAAGAATTAGTTTATGTAATTTGTTGGTAATTTCACTGTTGAACTCAGGGAACATTGAATTAATAGCCGACTTATTTGGTCCTGATACCCCATTAGGTCAGTTGTCTATCGGAGGCGATGTCGGACTGGTCTTGTCCAATGCAATGCTTAATCAAGGGCAGGTGCAACTTGCAGCTCAGATTATAGATAGCATGTCAGGAGAACCGAAAAATAACTTGGATTCAGATCGGTGGATGCTTCATAAAGCAAGGGTATTTGTAGTTGCCGGGAGATTTTTGAGCAGTTTTCAACAACTTCGACAACTAATTAATAATTTTTCAGAACTGCCCTCTGAGCAAATGGATGAGATTCTAATTCCAATATTTGATTTACAGAAATTTAGACAACATGATTATGCTCTTGTATTACTGAAACTGCTGAGAACAAAGGTAACTACCCAACCGCAAGACCGTGAATTGGCTTATTGGATTGGAGAATCTTATCAGGCCACACATCAATATATCACTGCAGCAAATTATTTTCTCTATTCAGCATTACTTGAAAATGAAGGATTTGATCTATGGGGGATCTCGGCTAGATATTATGCAGCCCAGTCTTTAGAGTCAGCCCATCTGTATGCTGATGCAAGAAAACTGTATCGGAGTCTTCTGGACTACATAACTGACGAGGCAAGATTGACTGAATTAAATCAAAAGATTCGAGACTTAAGTCTATGGGAGTCTGGGAGCTTTGATGTCGGAGATGGTTTGGTTGAAGGTAAAAATTGAGCGAATCTGTACATTCATTTCTTAATCCTTTCATTGCAAAACTTGAGCAATTCCTCGATGCAGTCTGGCTCGAGTCAGGTCTTAGCGATAATACGCTTGCAGCCTATCGGCGCGACCTTATGTTATTTGCTAAATGGGCTGATTCACGGCATATCAATCCTGTCTCACCTCCTGCTGAAGCAATTGTCGACTATATTGCCGATCGATCAAAAAAATCTTCGGTTCGCTCTGCGGCAAGGTCACTTTCGAGCCTCAAGAGATTTTATCGTTATCTGATACGGGAAAATGTAATCGAGTTAGATCCTTGTCCCGAAGGTATTGCGCCGACATTACCAAAGAGTTTGCCAAAAACATTATCGGAAGGTGAAGTTGCGAAATTGTTAGAAGCGCCCGATTGCAAAACGCCAATTGGCATCCGTGATCGAGCAATGATAGAAACATTGTATTCAACAGGTATGCGGGTAAGTGAATTAGTCTCACTGAAGTTGAATCAAATAGATCTTGTTGTCGGGGTATGCAAAGTTACAGGCAAAGGAAACAAGCAGAGACTAGTACCCCTAGGTGAACATGCGACAGCATGGCTGCGAACCTATATGGAAAATGCTAGGGATCAGCTATTGAAAGAGAAAATTAGTAACGATTTATTTCCGGGTAATCGTGGAGCGGCGATGACGAGACAGGGGTTTTGGCAAAAACTCAAAATGTATGCGATGCTCTGCGGGATAAAATCAGAGGTATCACCACATACCTTGCGACATGCTTTTGCGACTCATTTGTTAAATCATGGTGCAGATTTAAGGAGTGTACAAATGATGTTAGGTCATTCAAATTTGTCGACAACTCAAATCTATACACATGTGGCACGAGCTAGAATTCAAAAACTGCATCAAACACATCATCCTAGAGGTTGACGATGTGTTTAGATCACTCTTTGAGTATGCGAAATAACCACAAATGAGTAGAAACTGATCGAGGTAAGTTGTATGTCGGTACATCCCGATACAAAGATTGACGATAATCGACCAGTTGATCTCGAATTAATTCGCGGGATATTCTGCGAATACAGTGTTTCGTATCGAGACTTAGGGAATCTGACGGCAATGATTTTAACAGAAATTGGAGCCGGTCCAACAACGGTGGCTGCCGGTTATCTAGCTGCTATCGGTGAAATTCAGGAAAAGGAACATCAACAACTTACGAAAATTGCAAGACGTTCACTGCTGCAACTGTATCAAAATTCGATGTTCTTAAATACTCTGTCTGTAGCTAGACAGAATAATTTATCTTCAAAGGATGATTATCATCCTATAGAAGAGAATCTGCGCAAGATGTTGATTGCTATGGTTGATGATGGCCGTGTTGTATTGATAGGTCTTGCCCTGCAATTGGCGAAACTAAAATTAGGCGAGGGTGAGAATGATGAGGACTATCGGCAATTGGTACATGCTACGAAAGAAATCTATGCTCCATTGGCGAATAGAATGGGAGTATTTCAACTGAAATGGCAGTTGGAGGATTTGTCATTTCGAAACACGCAACCTGAAACTTATCAGCGATTGGCCAAGTTACTCAATGAGAAGCGAAAACAAAGAGAGCGATTTCTGAATGATGTTGTTCATAAAGTCCAATCAGGAATTTCCTCGATCGTTCAGGGAGGTAGGGTTTATGGTAGACCCAAACATATCTATAGCATTTGGAAAAAAATGAACCAGAAAGGCATCGAGTTCGATCAGTTATGGGATATTCGGGCTATTCGGATTTTGGTGAATACCGTTGATGAATGTTATCAGTGTTTGAGTTATGTGCACGGTAGGTGGGAGCATTTTTCGGACGAATTCGAGGACTATATTGCGATGCCAAAAAAAAATGGTTATCGATCGATACATACAGTCATATCTGGTCCCCAAAATAAAGCCGTAGAAGTACAGATTCGCACATTTGAAATGCATCAAGAAAGTGAGTTGGGTCTAGCCGCACATTGGAGGTATAAAGAGGGTATTGAGCAGGACATCAATATTGAAAATAAGATTATCTGGTTACGCGAACTACTTGAATGGAAGAGACAAATCGTGGAACCTAGTGGGATAGCCGAACAGTCTTTGGAAGCTTCTGAGGATTTTATCCAAAAGCCTAGTGAAGATGATCGGGTTTACGTCTTCACGCCGCAAGGGAAGGTTGTCGACTTGCCCCGCGATTCAACTCCGCTTGATTTTGCTTATGCAATCCATTCCGAGATAGGACATCGAGCCCGAGGGGCATTAGTTGATGGAAAGATGGTAGCCTTGCATAAGCGACTTAAAACCGGTAATCGGGTGCAGATCCAAACTGTGAAGTCTGGGGGACCGAGTCTTGATTGGTTAAGAAATGATCGGGGTTATGTTCAGACTAGCCGGGCAAGACAAAGGATACTTCAATGGTTTCGGCATGAAGAGTATGACAGAAATGTATCGGTGGGTCGTGGTTTGCTTGAACGCGAACTGGTCAAGTTGGGAATGACCGATTTATCCTATGAAAAAATAAATCAGCATACTCATTATCGGAAAGTGGATGATCTTTTTGCCGCCATTGCGACGGGTGATTACAAGATAAACAGAGCGCTACAGCCTTTCAAGGTTGACACAAAAAAAAACTCACATGATCAACTAGTTTCTAAGCGATCCAAAGGAAAAATTCAATTTCAAAAACCAAGCCGATTTATCGTTCAGGGTATAGGTAATTTGATGGTGCGTTCGGCCAAATGCTGCTCTCCGGTACCAGGTGATCAAATTGTCGGCTATATCACAACTTCAGAAGGTATAACAGTACATCGACAGGATTGTGGCAATATAGTGAAACTATCAGAGTCCCGGAGACAACGTTTGATTGAAGTAGAATGGGGTGAATTGGCTGGTAGTACATATATATTGGCTTTGGAGATTGTAGCTTACCAGAGAGAAAATTTTTTATCGAATGTGCATGATCAACTCAAGTCAAGAAATATTGAAATCCTGAAAGTGGATACTCGTCTGGATGATCGAGAAAAAATAATGTATCTGAGTATCCAGTTAGAGGTCCCAGAAACGATACGATACAAGACTGTTATTGAGGGTCTAAAATCGATCCAAGATATTCTAGAAGTGCATCGTACTGAGTGATGGAGTGTTTGATAGCATGATTAAAAGGCAGACATTTTGATGCATGTTAATATCTATCGTCTGTGAAGAAAGAAAATTGAGCGATAGTTCGAGTATCTTGATATTATTGTTTATCAATCATATCAAGTAAGAAAACGAGCTTTTTTCATTGGTGAAAATATCACGTGCGGCGGTTGTGTATTGAGCTTTTTGTTCTCCGATGTGAAAAGGGATGAAAAGGAAAATATGACTTAAGTAAATCATTGCCTCCCAAAGAATGAATTTTATATATACATTCGAAGTAAACTACCAATTACAACAAGCAACATGTGATAAATCGATACTCCACGTATCGTTTGAGATCAACCTTGTCCAATCAATCTTGTGGTTATGTCAAAAAAGCCCTACCCCAATTTTGATCTTGGACATTTCCATCGGCCGATATTGACATCATCACACGAAGCACAGCTCTGGTTTGATCGAGGTTTGATGTGGTGCTATGCGTTTAATCAGGAAGAAGGACTAGAATGTTTTCAGGAGTGCCTGAGGCACGATCCTGAGTGTCCTATGGCATCGTGGGGAATTGCCTATGCAGCTGGACCGTTCTACAACTTCACCTGGCGTGACTTTACCGACAGGGAAAAAGAGGAATGCACCCAGCTTTGTCGACAGCATATCCAGAATGCGCAGGATAGAATCGGTCATGCATACCCTCAAGATGCCGCTCTTATCTATGCCATAGATACCCGTTTTCCTACTAACTGCCCGATCTCACAGGAAGAATTCGACCGATTGGATGACGAGTATGCAAAAGCGATGAGGAAAGCATACCTCCAATTTCCGGATGATCTCGATATTTCGGCAATGTATGTCGAGTCAATGATGATTCGAACACCATGGAAATTGTGGAATGTGAAAACTGGGATGCCATACGAAGGAGCTGATACATTGGAATGTCTACGGATTGTCGAGCATGCTATTCGAGATTGTAGAAAAAAAGGGATAAAACCGCATCCAGCGATACTTCATATGCATATCCATCTTCTGGAAATGTCAAATGAACCTGAGCGAGCCATGGAATCGGCAGATGCACTCTTCATGCTTTGTCCAGAGGCCGGTCATTTGAATCATATGCCCTCCCATATCTATACGCTTTGTGGACAGTATGACAAGGCAAAGCAAGTTAGTATGACAGCGATTAATAATGACCGAAAGTATCTTGAATATATGGGTCCCTACAATTTTTATACTACATCCCGAAGTCATGATCTGCACATGATGATGTACTCCTGCATGATGCTTGGCCAATTCAAGCCTGCCCTAAATGCGACCAGAGAGATGTGTGAAGGACTTACGCCCTGCGTAATCAGTGATCCGAACCGCCCTCAGATGGGTATCACGATGGAAGGTTACTATTCCATGGCCATGCATATCTTGGTACGTTTCGGTAAATGGGAGAAAATTCTGAACACTCCATTGCCACAACCCCCTGACCTATATTGTGTTTCCATCGCCATGCATCATTATGCACGAACCGTCGCTTATGCTACGTTGGAATTGTTTGATGAAGCTATGATCGAGCGAGAGAAATTTTTTGCAGCTCGTGACAGAATTCCGGCTGAAAGGCATTTTTTCAATAATGATGCGCAGGACATTCTCGGTATCGCTGAAAAAATGATGGAAGGTGAATTGATTTATCACCAGGGTCGTTATGACAGGGCTTTTCACGAACTTACTGTGGCTGTAGAGCGAGATGACAATCTAGAATATAGCGAACCATCGTCATGGATGCATCCTCCCCGTCATGCTTTGGGTGCGTTGCTCATTGAGCAGGGATATTACCGAGATGCAGAGAAAGTTTATCGGGTTGATCTTGGCCTGACCAAAGGTCTTTATCGTTGCGCCCAACACCCCAATAATATCTGGTCTCTTCATGGACTTTCTGAATGTTTGAAGCAACAGGAAAATTGGGATGAATGGAAAATCATCAACGAAAAATTGAGAAATGCACAGGAACTGTCAGACACCAAAATTCTATCGTCCTGCTACTGCCGGAAAAATACTCTGCTGGAATGAGAAATTTTCTATCATAGTTCAATTTTTCATGTACTTTTCATTAGGCTTGTGTAAGGGATGAACCATCAATTCTGATATTCTGTACCATCTCATCTACTATTTTTTCGCTACTTCATATATTGCCACTCATCCGTTTCTCTCGGTTACAATTCCAGTATTATTCTTCTGGTCGGTTTTGATCTGCTTCCATAAATCGTCATTTTCCCTTCGTTTCGAGAAAATAGTTTTATTATAAGTTTTCTCTTGTTTCAGATAGATACCATTAGCTTAGGCAATCTGAGAACTCAGATCCGAATTGATTAGACGATTCAAAAAAGCGCCGGTATATGATTTCTGAATCTGGCAGACTACTTCAGGAGAGCCCATTGCTACAACTTCTCCGCCATGCTCTCCGCCTTCTGGCCCAAGATCAATAATCCAGTCAGCAGTCTTGATAACATCAAGATTATGTTCAATCACGATGATTGTGTTACCCTGATTTCGTAAACGATGGAGAACGCTTAACAGTTGTTTAACATCTTGGAAATGCAATCCAGTAGTTGGTTCATCCAGTATATAAAGGGTTCGACCGGTACCACGTTTGGATAATTCTTTCGAGAGTTTAATGCGTTGTGCTTCACCCCCAGAGAGGGTAATAGCACTTTGGCCGAGACTGATATATCCTAAACCTACATCGAGGAGTGTTTTCAATTTTCTGTTGATGGCCGGAATTGCTGAAAAAAAACTGGAGGCTTCCTCAACAGTCATTTTGAGAACTTCGCTGATGTTTTTCCCCTTGTATTTTATCTCGAGAGTTTCACGGTTGTATCTTTCACCCTTACACACATCGCAGGGTACATAAATATCTGGTAGAAAATGCATTTCAACCTTGATTAACCCATCCCCTTGGCAGCTCTCACAACGACCTCCCGGAACATTAAAGGAAAACCGTCCAACTTTATATCCACGTGTTCTAGATTCCGGTGTTGCTGCAAACAAATCTCGGATAGGTGTAAATAGACCAGTGTAAGTGGCCGGGTTTGATCGGGGTGTACGGCCGATAGGACTCTGATCGATTACGATAACTTTGTCAATGAACTTCAACCCTTCGATATCTGTATAAGGTTCTGGAATAGCAGCGCTCAACCGAAGTTTCTTTGCTAGTGCTGGATAAAGTGTATGATTAATTAGAGTTGATTTTCCAGAGCCGGAAACTCCGGTAACACACGTGAATAGACCAATTGGAATATTGACGGTGATGTGCTTGAGATTATTACCAGATGCTCCACATATTTTTAGAATTCGGTCCTCGTTGACCGGATGCCTTCTAACTGGCACAGGGATGTTTAATTTTCCGCTTAAGTACTGACCAGTGATGGATTGTTTGCTGTCCGCGATATTTTTTGGATTTCCTTGAGCAACAACCGAACCACCATGCTTTCCTGCTCCCGGCCCAATATCTATAACATAATCGGCATTTCTAATTGCTTCTTCATCGTGTTCGACAACAATCACTGTATTGCCTAAATCACGAAGGTGAAAGAGCGTATCAAGGAGACGGGTGTTATCGCGTTGATGAAGACCAATTGATGGTTCGTCAAGAATGTACATAACACCTACTAGACCAGATCCAACTTGAGAAGCCAAACGTATTCTTTGGGCCTCGCCACCAGAGAGAGTCTCTGCTGACCTCGACAAAGTTAGGTAATTTAGACCTACGTTATTCAGAAAACCCAAACGCGCCTCAATTTCTTTAATAATTTTGTCGGCAATTTCAGCACGTCGTCCTTCCAGTTTTAATTCACCGAAGAATTCAAGAGCTACGTTCACTGGTAGGTGAGAAACTTGATCAATGCTTAATTCTCCAATATAAACATGACGAGGTCCTAGTTTCAATCTTGACCCGTTACAACTTTTACATACTGTAGTGCTCATAAATCGGGACATTTCCTCTCTGGAGTGAGACGAACTAGTAGTCTTGTATCGACGTTTCAGATTCGGGATAACTCCTTCAAATACTTTGTGCTGTGTCTTTGGGTTAGAGCCTTGTATCTGGATTTGTTTATGTTCCTTCTGATCACCATACAGAATGATATTTTGCCATTTTTGTTCTAATTTCCCGAAAGGGGTGTCAATATCGAAACCATGATAATTTGCTAACTCAACCAATTGTGTAAAATAAAAAGCATATCGTTGATCCCAACCTGGTATTGCCCCTTCAGCGACTGAAAGCAATGGGTCTCTGATTATTTTTTCAGGATCAAAAATTTTGATTGTTCCAAGTCCATCACATTCTGGACAGGCACCGACCGGGCTGTTGAAGGAGAACAGGCGAGGTTCTAATTCAGTCAGGCTATATCCACATATTGGACAAGCAAACTGACTTGAGTAATTTTCAGTAGAAACAATGTTTCGTTCATCGTCTAGGATGGCAACTGTTACCGTTCCTCCTGATAGTTTGAGGGCTCCCTCTAAAGACTCAGCCAATCGTTGTCGGTTGTCTGGTTTTACAATCAGACGGTCAACAATCACATCAATGTCATGATTAAGGTTTTTGTCTAGAATTGGGGGTGTTTCCAAGTTTGAAATAATACCGTCGACAATAGCTCGAATATATCCTTGCGAAAATAGCTCGTTGAAAAGATATAGAAATTCACCTTTGCGGTTACTAACAACTGGGGCAAGAATCATGATGCGTGATGATTCAGGGTGTTGCATGATATCGTCAACCATCTGTGTTACTGTTTGTGCGTCCAGAGTCATCCCATGTTCTGGGCAGCGTGGTTCACCGACTCGGGCAAAAAGAAGGCGCAGATAGTCATGAATTTCTGTTACTGTTCCGACTGTAGAGCGAGGGTTATGTGAAGTAGATTTTTGTTCGATGCTGATAGCGGGAGAGAGTCCTTCAATCATATCTACATCTGGCTTTTCCATTATTGACAGAAACTGTCTCGCATAAGTCGATAGAGATTCTACGTATCGGCGCTGACCTTCAGCATAGATTGTGTCGAAAGCCAAAGACGACTTGCCTGAACCAGATAAACCGGTAATGACAATCAACTGATCCCTTGGTAGGTCAATATTGATTGATTTGAGATTGTGTGTTCGGGCACCACGTACCCTGATGGTGGTCAATGACACAAATATCACCCAAGTAGAGAGGATAAACCTGTACTATAATATTTTTTTGAGTTTTCGAACAACCTGATTTTGTTTTTACTTTCGGCCTTAGTAGATGATTCTCTGAAGGTGAGAGTTTGGTTGTCTCTAACCAGATCCTTTCTGACTTTATAGTTGGAATGGTCTATACAGACTTCAAGTTGGCGAATGGTGTCAATTGTTATTTTGTTAGATGATGACCAAATATTGGGATATCAGACCTGTATAACTAGGCATATCTGCCTTAGGGAATGCTATTTGACTCATTCGGCTTGATACTTTCATGTTGAGAATGGGATTGTGGTTTTGTTTCTAAATCAATTGCTTGGTTGGAAAATAGCGGAAACATCATGATACTTACTCATTCAACAGACTGAAGCTGATTATGAAGAGCTCCGATCGAATCAACTCAAAAATGCTTCCGGATGAGAAACGGGCAGTATTTTCATTGTCCAGCATCATTTCACTTCGAATGTTTGGGTTGTTCATGTTGTTGCCGATTTTGGCACTCTATTCGGAGACTTTATCAGGAAATACTCCATTACTTGCTGGTTGGGCACTTGGAATTTATGGATTAACTCAGGCATTGATGCAGATTCCATTTGGTTTGCTATATGGACGCATTGATCCAAAACTTACAATCGCGATCGGTTTGGTCATTTTCGCATTAGGTAGCGCTTTAGCTGGAATTGCAGATACGATATATGAATTAATTGCAGGCCGAGCTTTGCAGGGTGCTGGTGCAGTATCGACTGCTGTCATGGCTCTGACTTCAGATTTGACTCGCAGTAATCAGAGAACTAAATCAATGGCGTTGATTGGCGTTTCTATCGGTGCAACGTTTATTTTATCGTTACTGATTGCACCGATATTACATGGTTGGATTGGTGTAGTCGGTATGTTCTGGAGTATTGCTGGGTTAGCTCTTTTATGCATCGTACTTTTGTATACCGTTGTCCCAGATTTCAAACGCAAAAAGAATAACGATGTACTTAATCACTCAATATCTTTCGAGTTAACTTCATCACTGTGTAATCCACAGCTGTTGCATATGAACTTCGGGATTTTTTTATCACACATGGCCTTGACTGCCTTGTTTTTGCTCATACCTTCACTGTTTCGGGATATTGTTGATCTACCACTGGAAGAGCACTGGAAAATATATTTGTTAGTTTTCGTTTTGTCAGCACCGGGGTTATTGTTGACAATACGTATAATATCTACAGGAAAGAATATATTGCGATTGTACAGATCCGCTATTATGGTTGTTGCATTCGGTTTTCTCCTATTAGCAATTGGCGCTAGTAGCTATTCAATCGGGATTGTTGTGGCTTTGGTAATATTTTTTACCGGATTCAATGCACTCGAATCCATGATGCCATCTTTAACATCAAGGATGACTTGTAGTTCAAAACGTGGTGGGGCTTTGTCTATTTTCAACACTTTCCAATATATCGGTATTTTCTGTGGTGGTGCTTTAGGAGGATATATATTGAATGGATATGGGCAAAGCGGTTTGTTTTGGTTTTTGAGCACAATTGCATTGACTTGGTTATTGATCACGGCCTTTCAGCCTGTATTATCACTTCGAGAAACATTAGAAGTACATTTTGATCCGACACATGATTCCTATCCGGTCGATATTATTGATAAAATACAAAGATTGAGCGGTGTTGATTTCGTCACAGTTGTGCGTGATCATTCGTTGGCTTATCTTGAAATCGATCCGAGTCGATATCAGGCTTCGGAGTTACACAAACTATTAAAAAAATGAATTGATTTATGTCTAGTGGAGTTAATAAGGTTATTTTAGTTGGTAATCTCGGTCGCGACCCTGAAGTGCGTTATTCCCCAAGTGGAATGGCTATTGCATCGGCAAGCTTGGCAACCAGTAGAACCTGGAAAGATAAGCAATCGGGAGAAAATCAAGAGAAAACAGAATGGCATCGTCTCACGTTTTTTGGTCGCTTAGCTGAAATCGTTGAAAAGTACTTGCAGAAGGGTTCTCAGATTTATGTTGAGGGTAGATTGGAGACGAATAAATGGCAAGATCAACAAGGTCAAGATCGCTATACAACGCAGGTTGTTGTCTCAGAGATGACCATGCTGGGCTCTAGGACAGAAAAAAACTACACTCCTGTATCTGGCGATGAATCAGGATTTAGCAAACCCTCTTCAAAATCAGAACCTGATACTCCATTTGATTCGCCTGGCCCAGCAGAATCATTAGATGATGATATCCCATTTTGATTTGGAGGATTAGTTTGGACTGTTCATCCGAGTGCATACTCGGTATTTGGAGCATTATGGATCAGACAATTTTTTGCTATAAATTACTCAGCCATTAAACATAGAATCGCTTTTGTGATAGTGTATTCATTATTTGAGCAATCAAGTCATCGGAGAGGTGTCTGAGCGGTTTAAAGAGCACGCCTGGAAAGTGTGTATACGTTAATAGCGTATCGCGGGTTCGAATCCCGCCCTCTCCGCCATTAACCAAAAGTCACTCCTCTGTGGCATAGCCTCAAGCATGATCTTTTCTGATTTTCCAAGAAAATTAGTCCAAGTGATTTCATAAAAAAAGTTCACCCAATCAATGTGATAGGATTATCTTGTAATAAATGTTCATTGGGATGAGTCATAACAAGGCGTCCTTGAAATATCTTATCTTCATTCTACATAGTGGTGTTGGAATTTATCATTGCTCACTACAAAAGCGACAGGCTTGTGCCGACCTTTAAGGAAACGGCTTAATGGATCGTAATCTCGAACTCTGAGTAAATCGCTACTTAAGATCGTAGCTTCAGCGGAGCTATTATCGGAGGTGTAAAATCAATCCTGAATTTCAAATGTAAACACTGAATGTGATCATTTGCATGAGTTTTACTTGTTTGATTTATCCCGTCATTTCCCTCAGCTCTTCAATGAAATGTGCCAGTGAAAGGATGGTTTTGTCGATTCTGATATCGAAGATATCGCCAGTGAATGGCAACCGAGAGCACTTTTGGGCGAAATATGTCAAGACATTCTCCATCGGCTCTCACACTTTGATAATGAATGCCGAAGCTTTTAGTAATCCTCAATGCATGGCCGAATTGCTGTGATTCACTGTAATCATCAGGGCGGTAGATGGCATGTTCTGCCAGTTGTCGCACGTCAAGCAAAGTGGCTGGTTCCAAAAGTGCAAGTATTACGCGCATTTCCTGGGCAGTATTATCCACTCTAGATTCTCGTAGAAATCGTGCCCGATGATACGAAATCTCAGCAATGACGACTTCTTAATCAGACGTGTAGTCATAGATGCCAAAATCCAGGTTGAATCTACCGCCTCGTCCATCAACCGGCGAATGAGTAAAAGCAGCCATGGTCCAAGACGCGCCATCGCCGTATACACGGTCTTCGGATAGCACTAGGCGAATATTGCCCACTTCATCTCGCAATCTAGGGTTGGTAAGATGCTCGACTGCATAAAGTACACCCCAATCCCGGGGATTAGAGGTGCACTCGAACAGGTTGATCTGGGGATAGCGGGACAGAATGACCCGCTAGACTGGTTCGTTTACCTCGCTCAAAGGTAGAGAGCTAATGTCGATCATCAACTGCTCCGCTTCGTATCGAGGTAATTCCTCACCACGGGCAAGTCCAACATCTGTCCCGCTAGCAACCGGTTCAGTGGTGCAACTCCATTGAACAGAGGGTTGTCATTGGGAGTAGCCAGCCACTGATCGGCGAATGTTTGCTCAGGTAGCAGGAACTTCAGGGATTTGTATATCCCAAGGATATAACTTGCTCGTTCCAGCAGATCCATTATTCCCCCGGTCTTTTCTGGCTGGCTCTTCTAGTTGTAGAGAGTCTTCTCATTGCCAAGACCCAATAAGTTCATTTGTTGAGCACTATTATAGTTGTCACTCTCTGAAAATCGCGAAAATCGCCGGCAAAAGTGAGCTGGTGACACTTTGTCCGCATTGTGCAGTTGTTCATTTGGAATAATCATAGTTTCTTCTAATACTGTAATAATGCAGTAGTATAAGATCGATTGAAAAATCTATTTTCATCATTTTTGGCTTGCTTGCTTTGAACCATACTGACCGAATATTGGGGCTACTTTTCCCCCATCTTAGAATGGGTATTTCGATCTCCATATGGGATTGCATAAAAGTTAAAATCGCTTGCTATTAATTACCAGTCAAGTAAATAGAGAAATATCTCGGCCAACAAATCATTTAACAAAATGAGTAATGAATTTATCGACGCTTGACAGATTGGGTTATATTTGGAAAATTTCACATTGCCAAAATTTAATTGCAATCTACTTGATTTATGACCGTAAACAACGTCTGCATTCAAAGGAGTAATCATTCATGCCCGTAATTCATTTTAAATTGCCCGACGGAACTACTAAGTCCATTGAGGGTGCAGTTGGAACTCCGGTCATGTTTTTGGCCAAAGACAATGAAATTGATCAGATACTCGCAGAATGTGGTGGATGTTGTAGCTGTGCAACCTGTCATGTGCATGTCGATCCAGAATGGCTTACAAGATTGCCCGAGATGACCGAGGATGAATCAAATATGTTGGAATTTGCAGAAGGTATGGATGACACCAGCCGCTTGAGTTGCCAACTCATCATTTCCGAAGAACTTGATGGATTAGTGGTAAATGTACCCGAATCACAGTATTAATTCAGTCTATCAAATCAATCTTCAAAGCAAGTAGTTTAGGACATGACAACATCTCCCAATGACAAACAATCAAATTCTGTGGACTCCATCTGAGCAAATCAAAAAACAGGCTAATATGACGGCCTTCATTGATTGGGTAAACCAAACTGGACTATCGATTAATAACTATGCTTCGCTTTATCAATGGAGCATCGACCACCCAGATCATTTTTGGAGCTCTTTCTGGGAGTTCAGCGGTATCATAAGTTCACATGGTTGGGATCGTGTAGTCGACAATCTTGAAGCAATGCCAGGAGCTTCTTGGTTTCCAGGAGCTCAATTGAATTTTGCTGAAAATCTGCTCCGATACAAGGATGATCGGACTGCGATTATTGCTTGCGCAGAGAATCGCCCTGAACAAAAATTATCGTACGCTGAGTTAAATCGGGAAGTAGGAAGATATGCAAACTTTTTGAAAACTTCGGGTATCAAGCCGGGTGATCGGGTAGCTGGTTATATTACAAATGGCGTTGAGGCTGTTATCGCCATGCTTGCTACAACAAGTATTGGTGCGGTCTGGTCGTCCTGCTCTCCAGATTTTGGTGCTAAAGGGGTGTTAGCACGGTTTTTGCAAATTGAACCCAGAATTTTGTTTGCCGTTGATGGTTATCGCTACAATGGCAAGAAACATAGTATTCTTGATCGTGTTAAGACGGTCGTTCAAAGCATTCCATCGATTGAAAAAACCGTAATTATTCCATTCCTAGATCCATTTCCTGACATATCTGAAATTCAAAACAGCATTATTTGGCAGGATGCGAATACAAGTTCATGTGAACTTGAATTCACACAAATGCCTTTCGAGAGTCCATTGTTTATTATGTACTCTTCAGGAACTACCGGAAAACCAAAATGTATCGTGCATGGAATTGGTGGCTCACTGATTCAACTCTTAAAAGAACATCGTTTACACACTGACCTCAAACGTGATGATGTTTTGTTTTTTTTCACCACTTGTGGTTGGATGATGTGGAACTGGTTAGTTGGTGCTCTGGCAAGCGGTAGCACATTGATACTATATGATGGGTCCCCTTTTTTTCCTGCTGAGAACGCAATGTGGGATATGTCGGAGCGACTCGATATTTCGATTTTTGGAACTAGTGCTCGATTCATCTCTGCCTGTGCAAAGCAAGGCCTGACTCCAGGCAAGGATTATGATCTTTCAGCAATGCGAATTCTTCTTTCAACCGGTTCGCCATTGACTTCCAAAGGATTTGACTATGTATATCAAAATATCAAGGAAGATGTACAACTTTCTTCTATGTCGGGCGGTACAGATATCATGGGCTGCTTTGTGATAGGTAACCCGCTTTATCCGGTATATCGTGGAGAAATTCAATGTCGAGCATTGGGTATGGCTGTTGATGTATTTGAAGACAGTGTACCAGTCAGAGGTAGGCAAGGAGAATTGGTATGCACAAAGCCCTTTCCAAGTATGCCACTTGGATTTTGGAATGAACCCGATGATTCAAAGTATAGATCGGCCTACTTTGAGCGTTTTGATGGTGTATGGGCCCACGGTGATTATGCTGAAATTACCGAACATGATGGGATGATCATTTACGGAAGATCGGATGCTGTATTGAATCCGGGAGGTGTACGAATTGGTACTGCTGAAATTTACAGTCAGATTGAAAAGATTGATGAGGTGATTGAAAGTCTGTGCATTGGCCAACGTTTTGACGGGGATGTAAGGATCATACTTTTTATCAACTTGAGAAAAAATGTGGCTTTGACAGATGATCTGAAAACCAAGATTCGAGATACTATTCGAAAGAATACTTCCACTCGACATGTACCCGAAAAAATTATTGCTGTTCCTGATATTCCAAGAACCTTGAGTGGGAAAATCACCGAACTCGTAGTTCGTGACCTAGTGCATGGGTATCCAATCAAGACTACTGAGGCTTTAGCGAACCCAGAATCGTTGCAGTACTTTCAGGATTTGCCCGATCTTCAAAATTAGTTGAGCATGTATTCGCGCATCCCGGAGTCTGATAGTCTATCTCTTCGATCAATTGATTTGCGTTCTAATCTTTTATTCTGTTTGTGCTTTAACCCCGTCTATTCTCTACTTTGGCAAATAAAGTAAAAGGGCATATCAAGGCAAATTTATTCTTTTTATTCGCTCCTTTTTGCTCGGTTTCAAGGCCTGTTTTCCATTCGTGTGTGATCACGCATTGCCAGCCATCCTGAGATAGTCGAGGACGCGTCGTGGATTGTACTTGAGCAGGGGATCGATTGGAATCCCATCAATGCCATCAACTCTCTGTCTTTGCGCAGGTGGACAATATCATCCAGATGTGTCGGTCCTCAATGCAACATCAGCATGGAGGAGCGTACTGTATCGATATCGGCGATCACAACCCTGTGTCAGCATGAATTAACCAACGATTGGCCCGAGTTCTAGGCGCTCATGTAGAGTTGCTGAGACCATCAGTCCGGGACGGGAGGTCACTTACCGATTGCTTTTTGCGGCTTCGTAAGGCACAATACTTTTACATTCCTGTGAAAGTCAGGGTGGCGAGTACTGTTCACCAGAGGGTTCATTTCTTGAAAAAGCCATTCTGCCAATAAAGCTCTGTATTTAAAAGGATTTATCCATTTATACCGATTCCTAATTGTCGATTAGGGGTCTATGTGAACCGGATGTTCATCTTTCGCATGTGTTAAACTCATATTGGTTTGAATACAACGTGCAAAAGTTTGAGGTGGATAGACCTTATCTATTCAAGTCTCTTAACAACGAATTGCTCAATGTCCGGACTTCAAGGTAATGATTAAGAGCAATTCCGTTTATTTAATTGATGATAATTCAGATTGATATGGAGAATATGTAATTATGAATGAAGTATTAGTAGTTAGTGGAGTGAGGACTGCAGTTGGCGATTTTGGAGGAAGTCTCAAGAATCACACTCCAGGAGTACTAGGGGGATTGGTTGTCAAAGCAGCAGTAGAAAGGGCTGGTATTGACCCAGATTCTGTTGGACATTGTGCGATTGGTAACGTGATACATACTGAGCCTAGAGATATGTATGTTTCACGCGTCGCAGCCCTTGAAGGAGGCTTGCATCATTCCACTCCATGTGTAACCGTAAATCGACTTTGCGGAAGTGGTATGCAGGCAATCGTGACAGCTGCCCAACAAATTCAACTCGGCCTATGTCATACGGCTGTCGCCGGTGGAACAGAAGTAATGTCAAGAGGAGGTTATTTAGCTGGTGAGGCTCGCTTTGGAAATCGCTTGGGTGATGGTAAGCTATTTGACATGATGGTGGGCGCGCTTCATTGTCCAATGGAACGTTATCACATGGGCGTGACAGCTGAGAATATAGCCGAAAAATGGCAGGTCAGTCGCGAGGACCAAGATGCATTGGCTGTAATTAGTCATCAACGTGCACAAAAAGCAACAGAAAATGGACATTTTACCGGTCAGATATTGCCGATTGAACTAAAGAGTCGCAAAGAAACAATCGAATTTACACAGGACGAACACATCCGCTTCAATGCTGAAATCAGTCAAATGGAAAAATTGCGTCCGGTATTCAAGAAAGAGGGAACAGTGACTGCTGGTAATGCATCTGGTATCAACGATGGAGCTGCCGCCATGGTTTTAATGAGTGCAGAAGAAGCTAAATCTCAAAATCTCAATGCCCGAGCTCGATTGGTTAAATATGCTTTTGCCGGAGTAGAACCAAAATACATGGGTATTGGTCCAGTCCCAGCAGTGCAAAACCTTTTCCAGAATATTGATATCAGTATGGATGATATTGATGTATGGGAAGTCAATGAAGCCTTCGCAGCACAAGCGATTGCTGTAGCCAGAGATTTGAATCTACCAGAAGAGAAATTGAATCCAAACGGAAGTGGAATCTCAATCGGTCATCCGATTGGTGCTACAGGGGTGATCATCGCTGAAAAAGCAATTTCAGAACTTGAGCGGACAGGCGGTCGCTATGCGGTAGCCACAATGTGTATTGGGGGTGGTCAAGGTATAGCAGGATTATTCGAAAGGCTTGATTAATGAGCAAGAACCGTGGAGTGCTCATCTTTTTTCTAAACAGGTATGTTTTTGAGGGCTTAGGTTTTCCTGTTTTGAGTAAAAATGTTGCAGTTATCCGAACTGAAAATTCATTTTTTCAGTAATCTAACGATGCATTCTTAATGCGAGAATAGTCTTGATATTTCGAAGATCATCAAAACATGACATACCATTAACTGGTGAGGGATTGTCTGGCGATACCGCAACCAATCTTTTTCTCGCACAAGTCGCAAGTGATTACATCAAAGAAAGCAGATCGCGCAGACGCTGGGGTTTGTTCTTTAAACTTTTTTTTGTGGTTTATTTGGTCCTGATTACTTACTGGATATTTGAAGATGATCCCCCGGGTTTGTTGGAATCGCATACTGCCTTGATATCTATTGAAGGAGTAATCGGTACCAATGAAAATACTTCTGAAAATATAATTGGTTCTTTGGAATCAGCTTTCGATTCAGAGTATACCAAGGGAATTATTCTGTCCATGAACAGTCCGGGAGGTACTCCGGTTCAGGCCGCTCGCATTTATGAAGAAATTCTTCGACTGAGAACCCTGCATCCCCTAAAACCTTTCCATGTTGTAGTCAATGATATCTGTGCATCGGGTGGTTATTACATTGCAGTAGCAGCAGAGAATATCTATGCACATCCTTCTAGTCTGGTAGGTTCAATCGGGGTAATCTGGGATAGTTTTGGTTTTACAGGTGCCATGGAAAAGTTGGGCATTGAGCGTCGGACTGTTCAAGCTGGGAAAAATAAGACTATGCTTGATCCATTCGCCCCAACTTCAACTGAAGATTTCCAACATATGCAAACCCTAGTTGATGATGTACATGATCAATTTATTGAGGCGGTCAAAGTTGGGCGATCAGGCCGAATTGCTGATGATTCGAGTATTTATTCTGGGTTGATCTGGAGCGGGCAAAGGGCTAGAGAACTAGGGTTGATTGATGACTTTGGAAATATTAATGGAGTAGCTAGGGATGTGATTGGTGAAGATCATATCATCGATTACACCATCTATCCTGGAGTATTTGAGCAGATTCGCAGGGAGATTCGAGCTTCGATTTCCGAATGGTTTTCAATTGGAATTCAGGGTTTTCGCTAAGCGATCTAGATTCGAAGTCTACAAGTTTATGGAAACCAGCGAAGAAATACTTGCAAAGCTGATCTCCTACCCAACCATCAGTAAGGATAGTAATGTCCAACTAATCAATTATGTACGAGATTATCTAATCAATTATGGAATTGACAGTGTTCTGGTTTCCAATGTTGAAAAAACCAAATTCAATCTATATGCCTCGATAGGACCGGAAAAGCTAGGAGGGATATTGTTATCTGGGCATACAGATGTTGTTCCTGTTGAAGGACAGGACTGGACTGTTGATCCCTTCAACCTGTCACGACAAGGTGATCGATTATACGGTCGTGGAACGACTGACATGAAGGGTTTTCTCGCCTGTGTTTTGGCTATGGTACCCCAAGCAGTTATCGCAAAACTCAATGTGCCGATACATCTGGTATTTTCTTATGATGAGGAAATTGGCTGTATCGGAATTCGTAGAATGTTGGATGTTTTGGAGGTTGATTACGCAAGGCCTAAATTTTGTATTGTTGGAGAACCCACTTCCATGCAGATTGGAATTGCTCATAAAGGCAAGGTCGGCATGACTTGTCGTTGCTATGGGTCATCAGCACATTCAGCTCTGACCAATGAGGGATTGAATGCTATTTATCTTGCTTGTGACATGATTGCTGAAATTCGAAAGTTACACAACGACTTATCATCCGGGAAATTGCAAGAGGAATTTCGAGTGCCACACAGCACTTTGCATGTTGGTACTATCCAAGGGGGTACGGCTCTCAACATCATTCCTAATTATTGTGAGTTCAAATTTGAAATTCGAAATCTTGAGGCAGATGATTCGGAACTCTTACGAAAGAGTTTAGTGAATGCGGCTGAGACCATAGCAAATCAATACCGGCATGAGTTTGAAGATGCTAATATATGTATTGAAGTTTTCAATCAATATCCTGCACTTCAGTTAGAACGAGATGCTGAAATCATCAACTATGTAAGTGATCTACTAGACAAACAAGAAATTATCGGAATTGATTTTGGTACAGAGGCTGGTATTATTAGTTCTCGATTATCGGTACCGGCAGTTGTTTGCGGTCCGGGTTCTATGGAACAAGGTCATAAAGCTAATGAATACATTCAGCGCTCCGAATTGGAGCGCTGTGATATCTTCTTGTCCAAGCTGGTTCATCAACTTACCCAATAACCTTCACTTCTTTGGCTGTATCGTCTTCTCACCAGTCGATGGTTTGAGTGATAGCACGAGAAAACTTGATGCATAACTCCTTCAACTTCAGTTGTTGTATTTTTTACCGAATGACATTGTGCTCGGGTCCAAATGGAAAATGTGTGATATTTTCAGCGCCATCTTGGTTGATGATCAAAATATCATGTTCTCGATATCCACCAGCACCATCCATGCCTTCAGGTAAGCTAATCATTGGTTCGATCGAAACCACCATACCCGGCTTCAGAACAGTTTCGATATCTTCACGTAGCTCAAGATCGGCTTCTCGTCCATAGTAATGGCTAAGGGAACCAAAGGAGTGGCCATAACCGAAGGTTCGATATTGAAGCAGGTCGTATTTGAGGAAAATTTCATTGAGTTCTGCAGCAATTTCTGAGCACTTGACCCCCGGCTTGATGAGAGTGAGTCCCTTTCTATGGACTACGCAGTTGATCTCCCATAGTTCAAGTTCTCTTTCTGTGGCTGAATGATAGAATAATGTTCGCTCCAGAGCCTGATAATAGCCGGAGATCATTGAAAAACAGTTAAGGCTGAGAATATCACCTTTTTCGATTCGCCGGGAAGTTACTGGGTTGTGCGCTCCATCAGTATTGAGGCCGGATTGAAACCAGGTCCAGGTATCCATCAATTCAGTATGCGGGTAGGTATTGGCAATCGCTCGTACCATGGCTTGTGTTGAATGCAGGGCCACTTCATACTCAGGAACTCCCTCACCAATTGCCTCGACACAAGCAGCCCCTCCAATATCCGATATGCGAGCACCTTGACGGATTAAAGCATGCTCTTCCGCTGATTTGATCATGCGGAGCTTCATGGTAGGAATACCAATATCGACAAACTCGGCTTTTGGGAAGAATTGGGATAATTTATCTCGACGTTCGAGGGTGATATGGTCAAATTCAATTCCGATTCGTACATTGCCCTTGATCAATTTTTGCAGGGCTCGAAAGTAATTGTCACGTTGCCAGTCTGTATAAACGATATTGTCATCGAAACTCTGGCGCCAAGGTTGTCCACCATCGATATTGGCACTCACTGAGGTGTGAGAATCATGCGTTATCACTAGTCCATAGGGGCGGCCAAAAGAGCAATAGACAAAGTCAGCATAATAATTAATGTTGTGAATTGAGGTAAAGAGTGCCACATCAAGGTTCTGCTCAGTCATAAGTGCGCGAAGCTTAGTTAAGCGATTTGACATTTCCTCCTTTGAAAAGGTCGGTTTTACTTTTTCTCCATTTTTAAAATCGATAAATTGCGGTCGTTCTAGCATGGGTATAATTTGAATTCTAAGTTATTAACTAGGGGTTCTCACTGTCAGAGAGACAAAGTCGTTTTGGGATATATATCTCGTAATATTACTTGAACCGATCACATGTGAATCACATTTCGATGTATCTGCATGCTATTTTTTCTGAAATCAGAAAGTCCAAACATCGAAGAAATCCTTAGTATGCTCGACAAATCGATTGAGTCGATGTGAAATCTTGTCTGAGTCATTGTGTCGCATCACCAATTCGGCTGGGGAGATATATTCTTTGATTGGACGTGTAACTAAAGCACTTCCATCGTAACTCATACTGCTAGCGGGTCTTGAGACCAGAATGCTATAGCCCAATCCATTCGCAACCATACCTCTTACCGTTTCGAAAGATGGAGAGCGAAAACGTATTGTTGGTTTCAGATTGTATTCATGAAAGAGAGATGTAAAGTAGTTTCGACTTGGTGTGATATCAAGCAATATCATGGGCAATTCGGTCAGATCATGAAGTGATATTTCATGGTGCTTGCATAGTGGGTGTCCGGAGGGTAGCAAAATATGGGGGTTGACTGTGGCCAGAGTTGTTTTGTTGCTTCCAGAAATTGCGGGCGAGTCATACATCAAGATCAAGTCAAAAGGTGAGGTGCGATGAACCTGTTCTATTTCGTGCTCACTGCCTTCAAAAAATTGAAATGCTGTATCGGGTATTTTTTCAAGGAAGGTTCGAACAAGACGAGGTATAAAAAATGGTCCAATCGTAGCAAAGCAGGCTACATATATAACCTCAGTATCCTCATTCGTTTGTTTTTCAGCAACAAATTCATCGAGGTTGCGGGTAAAGCCATAGGCCCGATTGGCATATATTAAGACATTTCCGTGTTTACGGATATTAATTTCTTCTGGTTGTGCAACGAATATATAGTGTGTACCGACTTGGTTATAACTTTTGACTTTGCAGTCAAAGGCAATTAAGGCATTTGCTAAATTTGGTGCTCCTGTACTTCGAGTGATCCAATTATCACAACTGAACTTGTCCTCGTCCGGAGTATGAACCCGACCGGCAAAAATATCGGAAATTCGTGATTGGTCTTCACTCAATACATTCACGCAAAAGACACCATTCTTAATTATTTTTTCGCAAGTTGGACTCAGATGATGGACGCAGACTAAGAGAGTCGGTGGATCTGCAGAGACCGAGGTCATAGCACTTATTGTGATTCCACCTCGTCCATTAGGTCCATCAGTCGTCAAAACCGATACAGTGCATGCGGCATGACTCATTCCTTCAAGAAATAATTTCTGATTCATCGTGTTGTATTAACTGATCGAATGGTAAGTGTCTTTTCTTAGATTCTAAAAAATGAAATCCACAGTGAGCAGGGCAAAAGGGTGGTGCTAGAAGGAATGATCGGACCCGATAAAGAAGAAATGAAATTATTCCATGATAATTAAGAGTGCGATTATGATTGAACTGTGTTTAAGAGTAGAAAACAACAATAAATCTAAAGTTGAGATTAAGATTTCGCAGTTATTTAGGAACAATCGAATCGTTAATGAAGTTTCGGTTTTTTTTGTAGATTAGTGCCAAGTACGTTTGAGTCTCATTTTTGCCAGATTTATTCATCACCAGGCACTCCATAGGTGGGAGCTTCAGAAGGGTTGACAGCTCTTGTCAAATAATCTTGTATTTGTGGTCGGTAAGTATGCCAGAGTGTTTTCAATTGAGAGACGGTTTCAGCATCCGCCCAATCAACCCGGAGATCGATAAGCGGGAAGGGCTGCTGATCGACGATCAGCAATGCTGCCGAGTGGACATCACCCATCTCTCCTCCTTTGTTCAAACCTATTTCAAGCGAACTCATCAATCGATCTCCAAGATGAAGATCTGAAAGAGTTTCAAACCTGTCAGTCATGGCTTTTGGAACACAATTGTTTGCCAAAAGATTTCCCGCAGCATAGCAGTGAGATCCCTTGGATTCAGCATGGATGCCTAATATTTTATCTCCAGTATGGCAAGCACTATTTCCTTGATAGTCAACAACTAAGAGCTGTCGATATTCTTGGTTATCGGTGATTTGTATGAGATCAGCGATTGATTGCTCAGGAGTCATTCCGGACTCGAGACGATCAAGCAGTTCAGGAGCCAAGGATGGGTCGGTTATATTTTGTGTTGATACAGCGCCGACACCGGATCGAGCGTGAGGGCATCGCGCTCCTACACAGATACTTGAGGTGGTAATAGCAACCCCCAGCATGCCGGTCTTCTCACAATGTCCGACGATTGAAAAAGTCATAATTTCATTTCCATAACAATTTGCATTGAAGAATATTTGTTTTCAAAAAGTTAGATTGAGTTTTCGAATCTTCTCAGGTTATGCAAAAATTTATTGATATCGCTATTGTCTCCCAAAGATTGGATGGATCAAAAAGAATTCAGGCAATAGAGGCGTATTGCTCTTTAACCTCTATATTATTGCATCAAATCACTCCAAGATGCGTTGTAGTTATTCTGGATATACATAGTTATTTTTCGAAATGAATTACTGAAAAAATGTTTGAATCCTCAATATTCAGAAGTTGATGTATCTTTAAGTTGGTTATGCAATAGGAAATTGATAGTGACCAGGTACATGGACCTTTTCGGCAGGCATTAGATGGGGCAGTGATGATGACCGATCAGAACATTCTGAAAGTATCCACTACCCACAGTGATTCTTCAAACAGTTTATCGTCTACATGATAATTGTCCACTACCGAGCATCACCAACGGTCAGCTTAGACAAATGCTTTTTGCAGTCTTATAGGACCTTACCGAACGATTAATGCCTGGTTCTGAATTTGAATTGGGTAATGAAGAAAAAGTAGGTTTCGCCTTTTCCATGAGCTCTCGACCTGAATAACAGTCATATCTTGTTCATTCATGCTTTGTTACACTTGCAGAACATGGTTCAAGTGTTATGATTCATTCAGAATATACACATAAAGATGAAATGAGCGAGTCAGAACAGTTCACTAAGTCACCCGAGAATAGTCTTGAACTTGCTATTGGTCGACAGATTCGAGATTTCAGAATCCGTCAAGAGATTACAGTTGCTGACCTCGCTCGACAAGCAGGTTTGTCTGTTAGTATGCTCTCCAAAGTTGAAAATGGTCTCACATCACCTTCACTCGCAACCTTGAATGCCTTATCGAAAGCACTCAATGTGCCAGTAACATCTTTCTTCCGAATGTATGAGGAAATTCACGAGGCGACCGTTGTGAGAGCTGGACATGGGTTAACAATCGAGCGTCAGGGAACGAGAGCAGGACACCAGTATCAGTTACTCGGACATCATTCAAGCGACAACTCACCCCGAGTTGAACCTTACCTAATTACGTTGACTGAGAAATCAGAAATCTTTCCGATGTTCCAACATGAAGGCGTTGAATTCATATACATGTTGGAAGGAGAGGTGGTCTATCGTCATGCAAATAAACTTTATCGGCTAAAGCAAGGAGATTCACTCTATTTCGACCCGAATTCTCCGCATGGGCCGGAAGAATTGATTTGCCTGCCAATAATATTTCTAGCGGTAATTGTAGGCCGAAAATAGGTTTAGATTTGTTTCCTAACAGTAAAAATAGTTGCATGATAGTGTTATTTCGTTTACACTTATTGGGCTAGAACTTCTTTCTAACTATTGGCATAACTCAATTTTGTCCCGATGTGTGGAATTGTCGGATTATATACAAAAAAACCAGAACTGCAGTCCAGTCTTGGTTCGCTGCTATCTGCAATGCTAGCTCAAATGGCAGACCGCGGTCCGGATAGTGCAGGAGTCGCCATCTACCGAGATCCGGTAGATGAAGAATCAATCAAGGTTACTCTTCAAGGTGATCAAGAAACCGACTGGCTGGTCATTGAAAAAAAAATCACAGAGGGTCTTGACGCTACTGCGAAAATTTCACTAATTGCATCACATGCGGTAGTCTCACTTTCGGTAGATGGGGATACAGCTACAGAATGGATTGACAGAAATCTGGATACAATCCGCATGACCAGTAACGGTAGGTTTATCGAAATATTCAAAGAAAAGGGGCATCCTAACAAAGTTATAGACTCTTTCAGTCTGCAAAATATGGCTGGAACTCATGCATTAGGACATACCCGTATGGCAACTGAAAGTAGAGTAACAACAGAACATTCCCACCCATTTAGCACTGGAATGGATTTGTGTCTGGTTCATAACGGTTCATTATCGAACCACAATCAGCTAAGAGAGAAACTCAGTGCCGAAGGTATCCGATTCCAAACTGATAATGACAGTGAAGTAGCAGCTGGGTATCTGACTTGGAGGTTGAAACAGGGAGCATCCCTGAAAGAAGCCCTGGAGGCTGCACTTGTTGATCTTGATGGATTCTATACCTTTGCAATTGGAACCAAAAATGGCTTTGCGGTGCTTAGGGATCCGATTGCTTGCAAGCCGGCAGTGCTTGCTGAGACAGATGATTGGGTTGCGATGTCCTCTGAGTACCGATCCATTGCACAACTCCCAGGTAATAAAAAAGCCAAGGTTTGGGAACCAAACCCTGCAACGATTTACAGTTGGGAGCGTGAATCATGAAATTTGATCTGACGGAACAGGGTATTCGTGATCTCAATCGGTTTTTGCATAGCCCACACTCGAAAGAGTCAGTGATTGAAGTTGAGAATCCTTCGGGTAGTCACAATGTTGCTGTAGGAGCATTGCAGCACAGTCAAGTTATGGTTAATGGGCATGTTGGATATTATTGTGCTGCCATGAATCAGCATGCTGAAATCACGGTCAATGGAAATGCTGGGCCCGGACTAGCTGAAAATATGATGTCTGGCATGGTTCATGTTCGGGGGAATGCTTCTCAATATTGCGGTGCAACTGCACATGGCGGGTTATTGGTTGTTGAAGGTAATGCATCTTCAAGATGTGGTATTTCACTGAAAGGGATGGATATCATTGTCGGGGGTTCCATAGGCCATATGAGTGCATTCATGGCTCAAACTGGCAGACTGGTAGTTTGTGGTGATGCCGCAGAATCGATGGGTGATTCAATATATGAAGCCCGAATTTATGTCCGGGGCAAGGTGGCTAGTCTTGGAACAGATTGCATTGAAAAGCCCATAGAGAAAGAGCATCTCGAAGAACTAAAAGAATTATTAGATAGAGCACAATTTAACCATTCTGCAACAGAATTCAAGCGTTATGGGTCTGCTCGACGCTTATATAATTTTGATGTTGACAATGCGAGGCTCTATTGATTGCAAGAACCATGAAGAACAATGTCGACCAAAGCTGGCTTGTAGAATCTGCAACCTTTTCACGACCGGTAATCCGGGAAATACAAAGAGCTGCTCGAGAAGGAATTTATGACATTCGAGGATTCGGTGCGAAAAGAAGGTTGCCGACTTTTGATGATTTGCTTTTACTTGGAGCAAGCATGTCGCGTTATCCTCTTGAAGGTTATCGGGAAAAATGTGATACGCAGGTTACCTTGGGAGATCGTTTCGCAGAAAAACCATTAGTTATTGAAACCCCAATTACCATTGCAGGTATGAGCTTTGGAGCTTTATCGGCACAGGCTAAGGAGGGATTAGCACGTGGAGCAACCGAAGTCGGAACAAGTACCACTACAGGTGATGGGGGGATGACTCCCGAAGAACGGCAGCATTCCAGATTGCTAGTCTACCAATACCTGCCTTCCCGTTATGGTATGAATCCAGTTGACTTGAGAAAAGCTGATGCTATTGAGGTGGTTGTTGGTCAGGGTGCTAAACCGGGCGGTGGGGGGATGTTACTAGGACAAAAAATCAGTGATCGGGTTGCTGAAATGCGTGACTTACCAAAAGGTATCGATCAGCGGAGTGCATGCAGGCATCCAGACTGGACAGGTCCTGATGACCTTGAGATCAAGGTTCAAGAACTTAGGGAAATTACCGACTGGATGGTACCGATCTACATTAAAGTTGGGGCAACCCGAACATTTTTTGATGTGCAGCTGGCAGTTAAGGCTGGAGCAGATGTAGTAGTGGTGGATGGTATGCAAGGAGGTACTGCGGCTACTCAAGATGTTTTTATCGAGCATGTTGGCATTCCTACATTGCCAGCGGTTCGGATTGCAGTTGATGCACTAAAAGATCTGGGGATGCATCGCAAAGTTCAGTTGATTGTTTCTGGTGGAATTCGTTCTGGGGCAGATGTAGCTAAAGCTCTAGCACTTGGTGCCGATGCGGTTTCGATTGGAACAGCTGCGCTAATCGCAATGGGCGATAATTCACCTGAATATGAGGATAAGTATAACGAACTTGGTACGAGCGCAGGTTTTTATGATGACTATCAGGACGGTCAAGATCCGACTGGTATTTCAACTCAGAATCCAGATTTAGGCAAACTGCTTGATCCTGATATAGCAGGAAGAAGAGTTGCAAACTACCTTCGAGTTATGACGCTTGAATTACAGACCCTCGCCCGCGCTGCAGGCAAAACCAATGTGCGAAATTTGGAGCGCGAGGATCTTGTAGCCCTAACCGTTGAATCCTCGGCTATGGCCAGAGTACCATTAGCTGGGACAAATTGGATTCCGGGATTTGAAAGCACACAATAAACAGGCTCGAATGATCAAATGTTTCATTATTCGAGTTTGTCGACAAATGTATAGGTAAAAGAATGAGTATTGATCTTGCGACAGAGGCCAAACAATCAGGCATCAAGTACTTTCTAATTAGTTTTGTAGATTTATTTGGAGTACTCCGATCCAAGTTAGTTCCAGCAAGAGCCATTAGCGAGATGCAAAAGGATGGTGCTGGATTTGCAGGATTTGCTGCATGGCTCGACATGAGCCCTGCTGATGGTGACATGTTTGCAATCCCGGATCCGGATAGCTTGATTCAACTTCCTTGGAAACCGGAAGTAGGTTGGTTAGCTAGCGATCTCTATATTGATGGAAAAGAAATTCAGGCTTCGCCTCGTGTGGCACTGAAGAATCAAATTGCAAGCGCAGCCAAACAGGGGTACCAACTAAAGACAGGAGTTGAGTGCGAGTATTTTTTAGTCAATTCAGATGGGGCAGCCATTGCTGATTCCCGCGATATCCAGTCAAAGCCATGCTATGACCAAGCTGCACTGATGCGTCGCTATGAAGTGATTAGTGAAATCTGTGACTGCATGATTTCACTAGGCTGGGGTCCCTACCAAAATGATCATGAAGATGCGAATGGACAGTTTGAGATGAATTGGGACTATGACGATTGCCTAAAAACAGCCGATCGTCACGTCTTCTTTAAATATATGGTCAAACAGATTGCCGAGAACCATGGGTTACGAGCAACTTTCATGCCCAAACCGTTCATCAACTTAACGGGTAACGGATGCCATGCACATGTGTCTCTATGGAGTGTGGATGGAAAAAAGAACCTATTTCTGGACAGCAAAGAAGAAATGGGTCTTTCTGCTTTAGCCTATTCATTTCTTGGAGGGATCATCCACAATGTTCAGTCGCTATGTTCGATTTTCAATCCAACCGTTAATAGTTATAAGCGGATTAATGCATCTACTACTCTCTCGGGAGCATCATGGTCTCCCAATGCGGTTAGTTATGGTGGTAACAACCGTACTCATATGATTCGGATACCCGATGCTGGAAGATTTGAATTGCGTCTAATGGATGGGGCAACAAACCCATATCTCCTTCAGGCCGGAATTCTGGCATCAGGCATGGATGGAATAATGAATGAACGTGAGCCGGGTAAACGTCTCGACATCAATATGTACCAAGAAGCTCATAAAGCGAAAGGGCTCAAGAAACTCCCGCTTAATTTGCTTGATGCAATTCGCCTAACCCAAAACAGCAAGGACTTGAGAGCCCAACTTGGCGACGAGATTATTGATGCTTATTGCAAGTTAAAACTAGCTGATTGGAACGATTTTTCTCGTACACTTACTGCTTGGGAGCGAGAGCACACCCTAGATTGTTAGTTTGAGAATTTCTCATTTGGAGACCTGAACAAAGAACTATTTCTTTGGGATTTACCCTAGCCCCAGCAAATTGGTGAGTTCTGATGCAATCGGCTATTCCAAAAAACGGATGAAATGCATAAAATTGTAGGATAATAGTTCCTAATTTTTATGGCGGTGATTGTGGGTCTCTCTGATGACGTGAACTGTGAACCCGGTCAGGTCCGGAAGGAAGCAGCCGCAGCAGTAATCATGGGTGTCAGAATCAGGCGCATATGATCCGCCACCTCTGTTTTCAATATTTTTATGATGTGTAAAGAGCGACGAAGTTACGATTTATTTAAAAGAGGATAGCTCATGAACAGGACTTCAACCAGCCTCAATGAATTTTGAGGCGAGATTACGTCAAATCATGAATCAGGATAATCAAAATATAAAAATGCAGTTTAAGTCAATCGGTAGAATCAAGGAAAGAGAGTCCTGATCCTGTAAATTCTGAACCATTTCGGATGGGTTGAAGAGTTCGTGCCTAATTGAAATTGCGACTAGGATATTACAATTACTGACTCATGATTCGAACGGTTGATACTATCCAAAATCAACTTATCATACTTTCTCAATATCGTACATTTATTGAATTTCTTTTTTTTAGGTTTAACCGATGAGTTATCAAGCTCTTGCCAGAAAGTGGCGTCCCAAGAATTTTTCAGAGGTAATTGGTCAAGAGCATGTGGTATCGGCATTAACCCATGCATTGGCAAGTCAGAGAATTCATCACGGTTTTCTATTTACGGGTACTCGAGGAGTTGGCAAGACTACACTTGCTAGAATTTTTTCAAAGGCCCTGAACTGTGAAACAGGGATAGTATCGGAACCATGTTGCGAATGTAATGCATGTTTGGGAATTGATGATGGAAGTTTCATCGATTTGATCGAGGTTGATGCGGCTTCCAGAACCAAGGTTGATGATACCCGAGAGTTGCTAGAAAATGTTCAGTACTCTCCGAGTATAGGCCGTTTCAAAATCTATCTGATCGACGAAGTACACATGCTTTCAACACATAGTTTTAATGCGTTGTTGAAGACGCTTGAAGAACCCCCTGAGCATGTCAAGTTTTTGCTTGCAACTACCGACCCTCAAAAGTTGCCAGCGACAATTCTTTCGCGATGTATTCAGTTCAATCTGAAATCAATGAGTGTTATGCAATTGACAGAACAACTGGAAAAAATCCTAACGCTCGAAGATATCGAATTCGATCCAGTGGCTGTTAAACTGATTGCCCGCTGTGGTAATGGGAGTGTTCGGGATTCATTGAGCTTGCTTGATCAGGCGATTGCATATACAAATGGTAGTTTGATACGAGATGCAGTTCGAGAAATGCTTGGAATGATTGATGACAGTATCATTTCCGATCTTTTAAAGAGTATTCTTCAAAATGCAACCAATACATCATTGGATGCGATATCCAGACTCACTGAGCGGGCTATTGATTATTCTTCAGCTCTGGATGATCTGCTTTTGTTAATTCACAACACTGCACTCTATCAGGTTGCTCCAGATGCTAGCCGGTGGAAGAATATTGATATCGAAATGATTGCTCCGTTGGCAGAAATTTCGGATCCCGAGACATTACAACTTCTTTACCAAATTGGTGTTGCGGGTAAGCGAGATATAGATTTTGCGCCTGATTCCTACAGCGGCTTCGAGATGACAGTACTCAGAATGTTGGCTTTTCTGCCTGAATCGAAATTGCCTTCGAGGACAGATGGAAGATTGAAGAATCCTGAATCACCATCATTTAATCCAACAGGTTCAACTGAGTCGATCAGAACTGACTCCAGTCCGGAAAATGCATCAAATCAAGTTCAATCTGCAGTTACGTCATCTACAAGAACCAAAGAAGCAATTCAAGATTCAGAGGAAGAAAGTTCTACAAAAGTCTCCAATTCGTTAAATGGTAGTAGATCAAAATGGTCTAAACACGATATCAAGGAGTTGCTTAATCAATCCAGATGGGGCGAACTAATCAGTGATTTAGAAGTAAATGCCGTTCTGAAAGAAATGTTGAAACGCATGATTCCACAATCAGTTGATGGGAATACCTTGGAAATACAGATTCGAAGTGGAGATCCATATTTTCTAGATGAAAGACTGAAACAGGTTGAGGAAGCCTGTGAAAAGATACTCAATTTTCCGATTCGATTTAAGTTAAGTCATCCGGAATCGGGTGATAATCAGATTTTGGATAAGGAATCGATTTCAGAACGAGACCAGCGTGTCGACAAAGAGCAACTGATACATGCAAAGGAACAGTTTCGGAATGATCCCATAGTTCAAGAGCTAATTGCAACATTTGATGGTCAGATCGAGTCAGATTCGATTGTTATCAACCCAAATCGTTAGTTCTTATATTAGAATTCATATGCATCAAACGGTTTAAAAATAGCGAGTTAAAGAATTATGAAAGGTGGTTTTGGAGATATTTTTAAGCAGGCACAGGAATTCCAGAAAAAAATGGATCAAGCCAAACGGCAACTTGACGAAGTTGAAGTTACCGGTCGCTCTGGTGCAGGACTAGTAGAAGTCGTAATGACCTGTAATCATGATGTACAACGGATCAGAATATCGGATGAACTAGTTTCTGATGATAAAGAGGTGTTGGAGGACCTAATTGTAGCGGCATTCAATGATGCAATTAAAAGAGTAGAGGACGAAACCAAGAGTCAGTTGGGTGGCGTTGCGAACGGAATGTTACCCCCCGGGTTTAAGATTCCTTCATTGTAAATTTCAGATGAATCCACAGGTAAAACAACTTTGTCGTTTTTCGCCAGTTCTAAGGAATGCAAACGGAACGAGTAGTATTTTTGACCGAGCGGGTGTTTATTTTGTTATGTCTGTGATCGTGATGCAATAAGGATCGAATGTCAGCTTAATCATTGTCGTATGATAGAGGGGTATTGGATAAACTGGTTGTTTGCACAATTTGATCTTGCAAGCAAAAGAGTAAATAGCAGGACGAACAATCTACTAGATAGCGTAGTGAGGGAAATCTTGCCTCTTAGACACAAACCTCATCCCCTTTGAACATCTTGATATGCCTGATCCAAGATCTGTTGAAGATCTCAAAAATGCCCTGAAACGTCTTCCGGGAGTAGGTCCGAAAACTGCTCAACGCATGGCATTTCACCTGCTGGAGAGAGACCGAAAAGGTGCAAAGCAAATTGAGCAAGCGATTGGTAAGGCACTCGTTCAAGTTAACCATTGCAGACAATGTAATAATTTCTGTGAAACAGAACTCTGTGAAATTTGTGCGTCCCCAAGTCGCAACTCGAACTCTCTATGTGTAGTAGAGACACCTGCAGATCTCGAAGCTATTGAACAAGCTGGAGTGTATAGAGGCAAATATTTCGTATTAATGGGGCACCTTTCTCCATTGGATGACATTGGCCCCGATCAATTGGCAATCAAGGAATTATTGACTCTAATTTCAAATAATAAGATTGAGGAAGTTATTCTTGCAACCAATTTAACGCTGGAAGGGCAGGCAACCAGCGATTTTTTGTATGAGTTGCTAGCAGAGAGTCCGGTGCGTATAACTCGTTTAGCACGAGGAATGCCCATGGGCAGTGAACTTGAGTACATGGATCCTGGAACGCTTGATCAAGCTTTTACCAATCGAAGTTCCCCTCTATAAATCATGATCTCGTGACAATTTTCTAGTAACTATCCTCGCTGTGAGATTAGGACTGAAAAATTATGATAGATTGCCCGCCACACTCTGAAAAAATAAATTGGGTTTATTGTCAAAGCAAACGTCTAGATAGAAAACTGCTCAGTACCGGCTGAGATCCACACATGAAACATCGCTACTCAGCCCAAATAGGGTCAGTTACTTCTTCCATTTGATTGATCTTCAGAAACAAGCCAAAGTAGTATATGGATAGCAGCGTAATGCAGTTATCGCAGATAATCAAAAATTGTATTGAGTATGTCGATAATATCTTATTGATTGGATAATGTTTTGCAAGGTGGATTTCGGTTTAGAAATTTTCGAATGATATCAAAACCAACACGATTTGCCGCGTGTATCGAATACAATGGCAAAAATTATAGCGGATGGCAAAAACAGAGTCATGCCCTATCGATTCAAAGTGAACTGGAAAGGGCCATTAGCCTAGTTGCTAATGAAAAGGTTCAAGTTGTTACATCCGGTCGGACTGACACGGGGGTTCACGCAACCGGTCAGATCATTCATTTTGACATCAAAACTGCGCGATCTGAGCGGGACCTAATAAGGGGGGCAAATCGATACTTGCCCGATGATATTTGTATCATCTGGGTCCTGATGGTAGATGAGGATTTTCATGCCCGATTCAGCGCTCTTCAAAGATGTTATCGTTATGTGATTTTAAATCGCGCCAACCGACCGGCCTTTTTGCATGGGTTGGTGACTTGGCATCGTCCAAAATTAAGCATTACACACATGCAATCTGCAGCAAACAATTTGCTGGGTGAGCATGATTTTAGTGCATTCCGCGCAGCTGGATGTCAGAGTAAAACTCCGGTGAGGACTATTCTCGACATCAAACTGAATCGGCGAGGTGAATGGGTGTGGTTAGATGTTTCAGCGAATGGTTTTTTACAGCATATGGTACGGAATATAATGGGGGTATTGATGCGAGTAGGAGAGGGACAAGAGTTGCCTGAATGGTCAAAACTTGTTCTTGAAACCCGAGATCGAAAACAAGGTGGTATTACGGCACCAGCTGAAGGACTATATTTTGTATCAGTGAGTTATGACGTGAGGTTCAAGTTACCAGAAATCCCGCCCGCCTGCCGATTCTGGTAAACTTACCAGCCAAATAGAGTTTTCTGGAATGCGTACCCGTATCAAGATTTGTGGCATCAAATCAGTCGAGACAGCTTTACAGGCAGCTTATGCCGGAGCAGATGCTTTTGGTTTAGTGTTTCACAAGCCGAGTATTCGGAATATATCGATTGATCAAGCCGCTCAAATTACTCGTCAAAAACCACTTTTTATCGATAGTGTTGTTGTGATGGTGAATCCCACAAGGGATTTTGTGAGATTGATTCTCGACCAGGTTAAACCGGACTATCTGCAGTTCCATGGAGAGGAAACGGCCGAATTTTGTCGCAGTTTTGGTGCTCCTTATATTCGCTCAGTCCGAGTGCGTGAACCGATCACTTTAAGTTCTATTCAAGATAAATATCATGATGCTAGTGCGTTGTTGGTGGACGCTTATCGGGGCGATCATTACGGGGGAACAGGTGATATCTTCAATTGGGAAATGGTCAAATTTGATTGCACCATCCCAGTTATCTTAGCGGGTGGACTAAACAACAAAAACATAAACGATGCGATCAGAAGGGTCCGTCCTTATGGTGTTGATGTCAGTACCGGAGTAGAAACTGAAGGAGACAAGGATCCTGATAAAATCCAGCGATTTTGCAAAGAGGTATGGGGTGCAAAATAGAATTAAAATTAACGGTAATCGATAGTGAACTGGTTTGATAAGATAATTCCACCAAAAATCAATCCAGCTCTCCGATTACGTAAGCGTAAAGGCGTGCCAGAAGGATTATGGACGAATTGCACTAAATGCCAAACGATGCTCTATGTTTCGGATTTGATTAAGAGCCTCCAAGTGTGTCCGAAATGCAATAATCACATGCAAATCAGTGCTAAGGAACGAATTGAACATTTGCTTGATGCGAATTCGATCGAATGGCTTGGTGAACATCTAAAGCCGGTTGATTTTCTCAAATTTAAGGATCAGAAGCGTTATAAGGATCGTCTCGCTGAAGCACAGAAGACCTCGGATAGTTCTGAAGCACTCAAAGTAGCAGTTGGTACATTACACGGGACACCAATCACAGTATCAGCCTTTGAATTTAACTTTATGGGTGGTTCAATGGGGACGGTGGTTGGTCAACGATTCGTACTTGCAGCGGAGGCAAGTCTTGAAAGAGAACAACCTTTAGTGTGTTTTGCTTCTAGCGGGGGAGCTCGAATGCAAGAGGGTTTGTATTCGTTACTGCAAATGTCTAAAACTTCTGCAGTTATTGCACGACTGGCTAAAAAACAAATTCCCTTTATTTCAGTATTGACTAATCCGACTATGGGGGGTGTATCGGCGAGTCTTGCTATGTTGGGTGATTTGATTATTGCTGAACCTAACGCCTTGATTGGTTTTGCTGGGCCCAGAGTTATCGACCAGACGGTCCGCGCAAGTTTACCAGAGGGATTTCAGCGTTCAGAGTTTTTATTACAGCATGGTGCGATTGACATGATTATCGATCGACGAAACATGAGAATAGAAATAACCAATCTGTTAATCAAATTGGGATTCGGAATACGTAATTATGAAGAGGTGCCCAATCATTTTAATCGAGAACATCAGTAGATTGGTTTATTTTTTACCCTCTTGTTGAGCGTAAATATTCTTTGCTATGAAGAGGGAAATGGACTCTCGAATTCAATTTCAGGATTTCAATTTAAATCAATGGGTTGAATATATTCAGACCCGTCATTATCGTTCGATTGACATGACGCTCGACAGAGTCACTGAGGTCTGGTCGAGGTTGGGGAAACCGAAGGCTAAGTTAACCATCACTGTTGCTGGAACGAATGGTAAAGGTTCCACGGTTCGGTTTTTGGAATCCGCTCTTTGTTCAGAGTCCCGATCAATTGGTGTCTATACGTCGCCGCATTTAGTCCGATTTAACGAAAGAATCAGAATCAATGGTAAGGAAGCTACCTGTGATGAGATATGTCAATCCTTTTCTGAGATAGAAAAAGTTGTTGGAGATATACCACTGACATATTTTGAATATGCAACATTGTCGGCATTGTGGTTATTTGCAAAAAATGCTTTGGATATCCAGATTCTAGAAGTGGGAATGGGAGGAAGACTAGACGCCGTCAACATAATTGATAGCGATCTTGCTGTGATCACATCCATTGGTTTGGATCATCAAGCCTGGCTAGGTATTGACCGTGAGACTATAGCGCTTGAGAAAGCCGAAATCATGCGTGAAGGTGTTACAGCGATCTGTTCTGATCGAAATATACCGAAGTCACTAATAGCATTTGCAAGAGATAAATCTATTCAGTTACTAACAGTAGGATGTGATTATGACGTTCGATATAAGAATGATGCTTTAATCTGGGATAGCAACAGTTTTCGATACAAATGGGCATGGGATACTGTTGGACCGATCTCGCCCCCCCAGATTGGTACTCATCAGCATGATAATATGGCTGGAGCCATTGCAGCTTTAGCTATATTGGCTGAGCGACTGGATTTGCAGATCTCGGAAATAATTACAGGTATTCATCGGTCTACATTATCTGGTCGATGTCAAATTATGTGTACATCACCGCTAGTGATCTTGGATGTGGCTCATAATTTTGACTCTGTAAATGTGCTTGCTGAATTTTTGATGCAGAATCAAGTCCAAGGCCATACAATTGCGATATTTGGTGTTTTGACTGACAAAGACCTAGAAGATATTGTCCGTCCTTTGTTGGTTCAAGTAGACAGGTGGCACCTTACTGGAATTTCTGGTGAACGCGGCCAATCCTCAACTGAACTGAACCTTAAATTCAAAGAGATTTCAGGAGGTTCTGAAACGGTTTGTCATAATGACCCCCAGACAGCATATCGGCATGCAATGGGTATTGCAAAACCCAAAGATCGGCTTGTGATTTTTGGATCCTTCCATGTAGCGGGAAGTATTCTTGAATTATTTGAATGAGTAACGAGTCTTCGGATGGTATATAGAAATTGAATCCGTTATGTTTAATTATTTTTCTCATTCTATTGGTTTTATCCGAATTCCCACACAATTCAAAGTGGTCAAACGGTTTATAATTCACTGTAAGTTATATCCCAACAATCGTCAACAAGCCGTGGTGGTTGAAGATGCAGGATCTAAATTTGAGGTGCTTCAATCTTTGGTGATTGTATAAAGAGTTTAGTCCGATTATTTCTTGTGAACACATCAATACAGTATCAACTCAAGCATCGTCTAACTGGGGCAGTAATCATAGTACTAATGGGGGTGATACTGATCCCTATGATTTTGCAAGATCCAGTAATTCCTACTGAAACAAAAACTCCTGTTAAATCTGTTAAATCTGTTGATTCCGATGAACAGCAAACATTAACTCGGCTAACGAATATCGTGAAAGGAGAGGTGCAGGAAGCCGAGACGAAATCGCAAGAACAATCGCCTGAAATAGCTATACCCATCTTGGATACGTTAAATCCCAATATGGAGATTAGTGAAGGCTTAAACGATCCTAAATCAATCCAAAAGCCTCCAGAAACCCTAGTGATGATAGAAAAACCTAAAGAATCAGGGGATGTTTCTGACGACTCTTTATTTCATCAAGAAGCTTCCTCCAAATCAGAGCAGTCCGATTTGGGCAATATTGGTTCTGGTCCCACTTCAACAAAGGGTTGGACCGTTCGGGTTGGGACCTTTGCTGAAAAGAGATATGAACAACTAGCGATAGAAAAACTTGGTGAGCATAATCTAACCCCAAAAAGAACACAGGTTACAACCGGAGCAGGTCAGGCAGTGAGAGTTTGGCTTGGCCCTTATTCGACTGAAGAGGAGGCAAAAAGAGTAGCAATCAGCCTGAAAGATATAACGGGTCAAGAGGGCTATGTACCAAGACCATAAGAGGATCCAGAGCTTATCAATTAAGACTCATCAAGGATATCTTGAACATGAAGTTTCTATTTTAAATTTTGCAGTTGTTTCACAAATTGATGAGAGCCCATGTCTACAGTATTGAGCATCGTTGATATTGCTATCATCATTATTGTTATTGTTTCGTTACTGGTAGGACTTTATCGAGGCTTTATCCGTGAATTTTTTTCACTGGTATCATGGTTGTTAGCTCTCTATATTGCCTGGTCATTTGCTGAATATGGTGCAGGATATCTAGAATCTTATCTAGATCAGCCCGATTTTCGTGTTGTTGTTTCATTTGCAGGAATATTTGTGATTGTTCTCATGTTGTTATCAATTATCAGTCATTTTCTGCATAATCTATTGGCCTTTGCTGCCTTAATTGGTGTCGATCGATATTTGGGCATGCTGTTTGGTATTGCCCGAGGGGTTATAATTGTCGCGTTGATGATTATGGCCGGTACCTTCATGGATTTCGCATCTCAACCTTGGTGGAAAACATCGCTATTGGTTAGTTATTTTTCGCCTGTAATCGACTTGATTCGGGGATTACTCCCCGATAATTTAGCTCAACTTGTATAAAAGAATGAAAGCTTAGTTATGTGTGGTCTAGTCGGGATCATAGGACAATCAGCGGTAAATCAGACGCTTTATGATGGTCTAACTCTTATACAGCATCGCGGACAGGATGCTGCCGGAATGGCAACTAGCAACGGAAAACGAATTTTTCTGCGAAAGGATAATGGGCTAGTCAAGGATGTATTTCGAGCTCGACACATGGCTCAGCTTAAGGGAAAAATGGGAATAGGGCATGTCCGCTACCCGACGGCAGGTAGTGATTCAAGAGCAGAGGCTCAACCTTTTTATGTCAATTCACCATATGGTATCGCGCTTGGGCATAACGGTAATTTAACCAATGCAAAATTTCTTGAAAGAGAGCTTTTTTTGCATGATCGAAGGCAATTAAATACAGCTTCTGATTCCGAAATATTGCTGAACATTTTTGCTAATGAGTTAATGTCAACACTTGAGATGTCGAAATTGCGCGCTGAACCTAAGGATATATTCAAGGCTGTATCAGATTTAATGAAGCGTTGTCACGGTGCCTATGCGGCAATTGCAATGATCATTGGTGTTGGAATCGTAGCGTTTCGAGATCCATGTGGGATACGCCCATTGGCATATGGAACTAGGTTGGATCGCAAAGGTGAATCTCATATGTTTGCCTCAGAAAGTGTAGCTATGGATGTTACTGGGTATAACCTAGTTCGTGACTTATCTCCTGGTGAAGTAATTTTCATTGGTATGGATGGTTCAGTTCATACTGCGATATGCGCGAGCGAAACACGCCGCACTCCTTGCATTTTTGAGTATGTTTATCTCGCTCGACCCGACTCGATACTCGACGGCATATCCGTCTATCAGACTCGCATCAACATGGGGATTCGATTGGGTCATAATATCAAGAATAACTGGAATAATCATGATATTAATGTGGTGATACCGGTGCCTGATACCAGCAGAACTTCTGCACTAGAGGTTGCGAAAGTTTTGGGCCTACCCTACCGTGAAGGTTTTGTAAAAAACCGTTATATTGGACGGACATTCATTATGCCCGGACATTCTGAGCGAAAAAAATCTGTCAGACAAAAACTAAATGCAATCAGTTCAGAATTTAAGGATCAGAACGTATTGCTGGTTGATGATTCGATTGTACGGGGTACGACTTCTCGTCAATTAGTCGATTTGGCTCGAGAAGCGGGAGCTAGAAAAGTGTATCTAGCTTCGGCAGCCCCGCCAGTTCGTCATCCGAATGTTTATGGCATAGACATGCCGTGCCGAAATGAGTTGGTTGCTAATGGCAGGGCGGTTGAGGAAATATGTAACGAAGTTGGAGCAGATAAACTGATCTATCAGGAGCTGGATGATCTGGTTATGTCGGTCAAGGAATGTAGTACACATATTGATACATTTGACACCTCTTGTTTCAGCGGAACTTATGTTACGAACGACATTACTGAAGAATATCTCGATTTAGTGAATATCAATCGGAATGACTCAAGTAAATTGGCTCAACGAAATGAACTGGATTTCTCAGAACTCACTGAGATACAAGAAGTTGTTCATTAAATCGCATTCAATGGAATAGATTATTCCAGAATAAATTCGCCTTTTCGGAATGTTAGAACACTGTTTTGGGTATACCAGTCACCAAGAACATAGCGTTTTGCTTCGATTCCATCTAAATTGAACGTGTGAATTGCTGGCCGATGAGTATGGCCATGAATAACCGTTCTAACCTGTTTCTCCCGCATAACATTTTCCAGATAAGATTGATTGATATCCATTATGTACGAGGGCTTATTTCTTTTCGAACTTTCACTTTTTTTCCTCAATGCAATAGCTGTCTCAAGGCGTTCGTCAATCGATTTGTTGAGAAATGCAACACGCCATTTCGACGAGAGCATGGTGTGTCGATTGGTCTGATGTTCGATATCATCGGTACAAAGCGCATCGCCATGAGTTAAATAAACCCGCTCTCCACCAATTTCGAGAACGCTTGGATCCGGTAGAAGCTTACATCCTGTCCTGTGTGCAAAATTCATGCCTACAAGAAAATCTCGGTTTCCCGGCAGAAAAAACAATTCAATGCCGGAGGAAGAGATATTATGCAGTAGTCTTTCGATCTCGTGATGCCCCAAAGCCTTTGCACCATCATCTCCAATCCAAAAATCGAAAACATCGCCAAGCATGAAGATTTGCTCAACTTCATTGGATAGATTCGATGCAAAATCTTTGAATCGAGAGAGAGAGTCAGGATAATCCTGGCTTAGATGCAAGTCTGAAATAAACAGAATTTCTTTCATTTTACCGAGCTAGTAACCGATTATTTTCAATTTGGTATGTTATCAGTAATTGAGTGATATAGTGTTTGTAGATCATGGTGGTTTTCATCAATTCCAGTAATGTATTGATCAGCAAATCTTTGATTTCTGTTGATTTGTTTCATATGGAAATTGAGAAATATATTGGGATTTCTAAATAGCTACAAATTCAATAGTTAAGTTTATAATTCGCCTCGATTTGCAGATACATGTTAATAGTAAAATGAAAATTACTCTCTGTAACCATGTTAGTATAATCACATCATGAATGAAAATAATTCAGATAGAACGTCGTCCGTTACCAATCGGTTATCAGGCGTTCGTGCTGGAATTCAAGATGGTGAAAGGCGGTAATAATATGAAAAGAAAAGTGAAAAAAGGTCTTGAAGAGGCCATTACACAGACTCGTGCAAAAGGTTATGCCAAGAAGTATCGAGACCTTGATCAACCCATTCACTTGATTGGAATGGTATTTGGAGAGGAAGATCGAAACCTACTGGATATTCGTGTGGAGATGTTTTAACTTTTTTGGAGAGATACCATTTATTATAGGAACTGATCTCAAGCGAGTAAGCATTGCAATGCTTTGTTGGCTGTCTTGAGAATATAAAAACTCACTTTAACCCCACTGAATGTAGATTCAGATAGAAACATCTATCAAATTACATAACTGAAATTAGGGGGGAGGAGTAGTTGTCAAATTAGTGGTTGGCCAAGTTTCATGTTAACGGAATAAAATTAAACTATCCCCCATAAGTGTCTTATCGATCATTATTGGATTTGGCTGAACGCCAAAAAAACGTAACGCAAATATTCCGCCAACCCTATATTTGGAAGCTTAAAATTGTTTTCAAAATTACGCAATTACATTATCAAGTTGATCTGTTTAAAAAATCAGGCGCTTTCATTCTTATGAATTCGAAGTTGACTTATGACATTACAACTGTTTGACAGCTATTCAAGAACATTGCGTAATTTCGAACCACTCGAGGGTAATCGAGTACGAATCTATGCTTGTGGACCAACGGTTTATGATTATGCGCACATTGGAAATTTAAGGACCTATTTATTCGAGGATGTATTGAGGCGGACTCTGGAATTCTATGGATATGAGGTTTATCATGTGGTTAATATCACCGATGTTGGCCATTTAACTTCGGATGCAGATACAGGTGAAGATAAAATTGAGAAAGGATCTCGAAGAACTGGAAAATCAGCTTGGGAAATTGCTGAGATTTATACCGAAGCATTTCAGTCCGATATTCGTGCGCTGAATATTCTCGAACCGCATGTGTGGTGTCGAGCAACTGATCATATAAAGGAGCAGATTGACTATATCAAGGTCATTGAAGAAAAGGGATTTACCTACAAAACCACAGATGGAATTTATTTCGATACATCAAACCTTCAGGATTATGGATATCTCGCACGATTAGATAAAGCAGGTTTGAGTGCGGGTGAGCGAGTCGATATTGGAGAGAAAAATAGCCCAACTGACTTTGCACTCTGGAAATTCAGTCCACCCGATAAGAATCGCCAGATGGAGTGGAAAAGTCCCTGGGGTACTGGATTTCCGGGCTGGCATATCGAGTGTTCGGCGATGTCTGCAAAATATCTGGGCCCGACATTTGATATTCATTGTGGTGGTAAGGATCATATTCCAGTTCATCATACGAATGAAATTGCCCAATGTTCAGTTTGTCATGGCACAAATCCGGCTAATTTCTGGATGCATGGTTATTTTCTAGAAACCGATCAGGAAAAGATGGCTAAGTCATCTGGTGAATTTCTGCGATTAAAAACACTCATGGATCGAGGTATTGATCCACTTGCGTTTCGATATTTGTGTTTAACAGCCAATTACCGCTCAGATTTGAAATTTCGTTGGGAAAGTCTGATTTCCTCCTCTAAAGCGTTAGATCGATTACGCAATCTATATTATTCTTGGTCTGATGGTGGTGATCCTGACCAATTATTTATCGAAAACTTCACGAAAAAAATTTGCAATGATCTGAATACTACTGAGGCACTTGCCTTGATATGGGAGTTTTGCCGCTCGGATATTACAGATGCTGTCAAAAAGGCGACACTTCAGCATTGCGATGCAGTTCTTGGCTTATCTTTAGATGCATGGGAGCCCCCTGTTGCAATCGAGATCCCTGACAGAATCAAGCAACTGGTTGATGAACGTCAAAAAGCTCGCGAACAAAAAGATTGGTCAATCGCAGATCGTATTCGGGATGATCTGTTGAAATTAGGATATTCGATCGAAGATACAGCTCAAGGTCCTCAGGTTAATCAAATTGACCCGACCATTTCATAAAATCAAGATTGAAATTCTTTTGGATTATAGGGTAAAATAAAGTGCATCTGACGCGGGGTGGAGCAGTCTGGCAGCTCGTCGGGCTCATAACCCGAAGGTCGCAGGTTCAAATCCTGCCCCCGCTACCATCTAAACTACCAAATCCGGCGTATCTCTTGTAGAAAGTCAATATACTCCGGTTGAGGGAATTCGCTCCATTCACGATTGTTCGAATTTTGCTGGACAACATGTGTAACACTCTCAGTTGGAGATAAATTACCCTATAATCCCAAACTCCCTAATGCGCTTTGATATTCTTCTAATCAATCGATAGGGCCTTCCAAATTTCAAGTTGATCGTAAAACGAAGTCATCTGCCACTGGAACTCGCCCAATTCGTTGAATGAAACAACCATGGTGAACCTGAACTTGAACCATATTTATGTGTGATCATTCACTCTGAAAATTCTTCATCGAACGTTGGTGGAGGATATTGGAACTGCCAGGTTCTAGTGGTTATCCTGTCGCAATTCCAATGGGCTGATAGGGTCGATTGAATTTCCATTCCAGATTCGCTGGATTGGGCCATAAGTGAATGATCAACCCTTGCAGTGCCATCGGAGCGAGAGATTTCGATGTTGTGTGTGAATTGACAGGTAAAGGTTCTTGATTCAGTGATATCAGCATGAAAATAAGCAGAGGTAGTAATTGAAATACCAACGTCAATCTCTGCAAAAAATATTGTCATGGTAGGTTGATACCATGAAGATTCAAGAATCCCATCTGATAGCTGGGCAGTTGTTCTTCTCAGCTGACCTTCGAATTTGTTCTGCCAAGACGGAGTTTTTGGAAACTTCTTCAGTTGAGAAAATGGAACTGATAAGCTCGATTGGTATTGAATTGAAGGAAAAATTAATTTTGCCGTTGACAATTTTATATTGATGGATACAGATTTCGTTGTTGGCCAAGTGATAGGCCAGTACGAGGTTCCAAGAGAAAGTCGAATTCGATTCCCTTGGCAGAAGGTATAGGCTGTGGAAGGTAGTTTGATGCGATAATGAATAGGATGATTTGGCGCGAATTCTCGCGGCTTGTCTAGTGTTTCGTCGAGTGTGAGATTCAGCACATGCCGGGTCACGAGATTAGAGTAGCCATCGGGTGTTATCTCACATATTCGACATGCGATTTGTGCCTCATTTTGGTCCCGAAGAATGTCGCAAAATAGCTCAGCATAACCGATTAAATCCAGATTCTCATCAAGTGGCTCCGATTCAAAAGTAAGTGAGCGTTGATCATCCGCAGATTGATCAAGAGGCAACCCTCCGACTTTTCCAAAGTAGCCCGTATCTCCAGAACATTCCCCATGAGATAGATCATTGGGAATTGTTAATGAAATACTGTTGCCTGATTGAACATTGGTCAGGCAATCCGGTTTTAAATAAAGTATTTTGTTTTTAATGGGCTTACAGTTCCGAGCTTCAATCCAGATTCCATTACGTATGAGTAATCGGTCAGTGGGAGGATCAAATTCCCGTTTCCAAAGTCGAAGTACAGGCCATTTAGTAATCTCATCGTTTTGATCTCTTAGCCAATGATTCCACCATTTGAGAGCGAGTTGTTGAAATCCAATCGCAGGTCCGGGTTCGCCCTGATCCGGGTAGTGATGTCCCCATGGGCCAACGATGCCCCAACAAATATCCGGTCTCAATTCGCTTAATTTCATGACTGAATTGGAATATCGATCAGACCAGCCACCAATACTTAATACGGGGCAGGAAAGGTTTTTTGTGTCGAAAGCGATAGAACCATTTCTCCAGTAATCCCCACGGATATTATTCATGATCCATTGGTTAAGAGGGAATGCAAGATTGTTCAGACGATCATGCCATTGTTGTTGCCATTGCTTGCCAACAGTTGAAACATCAGGTGGGGAGCTAAGTATGACGGGAAGAGTCGTTCCCCATTCAAAGCTATCCGAAAGCAATGTTCCCCCCATCCAGTGAATATCGTCTTCAAATCGATCGATAGTTGCACAATTTGCGATTACGGCTTTAAGTGGAGCAGGTGCATCAACTGCAGCTTGCAGGCTTGCAGTACCTCCCCATGATGTCCCAAACATGCCTACTCTTCCGTTACACCAGTTCTGAATTGCAATCCAGTTGATGAGATAACGTGTATCCGATTGTTCATCCTCAGTATACATATCATGCATTTGGCCCTCGCTATCTCCTGAGCCTCGCATATCAACGCGCAGACAAACATAACCGTACTGGGTGAAATAAGGGTGATTACGTTCATCTCTTGAACGCACCATATCCCGTTTCCGATAGGGAATATATTCGAGGATGGCCGGGCAAGGTGTTGACTCTTGAGGCCACCAGATGCGAGCAGACAGGCGGACACCGTCGGGCATATGGATCCAGCAATGTTCAGAATGCTTGATATTGCTATTGTTTTTCATGGAAAATTGTGAGTTTTCAACGATTCATCGTCCAACTGCAAATCGTTTCATTTAGGTGAGTATATGACTTTCGTTCAAAAAACATTACCCCGATTTCATATAATTGACACATAGAGTTGCTCAAAGCACTATTCCATTTGGGTAATTTTCTGGTTAATTGGTCTTGGTGTCTACCTTCAACTGCTGGAAGTCTATATAATTTCGATTCGAATGGCCGAAAATGGGTTGTCGATTTATCTTTATTAACTGAAATTAGGTGAAACATGATTAAAAAACATACTATAACGCGGCGGTCATTTCTAGCCGCTGCAGGTGCATTTGGTGCGGCCACAATGGTTGTACCTCGATATGCTTTATCCCAAGATGGTTCTGTCCTTACCTTACGATCGTATTCAGATCTGCAAATACTTGACCCAGCATTCCGCTTGGCACTACCGGAAGATGACATCATTCGCTCGATCTTTGCACCAATGGTGATTCCGCAGGCGGGAGATACTTGGGGCTGGAAATCCATCGCTGTTGATTCAATTGAACAACTCGATGATGTGACGATCGCATTTACGTTGAAAGACAATATCGGATTTACCGACGGCTACGGTCAAATGACTGCTGAGGATGTGAAATTTTCCATTGAGCGTATTGCAGATCCCAAAATGGAAAGTCCATATGCTGGCGATTGGTCGGCCCTCAAAGAAGTCGAAGTTAAGGACAAACTATCGGGATTGATTCACCTGAAAAACAAATTTGTACCCCTGTGGACTACAACGTTGCCAACTCCAGCATCATGTATCTTGTCGAAGCGAGCCATGGAAGAGCTAGGTGACAAAATTACTACACAACCAGTAGCTCAATCAGGTCAATATATTTTGACCGATTGGCAACCAAAACAAAAAACCGTTTTGAAACGTAATCCAGATTGGGCACATGAACCCGGGGGTTTTGAGGAAATTCATATTCTTCCAATTGAGGATCCGGCTACAGCTGAACGTGGTTTCGAGGCTGGAGATTTAGACTATACTTGGACATCGGTATCCTCAATACCAAGACTGAAAGAGAACCCGCCTGCTGGGTCAGTCGTCCTTGAAAAGCCTTCTTTAGCTTATGTGTGGTTAGGTATCAATCAAGATGTTGAACCCTTCACTAATCCAAATATTCGGCGTGCAGTTCAACACGCGATTGACCGACAGGGTGTTGTGGATGCTGCTTATTATGGTGCTGCTTCAGTTGGCCATGGAATTATTGCGCCAGGCTTACCGGGTAGTCGAGATGGGGTGACATATGAATATGATCCGGATAAGGCACGAGCATTACTTAATCAAGAAGGAGTGAGCAATCTTTCGGTCACTCTAGACATTCTGAACCAGTCTGAGCGTTTGACTGCTGCTCAAGTTATTCAGGCGAACTTATCTGAAGTTGGTATAGTTTGTGAAATTAAGCAGAATGACAGTGGTACCTTCTGGAGTCTCGGCTCCAAAGATGGTGATTATTGGAACAAGTTACAACTTGTACTCAGTCGTTTCTCGATGCAACCGGATCCAAGTTGGGCTACGGTATGGTTCACACCCGAGCAGGTTGGGGTTTGGAACTGGGAGCGTTTCAATAATGCCGAATACAAGGAGTTGCATGAACAGGGCCTAGTTGAGAGTGATTTTTCCAAACGCGATGCGATTTACAAGAAAATGCAGAACTTGATGGATGAAAGTGGCTGTTATGTTTTTCTTACTCATGAGGTGGTTGGAGCCATTCACCGAAATACAATCGAACCAGGTCTGAAACCGAACGGAGAATCCCTATTTTCTGAATTTAAACCTGCTTAGATGGTATCGGGTGACCCAAAAGGGTCACTCGATCGTTTTCTAATGCTGATTTATTCTCTCAAACGGCTGGCATTGGCTATTGCTATCGTGTCGGTAGCCATGTTTCTGCTATTCGTGATGACCTATCTTATTCCAGGCGATCCTGCTTCGGTTGCGCTAGGTCCACGAGCGACAGAGGCTATGCGCGAAGCACTACTAGTAAAAATGGGCCTTGACCAGCCCGTTTGGGTACAGTTTTGGAATTTCTTTGTTAATGCTTGGCAGGGCGATCTTGGAAATGAAATACTATCAAATCGACCGGTTGCTCATGTGGTACTGGAACAACTGCCATGGACGCTAGCTTTAATAGCTGGTGGAATGATCTGGTCAATCGCTCTTGGTATTCCACTCGGATGTTGGACGGCCGTAAGACGCGGCGGGCTTACCGATAGAATAATTGGTGTGTTTAGTGTGGCTGTGATCGCTGTTCCTTCATTTGTAATAGCAATCTATGCATTATTACTATTTGCCGTATATCTGCAGTGGCTACCTGCTATTGGAGCAGGGAATCCGAATGACTTTGGTGATCAGTTATTGCATTTGATCCTCCCATCTTTAGCGGTAGGACTTGGATGGGTGGGCTATATTGCACGAATGGTTCGGGCTTCAATGTTAGAAGTGTTGGAAGCCTCGCACATCCGAACAGCTCGTGCATTTGGTTTGCCGGATCGTCTAATCACATATCGTTATGCGCTTTCGATTGCGATTTTACCCACGGTTACATTATTAGGTGTTGGTATCGGACAGATGCTTTCTTCGGCTGTCTTTGCCGAAATTGTGTTCGCACGACCGGGTGTAGGTAAGTTGGTTTATGATGCAATTCTCACACGAAATTATCCACTCGTTTCCGGTGCTGTGTTGGTGACTACGGCTCTGTTTATCATCATTAATCTGTTCGCAGATCTTATAATCGGATATCTTGATCCCCGTGTCCGAAGTCGTTTCTAAATTCCTGTTCACACTTCGGCGTATCGTTGCCGAACCATTAGGTGCTATCGGATTGATACTAGTGATAGGAATGATTTTTGGAGCAATATTTGCCGATCTACTGTCTGCCCATGAACCCATACGGATCTCACCGAGAGATCGTTTTTTAGAGCCTTCATTAGTCCATTTTTTGGGGACTGATCAACTAGGTCGAGATCTTTTCTCACGAGTCCTCCATGGGGGGCAGATTGCATTATCGGTCGCACTGATTGCAATCGCAGTTTCTCTGATCATTGGAATCATCTTGGGTCTGATTGCGGGTTATGGACCGCGCTGGCTCGATAATTTGATGATTTTAACTTTTGATGCAATTAAGAGTTATCCAACTGTGATGCTGGCACTGGCTCTAGTTACCTTGTTTGGTCCATCCTTGACCGCAGTAATGATCGTCGTGATCCTAGTGAATGTACCCGGGTATGCACGCATAATCCGCACTCAGACATTGGCATTGAAATCCTCTCAGTTTGTAGCATCGGCCCAAAGCATGGGAGCGAGTACCACACGTGTTTTATGTATACACATATTACCGAATTCAATCGGTCCTCTTTTGATCTTGGCATCAATGGATATTCCGGTTGTGATTGCTATAGAAGCTGGTATGAGTTTTCTCGGTTTGGGGGTTCGTCCACCAACACCATCGTGGGGTGCGATACTAAATGATGGGTTTACAGCAATCCGTGATACACCATGGATCGCCATAGCTGGTGGGGTACCGATTATTCTAACTACTTTGGGTTTTACATTTCTTGGTGAAACTTTACGTGATATCTTCGACCCCCGTCTGAAAACACGAGTATGAACGTTCTTGAAATACAGAATCTCAACGTTACCTTTGCGACAGAAGGTAGTACTTTGCGTGCTTTGAAGAATGTATCGATCGATATACCTAAGCGATGCATTGTCGGAGTAGTTGGTGAGTCTGGTTGTGGAAAATCTACGTTAATCAATAGCATTTTGAGACTACTTCCAGAAAATGGAAAGATCGATGCTGGAACTATCAAGTTTGAAGGCCATGATCTAACAAAATTTGATTTGTCGCAAATGAAAACGGTGAGAGGATCAAGGATTTCCACCGTATTCCAAGACCCTATGAGTGCCTTAAATCCAGTTTTGTCGATAGCTGATCAGATGTTGCATATTCAGTATCGATCGAAACTAAGACGAAAGGAGAAACAGGAGAAATCAATTGAAATGCTTCGACGTGTTCGTATTCCAGATCCAGAATCTGCCCTCAAACGATATCCACATGAGTTTTCAGGAGGAATGAAGCAAAGAATTTCAATTGCCATGGCTATGATGATGGAACCGGCTTTGCTGATTGCTGATGAGCCGACTACGGCCTTAGATGCAACTCTTGAAGTAGCAATCATTGATCTGCTTAAGGAGTTGCAATCCCAGATTGAGTGTTCAATTTTATTCATTTCACATCACCTTGGTCTGATCGCCGAGCTTTGCGATCAGGTGATTGTTATGTATGCAGGTGAGGTGCTGGAGCGGGGTACTGCCCATCAAATTTTTCATGACCCATGGCATCCCTATTCCGCACGCTTATTGGAATGTGATCCAGCGAATCAAACTTCCCGAACTAGGCAGCTACCAACAATTCCTGGTGAAATCCCCGATCTAAAGGCAATCCATAAAGGTTGTATTTTTCGTTCGCGTTGTCAATATTGTGAAGATATCTGTACCACTGTACCTGAAGAATTTGGGATCAATGGACATTTCGTTCGATGTCATAGGAAGTCGCAGTGATTCTGACAGTAAGAGATCTGGAAGTAACATTTCGGGTTGGACCGTGGTTTTATCGGCGTCCAATTGTTGCGGTTTCGAGGGTCAGTTTTAGCCTGAGAGCAGGCGAGATATATGCAATTGTAGGAGAAAGTGGTTCGGGAAAGACGACATTGGCACACGCGATTAATGGGTTGCAGAAGACGTCTGGAGGTGAAGTACGCTTTCTGAATAAAAAAGTTGACCTCGTAAGGACCCATACCATCAAGTCACTGCGTCGCCATATGTCAATGATTTTCCAGGATCCTGTTGGTTCTCTATCTCCAAGAATGAGAGTAGGAGATTTGATTGCTGAACCCTTTATTATTCATAAGATTAAAAGGGACCTAAAAGAAGAAGTTCATCGCCTTCTTTCTCTAGTTGGGTTATCTGGTGATTTTGCGGATCGTTATCCCCATCAACTTTCGGGTGGGCAGGCAAGGCGCGTTGGGGTTGCTCGTGCTATTGCCTTGGATCCCCAACTGGTTATTGCCGATGAGCCAACTGCTGGACTCGATGTATCAGTACAAGGAGAGGTGCTGAATTTGCTCAATGATCTGCGAGAGCGGTTGGGATTGACTATGATTTTTATCTCACATAATCTTCATGTGGTTCACCATATTGCAGACCGTATGGCTGTTATGTACCTCGGACGGATTGTAGAGACGGGCAGAACTGAAGAGATATTTCGTGCTCCAGCTCATCCCTATACTGCTACGCTCTTGAGTGCAACACCAAATCCCGATCCGGATAAAGTGCGGAAACGAATCTCATTAAATTCGGAAGTTCCCTCTTTACTCAATAGGCCTAAGGGTTGCGAATTCCACCCTCGTTGTCCGTGGGTTCAGAAACGATGTTCTAGGGAGACTCCCTATCACTCCAATCAAGGACAGATAAGTGTTGCGTGTCATACTCCTCTCCAGCCGGGTACTCAACCACCTTCCGCCTAGATGCTAGTAGAGTACATCAATATTATTACTTAACAATAGGAGTTTTCATGATTTCAGATTTATCGATTCGAACGGAATTTCCCCGCGAGATAAGGGAAATTGAAAACGTTTGGATTCCGATGCCGGATGGAACAAAGCTTGCTAGCCGAATCTGGTTGCCGGTTGATGCCGACATTGATCCTGTTCCGGCTATTTTGGAATATTTGCCCTACCGCAAGCGGGACGGTACTGTCGAGCGAGATCATCTGACCCATCCCTATTTTGCAGGATTCGGTTACGCTGGTGTTCGGGTTGATATGAGAGGAACTGGTGACAGTGAAGGCATATGCCTAGGTGAATACTTACTCCAGGAACAAGAGGATTGTTTGTCGGTAATTGAATGGCTATCGGATCAGCCTTGGTGTTCTGGCAAAGTTGGCATGATTGGTATTTCTTGGGGAGGATTTAACGGTCTTCAACTAGCCGCAAGACAGCCAAAAGCCCTGAGTGCTGTTATTTCTTTATGTTCCACAGATGATCGTTATGCCGATGACATACATTTCATGGGTGGTGCGATGCTGACTGAAAAAATGGCCTGGGCTGCGACAGCATTTTCTATTGTGCATACACCGCCTGATCCCAAGATCGTAGGTGAGAGATGGCGCGAGATGTGGCTCAGCCGGCTTGAAAATAATGGGCTATGGTTGATCGATTGGGTTAAACATCAATATCGAGATAATTTTTACACACACGGCTCTATTTGTGAAAAGTATAGTGATATAGAGGTACCGACTTACCTAGTCGGCGGTTGGGCTGATGGGTACACGAATGCGATTCTCCGAATGCTTGAAAACCTAAGCTGCCCACGAAAAGGACTGATCGGTCCTTGGGGTCATAAATATCCACATTTTGCTGTACCTGGTCCACGGATCGGTTTTCTTCAGGAATGTTTGCGGTGGTGGGATCAGCATCTGAAAGGAATCGATACGGGAATCATGGATGAACCTCAACTTCGCGCCTGGATTCAACACTCTGTACCTCCATCAACATTTTACGAGACTCGTCCAGGTCATTGGACATGCGTATCTGACTGGAAGGAAAATCCAAAGAAAATAAAGAGTTTATTTGCTGTTGGACATTCACTCAAAAAGTGTTCAAGTGGTTCTTTTGTAGTATCAACCCCTGAGACAGCAGGTCATACTGCGGGTAATTGGTGTGGTTATTCGGTTGTAGAAGATGGAACCGGTGATCAAGGAAAAGAGAGCGATATGGTTTTTTTTGATACCAAGCCATTGAAAGAAGATCTAGAGATGCTTGGTTTTCCAGTATTAACAACCAATGTCGAGTGTAATGTAGAACAAGCGAATCTGATTGCTGTACTATCTGATGTAGATCAGCAGGGTAGGGCAACCCGAATAAGTTATGGAGTATTAAATTTAACCCATCGCGATGGCCATCAAAAACCGAGGAGGGTTCCGAATAGTCCGATAAATATCCAAATCAAGTTAAATGCCTGTGGACAACGCATAACCAAAGGTCACCGCCTACGCTTGGCATTATCCAATGCTTATTGGCCAATCGTTTGGCCTTCTCGAGAGCGTGCGAGTTTGAGGCTCAGAAATACAAGGATAGATTTGCCGATTTGGCAAGGTAGTCCAGTATCCGATACATTCCAAAAACCTGAAGGAGCGAAACCGCTTGAGCGGGAAATTCTGGATAAAGGTAGCTACATGCGAAGTCGATCAATAGATTTAATTACAGGTAATGAAGAGATAAGCATATACAGTAATCAGGGACGTGAAAAACATCTTCACACAGGTATTGAAACTCATTCGATCAGTCATGAAAGCTTTCGGATACATCCAGACGATCCAAATACGGCATCGGGAACTGCTCATTGGAAAAAACATTACAAACGTGGAGAGTGGGTGGCAGATTTGGAATGTTTTATTTTGGTAAAGGCTAAGGATTCATCATGGGAAATTGATGCTAGTATAAAGGCCAAGGATGGTGCCGGTTTCTCCTTCAAGAAAAATTGGAACGAAAGTATCAAGAGAAATTTGGTGTGAGTGCATTTCCTGAATTTCGTAAAACAGCCCAAATGCATACTCTGTCTAATGACGAGATCAGTATGCGTGTTGTTGTGGAAGGGAATGGGCCTGATATAGTGTTCATACCGGGCGGAGATCAAACTGCTGAAGCATATTCACAGCAGTTTACAAGATTGTCAGATTCATTCCGATGTATTTCCTATGATCCTCGGGGAGCTGGGAGTACAGTCAGTCCTCCAGCTCCATGGTCTATCGCTGATTTTGCGAGAGATTGTGCAGCAGTTATTGATCATTTTTGTGGGGGTGAGGCTGTTGTGACGGGTCTCTCACTAGGAGGGCTGATTACCCAGCAAGTTGCTATCGATTTCCCATACAACGTTCAGGTGGCTATACCGATGGGCACCGCGGCTTATATTGATGGTTTTACTCGGGATTGGATGCAAGCCGAAATTGACTTGCGTAAAGCTGGTATTTGCCTTCCAGAAAATTTTCTTGCCCCACATTATGCAGTTTATGCATTTCCTGCCAAAGCTCTGCATAATTCAGAATTCTGGCAGGAGATCAAGGAGCGCTATACGCATCGGTTCGCGAACCGAGATCCGGAAGATTTAATCTCACAATGGGAGGCTTGCTTAGATTTTGACTGCCGTGAGCAGTTAAAAGATTGTCCTGTACCGTTTGAAGTGATTGGATTTTCAGAAGATATACAAACAGCCCCATCCATGTGTAAGGTAGTTTCTGACTTAGCTCCGAACGGAGTATTCCATGAGATTGAAGGGCTTGGTCACGTTTCGATGATTAGTCATCAGCCCGATGTGGTTGCAGGTAAATTGCGTGAGATTCTTCACAAATATTGAATTAATCTGAAAATATTACGGATCATCTATGGGTAAGCAGATATGTATAAATATTTAATTTATTTATAATAATTATATAATTTATTAATAACTAATCATTATTAGATATATAAATAGCAGTGTGATTAATTTGAATTATTACTGCTTGGTAATTAATTGTAATTCATTTTAATATTATCATTTAAGAAAATTCATTCGAATTGTTTAAACTCAACTTTCGGACTTCATTTTTGCCGAAATAATCAAATAAACTATTGAAATAAGTATAAA
>JAPOUQ010000021.1 GCA_026708585.1 Gammaproteobacteria bacterium
GTTAATCATTAACCAGAAAATGGTAGGGTAATTTTCTGATATAGTCACATTCTCTTTTTCCGTTGTTGCCAAGCCCTCATGTGCATCGTGTTTCTGGCTATCGGTCAGCATCCAGAGTATCCCTTGATTATCGCCGCCAACCGCGATGAGTACCATGAAAGACCATCCAGAAGTATGAGATTTTGGGAGGAACAACCACATATTCTGGCAGGCAAGGATTTACGTGAAGGTGGTACTTGGCTTGGACTCACACGTTCAGGATATTTTTGTACAATCACCAACTATCCAGACAAATCATACACCGATCATCAATATCATAGCCGTGGGGAATTGGTTCGCTTGTTCTTAATGGACGAGTCTCCATATTCCAAATCGCAACGATATCTAACAGATAAAGGGAAAACATACCGACCTTTTAATCTGATTTTTGGAAATTACTCAAAACTGTACACCTACAGTAATTGCGAGCAAGAATTCACACCACTTACGAATGGGTATCATAGTGTATCCAATGGCCCGATGAATCAGGCTTGGCCAAAAGTGTCGCATGGGGTCAAAAAGCTAACGGACTTGATCAATAAAGGTGGCAAGATTAACACACAAATTCTTACCGAGTTTATGCAGGATCAGTCATTGCCTATCAGCCATTCTTCAAAATCCGGTACCGCACCCTATTTCTCCCCGATCTTCATTCGCGGTAATCACTATGGAACTCGGACCACGACCTGTTTGCTGTTTAATGGAAAGGATGTCCAAATTACTGAGTCCAACTACAATCCTTTAGGCGAGATCTCTGGAGAGAAGGAATTTACCTTTGAGCTGAAACATGCTTCATGATCTGAGAATTCTAGTATTCAAGCACATGTCCTGCCAGAATCCGGGAATCTTCAGGGACTATGCTTCTCAGCGTAATATTCATTTTGAGGAAATTGATCTATATCATGGAGATCTAATTCCCAATATTCGAAATTTCGATGCATTATGGGTGATGGGCGGAAGCATGAATGTTTGGGAAGAGCAGAAATTCCCTTGGTTAACGCAAGAAAAACAGGCCATTCGTCAGGCGTTTAACCGAGATATGCCTTTTTTCGGAATTTGCTTAGGCCATCAATTACTGGCTGATTCACTTGGTGGTCAAGTCATCCCAAGCAAACATATTGAAATTGGTTCATTCTCAATTCAACCGACTTCTGAGGGTATTGAGCACAAGCTATTCGAGAAAATTTCCCATGACATACTCTGGGCTAACGTGCATACCGCTGAAGTCTTAACTCCCCCAGAAAACGCATTGATTCTAGCGAATAGCAGTGCCTGCTCAAATCATGCGATGGCCGTTGGTGATCGTGCATATTCAGTCCAATTTCATCCCGAAGTCTGTCAGTCGACTATGTCAGGATGGCTTTCAATACCGAATATCGTTCCTACAATCATCAATTTGCTGGGCAAACAAGGATTTAATGAGTTTGCTGAATCTATCGAGGTCAATCGAGCGAATACCCAGAGGGCGGCTGCCCAATTACTTGATAACTGGCTATCTTTAGCAATCTAAATTCTGGAACTCCCAAATCATCCAAAGAACTGTAATCCGGTATACTTAATAAAAGACAACTGCTCAACCCTATTCATTGACCCATCTCAATAATAAAATGCGACTTTCTTCGCGTATGTAAGATGATCGCATTATGAATACAGAAATTCAGACCAACCGCCGTCCGTTACCGATTGGCGATCAATCATTTTCTGACCTTCGACATGAGGGTTGCTATTATGTCGATAAAACACCTCTGATTCGGCAAATGATTAATGAGGGAAGATACTACTTTCTCTCTCGACCTCGTCGCTTCGGCAAGAGTCTTCTGGTCGATACCTTACAGGAACTGTTTGAAGGGAATGAAACTCTGTTTAAAGGCCTGGATATCCACCCACACTGGGACTGGTCGGTCCAGTATCCTGTTGTTCGCCTGACCTTGGATGGGAAAGTCAGTACGCCAGAGCATCTGGAAAATCATGTGCTCAACCAACTCTATAAATTTGAACAAGAATTTGACCTAAAAACTTTTCCTGCGGTGCGTACTGCTCCCAAGCGACTGGAGAATGTCTTGTACTTTCTGCATCAAAAGACTGACCGTCAGGTCGTGGTGTTGGTTGATGAATATGACAAGCCGGTTCTGGATGTACTGGAGGATGGTGAGAAGGCTCGGGCAAACCGGGATTGTCTGAGAGAAATCTATAGCATCCTGAAGAGTTCTCAAAAACACATCCGCTTTGTGTTTGTGACCGGCATCACGATGTTTTCTAAGACCAGTTTTTCTTCGGGTCTAAACATTCTCGACGATATCAGCCTGTATCCACCCTTGGCGTCGATTTGCGGATATACGGATCAGGATTTGGAAACCGTGTTTGCACCGGAACTGGAAGGGCTGGACCGAGATAAGATTCGAATCTGGTATAACGGCTACCACTGGTTGGGTGATGAGAAACTCTACAATCCCCACGATATTCTCCATCTATTTAAGAAATGTGAATTTCGGGCTCACTGGTTCAAATCTGGAGAGCCGGGCTATCTATATCGGTTATTCGAGGATAATCAGGTCAGTCCCATGCAACTGGATAACCGCGTAGTCGATGCCGACCTTGTGACCAATTTCGAACTGGATCAATTCAGTCATGAAGCTTTGCTGTTCCAATCTGGATATCTGACCATCAAAGAAAAGGAAGTAAAAAAGGACAACATTCTGTACCATATGGACTATCCCAATTATGAAGTACAGAGAAGTTTCAATGCTGGGCTAGCGGAGCACTTGACCAAGCGCGGTAAGGAAGTAGCAGCGACCGGAGAGGATTTGGTTCAGGCGTTGGGCGAGAACAACTTTTCCATGTTCAAGGAGAAGATACAGGATTTGCTCTCGGAATTTCCTTATACCTGGTATGACCAGGCCAATCTTGGAGATTATGAAGCCTGGTATGCGAGTTTGCTGTATCTTTGTTTTCGCACCACGGAAGTTGATCTGAAAGTAGAGGAAGTAACCAAACATGGTCGCTCGGACCTGGTGCTTTTGCATGAGAGATAGGTATTTGTGTTGGAATTCAAGATGGTTGAAAATAAAGCCGGAACCGAACCAGGTCTCAACAGTGCGATTGCACAGATTCGGGAAAAAGGCTACGCCAAGAAGTATCGAAGCCGTAAGGAACCGATTCACTTAATCGGAATGGTGTTTGGCAAAAAAGAGCGAGACCTGCTGGACATTCGGGTTGAGAAGTTCTGACCTGTTGAGCTGATCGAAAATCCGTATATTTACAATCCCGGATTCGTTAAGATTATGAATAGTTAAATTCAACACTAGCCCACATCGCAATCACGACTGATTTCGAAATAATTACCAAATGACTCGAACCCAATTGGGGGAGCGGTTAAAAAACTATTTTACAAACACTTTTATGAATTGGCCAAAAAATCAATTGAACGTCCTACAAGAAGCACTGGAGACATGTTCACTCTCTCCTGTTACAGGATTCACCCGAAATGGTTGTTGTGAAACAGGACCAGAGGATTTTGGTTCGCATACAGTCTGTGTTCAAGTTACTGATGAATTTCTCATATTCAGTAAAGAGCAAGGTAATGACCTCAGCACACCCCGACCCGAATTTGGATTTGTGGGTCTGAAGGATGGTGATCGTTGGTGTGTCTGTGCACCACGCTACGCCGAAGCGTTGAAAGCTGGTTTTGCCCCACGTGTGTTTTTACGGTCTACCCACCAAAATGCGCTTAAATACATCAGCTTTGCCGATCTCATGGAAAAAGCACTCGACGTATCCTGAATTGAAGAACAACATTCATGTGGCCGTCGTTGGTGCTGGCATTGTGGGTGTCAGTTGTGCACTATGGCTTCAAAACAAAGGATTCAACGTCACACTGATCGATGAGAATGATCCGGGATCAGGTACCACATCTGGTTCTGCATGCACGATCGCTACCTATGCTTGTATTCCCGTAAACGACCCCGTTATTCTTAATCAACCAACTCGATTTATTTTTCAGCAGGATAGCCCAGTCCGAATTGATCCTTGGCATTTACTCAGTCATTTACCCTGGATCCTTTCGTTCTTGAAAAACTGTAAAAAATCGAAAGTTGACCTTATAACTCGACATTTGGCTAGCTTACTCAATGCCACGAATGAAGGCTTCATACCACTCGTCAAACAGACGGATGCAGGAGGATTACTCGCGGATACCGGTTTTTTGAATCTTTTTGAGACTCAAGCAGAGTTCGAAGATGATTTGCCAAAACAGCAGATTAGAGCTGAGTTTGGCGCAAAATTTCGTGATCTGAATACTTCAGAAATTCAAGAGATTGAACCCGCATTGAAACTGAAATTCCATCGGGGGTTACTCTATGAAGACATCACACATATCAAACATCCTCAGAAACTTGTAAAAAAATATTTCGACCATTTTCTGGCCTCAGGCGGTCAACATATCCACGAGATGGCACAAGGTGTGATTCATACTGAAGATGGCATGAAAATCTTCATGCGAAGCAGAAAATTTCTGCGTGCTAATCGTTTGTTGATTTGTGCTGGAGCCCATTCGACAAAAATTGAGGGGTGCGATGTTGAGCGTATCCCACTCGGAACTGAGAGGGGTTATCATATTCAATATTCAGGAAACGAGAACCTGATTGAAAGGCCAATTAGCTGGAACAGGTATGCTGTTTATGCTGTTCCCTTGGATATGGGTTTGAGAATAGCGGGAACAGTAGAGATTGATGGACTGAATAAACCAAAAAATCCCGAGCGAATCGCTTTTATGGAAAATAAAGCCAAACAGATGTTTGGCTTGAACGAGCAACCTGATTCAGACTGGCTCGGTTTCAGACCTACTTTACCCGATGCTTTGCCGGTTATTGGCGCATCAATCAAATCTCCGAACACTTTCTATGCGTTTGGTCATCAACATTTGGGGCTGACCCTAGCCGGCATAACTGGCAAACTAGTTTCCGAAATAGTGGCAGGAGAAAAACCTTCTATCGATATCGAGCCCTTTTCAGCCGATCGATTTAAACAACAATCTGTTTGGTAAACGGTAGATCAGGCATTCGTGGTCTGTTCATGTCATTACTGTGTTCACAGTTTCTCAGGAGCTAAAAACGCAAAGAACTGATTTGTTGTCTAAGTTCTTGGACGATACTCATTGCTGCCAAGGCTGATGATTTGGGGTTGGTTTCGAGTGGATTGCCTTCGATATGGAATTTCATAGTTCCAAATTTGCCGGTCGCCTCGATTTGATGAATGTTTCGCAATATACCTGGGTCTGCTATCAGTTCTACAGTCACATAATCAAGTCCAATGCTTGCTAGCGCGATGGTCGCAGCAACGTTGGCATTTGCTGGATACAATCTTGCTGCCTCTCTAGCCGTGCCGGCAAAGTGCACAAACGGTTGCTGTAAGTTTTCCAAATCACAAAATTGTTCGGCATATGAATCGGTCCAGCCATGTGGTGGCTTTCTGCCCACGTATCGGACTTCGTCCATTCCTCCGATATTGGCAGCCAACAAGCAGTCAATTCCACCAACTGCACCAGAGAGAAACTTAATCGTCGATTCTCCAGCCTTCGCATTTATTTCCAGCTGATCAAGAAACCCTGGATTTGCAAGTGCTCCGGTTGAGATTGAAATCACATTGATACCTGTCTTTAGTGCTACAGGCCCATGTTCAGTTAGACCGGAATGCCCCGAGCAATCAACAACAATATCTGGTTTTGTGCTGACTTCATTGATTGTTGTAACGATAGGGAATTGGTCATTAGCGAATTGTTGCGCTTTTCGGATTGAGGATTTTCGTGATACCAATGCAAGAATTCGAATCCGCGGTTCGTCTGATATCTGATCGATAACATAGCGAGCAATTGGACCATAACCGAGTACTACGATACTGATATGTTTTTCCATAGCTTGTGATTTTCTTGAATCAATCTCTATATAGTGAACTGCTCAGAATATTATCCATCGAAACGCCTACTTGATAGTAAATAATTACGCAGATTTTGTCATACTTTCACTGCTATGCTCTTTGTTGACAAGCATATAGTCCTTCTTTGTTTCTGACTCATGTATTTGAACGATTGAAAAATGAGTTAGTAAGCTATGCACCGCATTTAACAGATTGAACGAATGTTTGTAAACCGTGAAATGAAAATGTTCCTGTTACTCTAGATCAGGAACGCCTCCCAATAAACCTTTGATGAGGAGATTACTCCCGATTACGGCAATATCCATGGAAATAATAGAAAAGAATTGTGCTCAAATAAGACCTGCTTTCCTATCGCGATTCTGATCTTTCTGGCATATTCCGAAATAATGTATCATTGTAATAAACAAGAAAACATCTTGAAATGATGTCAGCCTAGGGAATCCTGTCAAGAAACCGAAAAAGCATGATTGAATCCAAGCTAAGACTGAAAAATCTGTTTCAACCGGGAACAGGTGTAGAGCCACCTTATTTGGCAGGGCGTTTAGAAGAGCAAGCCTTCTTCAATGATCAGGTGGAAAAACTTATTGAGAAGCGGAAAATAGGCCGTGACATGATTGTCTATGGACCTCGTGGTAATGGCAAGACTGCGATGTTACGCTATTTGCAGAAGAGAACAGACGACAGAATAGAGACTCTTTGGGTTACACCCTCGGAATTTGAGGACATGGGGGAGCTGATTGATCTGATCGTAGGCAATGATACGAGTCTCTTGACGAAAGCCCGGGAGATTGTAAGGCCCGTGTTTGATAATTTATCAGCTTCAGCCAATATTGGAGTCGCCCAAGTAAAAACAGGCTTGAGTCGACCTAAAGAAACACTTGCACTTAAAGCCCTATTGAGGGAGAAGTGCAAAAAAAAACCCTTTATTATGATCATGGATGAAGCTCATACGCTGAATCCAGATATTGGGATGGCTTTATTGAATGCCAGCCAAGATATCCGAGGAGAGGACTGGCCGCTGTTTCTGGTACTGTCAGGTACTCCTGACCTTGAAACAACATTAAATCAATCCAGTGCGACTTTTTGGGATAAAAGTAACGTATTTCCATTGGGGCGTCTTTCACTTGAAGACGCTCAGCTAGCGATCGAAATACCACTACAATCATGCAAGGTATCCTGTGTTAAAGGAGTTGTCGAAGAGGTGGTACATCGTGCCCATAACTACCCTTACTTTATACAGATATGGGGGGATTGCATTGCCAACCGACTCATAGTAACCGAATCACAACAATTGACGATGGAAAAACTTCTAGAGGCTGAGCATTCAGCGATTGCGAAATGTGCGAACATCTACAAGCAACGCTACAACGAACTAAATAAGTTGAATTTGATGCTGTTGGCTACCGATATCGGCAATAGTTTCACAGAAACCGGCAATCAGTCCATTCCTGTACAAAAATTGGAGAAGCTAGTTGGGCTATCTTTGCAAAAACAGGGAGTATTGGTGTCCAATGAAACAGTTCAAGAAAATATCCGGAAATTGTCACATATCGGCTATATCTGGCAAATTACCGTTCATGATGAAGTCAAAGGAGAAGATCCGTTACTGTGTTATGAGCCGGGCATTCCAAGTCTGATGAACTTTGTGAGAAAGCAATCATTACTTTGATCCGAAACGAAATCTCTAAGCGAAACAACATAATTGCATAGCGCGAATTTTGACCGAATTATCTGTTTGCGCAAATAAATCGCGGCACATGCTGATATCACCTGCTATTTTGCTTGTAATTAACCCTTATGACATCAGTGCTCGCATCACACTTCATTGAAGAATATTATGGCAAATATGACCGTACACAACTTCCCCGATGAAGTCCATCTCCGTATCAAGTTTCTCGCCCGCTAACGGATATTAGCACGGTGGCGATAGCCAGAGAATTATTGGATCAAGCCACACGAACCTAAGAAAAACAGGGCAACATTATCGTGATCTTTACGCGGGATCGATATATCGTTTTCGGACATGGTGAGAAACTAGGAACCGATAAATGCAACGAAGTATTTATATCGTGCTTGATACGAGTGTCATCGCAGAGTCGGTGCAGCCGAATCCAAGTAACAGTGTATCACACGGCTCAACGGACATATAGCCAGACACTTTTCACAACAGCCGTCAACATCATTAAACTGCATGCCAGTATTGAGAAAATTCCTGATAGTAACGTAAAACACGGCCCAGGGCAGCTTTGATTTTCTCTCTTTCAACGTCGACCGACGAGCGTGTGTTTAGCGAGTTTCATCGTGCGACTGGTCGAATTAAGAACTGCCCGAGATAAATTGACTAGCCAACTGAAGTGATCTGATTTCCTTTATCTCCACCTTTCATAATGATGAACCCCGCTCATTATTCAAAATTTCAGCTCAAAGCTATTGAACCAAGCGATACAAATTCTTAGAATGTAATCACATTCAAAAAATTGTACCGACATGAATATTGCCAGCGATGGGACGGATCAGAATAATACTGAATCAGTTAAAGGACTATTTGATGATTATTCGCTTGATACTCGGTTCTTTGACGAGATGTTTTCATCAGATGGTAAGCCCTACCCACATTGTGAATTATTGTGGAAAACCCTTCATCAAATCCCACCTGATAACTTGCTCAAAATGCAATCTCAGGTTGAACAATCATTCCGTCGTGATGGCATCACATTTTCAGTCGCAAGCGAAACCTCGAAGTTAGAAAGAATTATTCCTATTGACTGCCTTCCTCGTCTGATCAGTATGAAAGATTGGAACCATATTGACTCTGGACTCAAACAAAGACTCAAAGCGCTTAACCTGTTTCTGCATGATATCTATAACGATGCCAAAATTCTTAATGATGGCGTCATTCCAATCGATATGATCTACGGGTGTCCGCAATACCGTCCTGAAATGCGTGGTATCGGTCTACCCCAAGGAGTTCATGTTTCCATTTGTGGTACTGATCTAGTGCGCGATACCGATGGCTTCAAAGTACTTGAAGATAATCTACGAGTTCCCTCAGGTGTCTCCTATATGCTCGCCAACCGCAAAGCAGTGAAATCGAATCTACGTCAGTTGTTTCGGCAATATTCAGTGCAAAGCATTGAACAATACGGAGCATTGTTACGACAAACCCTGAATGAACTTGCTCCATACAATACCGACAATCCCTGCGTGGTAGTATTAACCCCAGGAGTCTACAACTCAGCATTTTATGAGCATGTGTTTTTAGCTCGTGAAATGGGTGTCGAAATCGTCCAAGGTCAGGATTTGCTTGTTCACAATGGATTTGTCTACATGCGAACAACCAGTGGCTTGAAACGCGTGGATGTGATCTACCGCAGAGTTGACGATATGTATATCGACCCGCTTACCTTCATGCCTGATAGCCAATTGGGAGTTCCGGGGCTATTTCACGCTTTCCGTTTGGGTAACATAGCAATCGCCAATGCACCTGGAACTGGTGTAGCAGACGATAAAAGTGTGTATACCTATGTACCTGATATAATTCGTTATTATCTAGCTGAAGAACCAATACTCTCAAATGTTGAAACGTATCTCTGCCGAAATCCTGATGGCCTCGAATATACTCTGGATAATCTTGATAAGTTAGTGGTCAAAATGGTGGGCGAATCCGGAGGATATGGAATGCTCGTTGGACCACATGCCACTCCAGAAGCGCGTGATGAATATGCTCGGGAAATACGCAACGACCCGGCTAATTTTATTGCCCAACCTACTCTGGACCTTTCCAGAATGCCCTGCCTTACACCACATGGCGCAGCACCTCGGCACGTTGATTTACGCCCCTTTGTTTTACAAGCAAAAGAATGCAATATTGTCCCAGGCGGGTTTTGTCGAGTGGCACTGACTGAAGGTTCTTTAGTTGTGAACTCAAGTCAGGGCGGCGGCGGCAAAGATTTCTGGGTAGTCATGGATTAAGTTATGCTCTCAAGAAACGCCTATGGTCTATACTGGATCGGACGATATATGGAGCGTGCCAGTTTTGTTAGTCGACTGATTATTGATCAATTGCGAGCGATACAAGACCGCCCCATCGAGGACATCCATGCTGGTTGGAAGCGTCTTTATACCACACTCGGGACTCAACCGGTCAGCGTGGAATTAGACCAGAACATGGATGAAGAACATTTTATGTTGGCTGATGTATTCACGCTCACAGACGATCTGGTTTTTGAAAGCTACAACCCCGATGCGGTATTGAGTTGCTTGGCAACAGCCAGAGAAAACGCCCGTCAAATTCGCAACAATATCACCTATGAGATGTGGACCTGTCTCAATGTTGCATACCTTGAAATGCGTGATGTCCGCCTACAGGACATATGGAATACTCAGCCCGAAGATTTTTTAACCAAAGCTGCACTAGCTGTAAGAACCTTTAACGGAGTTGCTGACAGCACTATGTATCGTGATCATGGATGGCTCTTTTTGAGGGTCGGGATTTTTCAGGAAAGAACCATTAATATAACATCTTTACTGCGGTCCCATATTAATTTGTTCCCTACTTCTGAAGCGCATCGTGAGTGGAATTGGAGTTCGCTATTGGGCATATGCGAAGTACGAAGTGCTTTCAGAAATCAATATTCCATCAAGTTCAATCCGCATCAAGTAATCGAATTTCTATTCGCAGATGAAAAATTGGCAATATCAGCGTATTCAGCACTTACGAAAATTCAGCATATTTTGTCGGAACTGACAGCAAATCACCCCGATCAGAAAAACAGGCCCGGACTTCAGATTCGAAATGCCCTAGCACTATTTGAAGATCAATGGCCCAATCGAAACAAACAGGATGATTTACAAACTCTCGACATTATTAATCGTGTTAACCATGCCTGCCAGCTGCTAAACCATGATTTAGAACAAAACTACTTTTTTTACGAAATAGAGGATACACCTCCAGCATGACATCATCCTCACAACCGTATTTCATCGTTGATCATCATTCTGTCTATACTTATAGCGAACCAGCTACAGAAAGCGTAATGACAGTTTACTTACAACCTCTACATGAAGAAAGCCAACAACTCCATTCGTTTGAAATTAATATCGACCCGATAACCATACCGATTCCCTGCAATGACTCATTTGGAAATCGTTATCATCTGTTCAATATTCATCGTAGTCATATGAACACAACTGTTCACAGTCGTTCAGTGGTACAAACCTCCATATCCCCAAATTTACCGGAATCTCTTGGACCAGATGCTTGGGAATGTCTGCAAAAAATTCAACATAGCACCATTTTCTGGGACTATCTAGTCAATGGGAAATATACCAAGCCCTCGCGATTACTGGCAGACTTAGCGGAAAAACACAATCTTTCATCGATAGAGGACCCACTTCAAAGTTTACGTAAGGCCTGCAACACTCTGCATAAAGTATTTACCTATGAACCGAATAGCACTAGCGTTGATTCATCCATTGAACAAATTCTTACCACTGGGAAAGGAGTATGTCAGGACTACAGTCATGTCATGATTGCTCTAGCACGTTCTTGGGGTATACCCAGCCGTTATGTGTCCGGCTATTTATTTCTAGAAGGTGTACCTGGCGAGCAAAGCCCTCAAGGTGCTAGCCATGCTTGGGCTGAATTCTGGCTTCCTGAAATCGGTTGGATTGGCTTTGATCCAACCAATAATAGTGTCGTAGACCACCGTCATATCCGACTAGCTAGAGGACGCGATTACTCAGATGTCTCACCAACCCGGGGAGTCTTGCTCGGAGGCGGAGACGCAAGGCTTGAGATTTCTGTTACGATCAGGAGGAGAGACAAGGAAAATATTGGATCCGATTTGCCGAAAAAAACGCAGCAAATCGGTTGTAATGTAGGATCAACAGACTTAAGACAACTCGGACATTTTGAACCGAAGCATCAGATGAGTAGTCAGCAATAATAGCCCCCCAATTGATTGATTCTCTGAACTGGTATTTTCATTGTAGAAAAATCAGATCTATACACCGCCAAATTTTGATGAACCATACAGAATTCCCACTGATCACTCCTAATGAGTTAGCAAAGCGAATTGGAGAACCCAACCTTGTAGTACTAGATGGCTCTTGGTACTTGCCTACAGAAAATCGGAATCCACAAGACGAGTTTCGAATTCGACATATTCCAACGGCTAGATTCTTCGATATTGATGAAATCTCCAATCCAGATAGTGGTTTACCTCATATGCTACCCAAGCCGGACTATTTTGCTAAGGCTGTTGAAAGACTGGGAGTTTCCAGTCACTCACGAGTAGTCGTATATGACGGTAAAGGATTGTTCTCTGCGGCTAGAGTATGGTGGATGTTTCGGGTTTTTGGACATAGGTCAATCCGCTTGCTGTCTGGTGGACTACCCGCATGGTTGGCTGAAAGTTTCCCGACCAGCGAACGGGAACCAGACATCACTATAGGAACATTTAATGTCGATTTTGATTCAGGCAAAGTGGCGTCTATGCAGGACATATTAAATAATCTTGAAACTGCCGAATCAGTCATTCTTGATGCGCGTAGTGCTGGACGATTCTCGGGTTCGTCACTCGAACCACGACCCGAACTGAAAAGCGGACACATGCCCGGTGCACTCTCACTACCTTTTACCGAGTTACTTGAAAATGGAAGACTCAAATCAGTTGAAGATCTCAAACAAATTTTTGAGAATCTAGGTATTGTTGATGACCAGAAACTGATTACTTCGTGCGGCTCTGGCGTGAGCGCAGCCGTCATCAATCTGGCACTAGTAATTTGCGGGCTTGGAATGCATCGCCTGTATGACGGTTCATGGACAGAATGGGCATCTCATACAGACAACCCTATTGCTTCAGAAAACCCTCAATAGAATTATTGAGCAACTGCACAATCGGTCTTTTATGCTCTGATGAACCATGGATAATCATAACAAATTTACTCGAGTTTTTCACACTCGAAAAAAATATCGGCGGTACCCCAAAAAGTGATTCAGCGATTTTTGTCAAAAAATCAGAGCGTACTACTATTAAGAGAGTCTGTAATTTATTGCTGTTTCTTCGTAATCGATTGATCCGCTCAGTTAGTGATTGATCCAACTCGTCTAGACTTTCCCTGAATACAACTGGTTCAACTGGGAATTCCACTCCCTCGGTATCAAAGCCACTTTCGATCCAGATACATCTCTCCTCAAAGTGCGAAATATTGAAATCTAAATCCATCATATTTTTTCGATCTGTACAACCGATACAAATCAACCTGACCCCAGTCTTTTGTGATTTGATTTTTGGTAGAGACTGGCCCAAATGTCTGGTATTGTTCAATTTGGTTAATTCAGCAGCCCCGGTGGCACGAAATTCCAGTCGACTAAGTGCACAATGGGATTGTTGGATACGATGATGGTCCCTGTCTGATAGACCCAGAGCAGCATTAATCAGGGCCTGATTGGTACCGAGGTGTGAGACTACAAGAATGCGTGAATTCGATTTTGATATTTGCTCATGCATAAATCCAGATACCCTTTGGTAAAGCTCAAAGAGCGGCCTTCTCAAGATCCCGTTCAAGTACATTTCAAAATTTTCTGGACTTGCATAAAACGTTTTGTGAAGGGTGGGATTGCGTTGAAGAATTTCCGAGTATCTCAACCCCTGCCATTCTGGAATGTCTACTTCTCGCAGACGATCATCAAACTGAATTGGATGGGGATGGTCAATAACCTTTGCGATAATCTCGGCGGTTTGTTTGGCACGCAGAAGCGGACTTGTATAAATGTTGTCTATCAAATGATCACGCAGCGTATCGCCTACTAGGTAAGCCTGTTCGATTCCCTTCTTTGATAACTTGGCCAAATTACCGGATCCTTGAAAACGCCCTTCAATATTAAAATCACTGATCCCGTGTCGAATCAATGTCATGATCATCTCCGGTATTTTCATGATAATTCGGTTGCTCCTATTGTATTCAGGTGAGGATCGAGTTAAGGTATGGGGGAATAGAAACGATCATAACTAGGCGTTCCAACCACCTCCTCTACTATGAAATAACTGACATATAACTGATACATTAACTGACTTGATCCGTCCTTGTTGAAGTTAGACAATATTGCGGGGGTCGAAAAAAATCACTGGGAGTAGTACCAGTCGCAGTAGCTGGATTTGCCTGAGAAACAGCATCTCTGTGGGTTTATGGCTTCTTTTCCAGGACACAGCGAAATAACAAATAGTTATCACCAGGCAAACTAGGTCATAGACACCCATATTGGATCCGCCAATTTTGCAATGAAAATTTTCAGTTCGAGGAGAGTGAGTTGCAATCATATATCCGACCTATGAGTGAGGAAACCTGTCCCTTTAACCCTGATGGAATCCGCGCCGGTGCGCCCTAATCATCATTCCGACTTCAATTGTTTGAGTCTATACCTTTATCAGGCTCTCACATTGGCGGGGGGATCTTTTCCACGATCACTGTCAATTTCTCATGGCAACCTGGCGCCAGCGTGAAATTCCATAAATTATTCAGCATACCTTCTGTTCATTGCTTGTCTTTTTCCAAAGGTGCCTGATGTCAGGAAACCACAACAATCGATTTTTAGATTTCTAGGACTGTAGTTGGATATTTTTCTGATTTCAAGTACCCTATGATCACAAAATAGGAATCGGCAAAAAAGTAGAACACCGGATGAACATTATGTATTCGGATCTGCTCTCACACTATATAGAAAAATCCCGAACTTCGGTACAATGAGGTCCCGACAAATACCGCAGCCGATTCAAATGACCGGCGCAAATAAGAAATCCATCTATCAACACCGGAGAGAACCATGTTCAAAGCAATGATCGTCCTGAAACGTCGAAAAGACTTAGGGTTTAAAGAGTTTCAATCTCACTGGCTAAACCATCATGCAACCCTAGTCCGTCAATTACCCAACATCCGCAAAGCAGTATTTAATTTTTCAACCGAACAAGGGGCTGGTGAAGTGGACGCTGTGTCCGAACTCTGGTTCGACAGCCAACAGGATTTTCTGGATGCCTATGCCAGTGAAATTGGCCAACAAGTTGCTCAAGATTCGCTTTCACACGTCAGCAAACGTGAGCGTGTCATGTTAACTGAATACAACATCGTTTAAATCGCATACATTCGAGGTAAGGAATGTCCTTACAACGCATTATCTATCTGAATGGTGAGTATCTGCCTGAGAGTCAGGCAAAGATTTCGATATTCGACCGAGGAACACTTTTCGGCGATGCTGTTTATGATGTGGTGCCTGTCCTTTCTAACCGCTTTATCAACTTTGATAATCACTACGCAAGACTCATTCGCTCTCTGGATTCATTGTCTATCCCCTGCCCCATAAGTTCTAAGCAACTGCTAGCATCACTCCGTGAGTTGGTTATGAGAAACCATTTGTCTGAAGGAGTTGTCTATATTCAGGTGAGTCGCGGAATTGCAGATCGGGACTTTCTTGTTGAAGTGAATCTTACTCCAACAGTATTCATGTTCACACAACAAAAACCCTTGCTACAGCATCCAAAACTACCAGGCGGGGCCAAACTCAAAACCGTTCCTGATATCCGTTGGGCGAGACGCGATATCAAATCCTGTAATTTGCTTGGACAAGTTCTAGCAAAATCAAATGCACGGGATGAAGGAGCAGATGAAGCGCTAATGATTGAATCCGATGGCACAATTACAGAATGCGGTAGTAGCAGTTTCTTCATTTATCGGGATCAATGCGTAATTACCCGCCCACTTAGTAGAGATATACTACCGGGGGTTACTCGAAATGCTCTTATGAAACTGAAAAATACACATCAGATTTCGATTGAAGAACGTTCGTTTTGCCTTGATGAAGTCTTTTCGGCAGAGGAAGCATTTTTGAGCGGTGCAGCCTCCCTGATTCTTCCAGTAATTTCAGTGGATAACGTTCCAATAGGTAATGGTGTAGCAGGCCCTATCAGCAAAACCATGCGAGAGAACTACATCCAGTTTGCGATTGATTCAGGGATTCCTACACAATCCTGAATATGCATTCGTGATATGAGTATCCACTAGTTATGGAACTCATCACAAGTGAATCTCTGATCTACCTTTACCTGCTCGGTGTCATGCTCTTTGCTGGCATCGTGCATGGCAGCTTGGGTATCGGGTTTCCCATGGTTTCAACACCATTGATTGCCGTATTTCTGGATGTTCGATTGGCTATATTAATGACTCTGCTCCCAACGGTCGCTGTTAATGTCGCTACCATTGCTAGTGGTACCGACCAAATGCGAAGCATCAAGGACTACGCACCAATGTTTCTGGGCGCTATTGCCGGTTCCATCATCGGCGCCTGGATGCTTGCAACCATGGATCCATCACCATTCAGACTGGCTCTCGCCCTGTTAATCATTCTGTATCTATTTACCGGAACAAGATCTTCGAAATATACCGAATGGCTACCCCACCACAACAGAACTATTATGTGTGGGTTTGGACTCACTGCCGGCATCTCTGGGGGAATTACGAACGTCATGGTTGCAATACTGATTATCTATTTTATGAATCAATCCATGGCACGTTCGAAAATTCTGCCGATCTTCAACATCTGTTTTTTGATCGGCAAGGTTACTCAGCTAGTGATCTTAAGCTTGGCCGGTTGGGTAAATCTAAACTTAATCTACCAGTCTCTGTTACCAGCAATAGTAGCTTTGTGCGGTTTGTGGGCTGGCACGAAAATCGGCATCCATATCAGTAAGGAAATTTACAAGAACATGCTACACGTGCTATTGGTAATTCTAGCAATCGTTCTAATCACTCAATTTATCCTGACGTTGACGGTTAACAACTCTTGAACTTGTTATCTATTGATTTATTCGAGTTAGAGAGAATCTCTGGCAAATCACCGCTACACTTGAAAAAGTTGTTAATTTTTGTTAATTTTGTTTGGTAGAGTGGGGTAGACGACTCCGCGGATGATATGGGCTTTCAAGGCACATAAAAACTGGGACAGTTTTCAGAGTTCTACTTTGCTATCAACGATGAAAAGGGGTTCGAATGACAGAAATGACCACGATATCTGGCCAGAATATCAAACGAAGTGGATATTCCGGCTACGATTGTACCCGAGTGCTTGACTATGACCATGAACTCGCCGAGACTGGGGTTGCTACGAAGGCTGGGGAGTTACTGCGACGCTACTGGCATCCTGTCGCCCTGACATCTGAAGTGGGTGAATTACCCACGGAAATTCGAGTACTGGGTGAGGATCTAATCCTGTTTCGCACGACAGCCGGGGAAATTGGTCTGGTTCACCGGCATTGTCCACACCGCCGAGCATCGCTGGCCTATGGTCGTTGCGAGGAAAACGGCATCCGGTGTTGCTATCACGGTTGGCTATTCGCTCCGGACGGCGAAATTCTCGAAACTCCTGGGGAGGCACCTGGGCCTGGGCCTGCCGCAGACTTACGCGCCAGAGTTCGTCTCGGAGCCTATCCCGTTGTAGAGTATGCCGGCCTAATCTTTGCCTACCTCGGTCCCACAGACAGGATGCCCGACTTTCCCCACTACGATTCTTTCGAAACACCTGACATCACTAGACGCCCCTATCGAGCGGACTACCATTGCAACTGGATTCAGGTACTAGATGCAATCATGGATCCAGTGCACACCTCTTTTCTACATAGCCTGAACAGCGGGGTCCAGTTTTCTGAGGCGATGAAAGAGATCGGGGAGTTGCGTGTTTTCGAACGCGGCCTTCAATTTCTCGGTAGCAACACGAGGCGTATTGGTGATCTAGTGTGGATACGTGTCAATGAGTTAGTGCTTCCCAATTTCACACAGGCGGGGTCGGCCTTCACTGCAGATGGTACCCGTGCGCATTATTTCGGGCGTAGTTCGTTTACTCGTTGGGTAGTTCCTGTGGATGATCACAATACTATGGTTCTAGCCTGGGCCAATTTCGGCGAAAGAGGCGATCCACATGATTACAATAGTCAGGAAGGCTGCGAACTAATTGAACAGGGTGAGATCATAGACCGCTCATATGAAGAGCGCCAACGCAGACCTGGGGATGCGGAAGCTGTAGAAGGCATGGGACCGATCAGCGCCCACCAAGGGGAAAACCTGATGCCGACGGATCGGGGTGTTTCGCTGTATCGACGAAAAATCCGGAAACTCATTCGGAAACTCGCCCAAGGCGAGGAACCAGCCCAACCCTGGCAAGCCTCTGACCGAGCTATTCGAACCTATGGCCAAGACACGATCCTGTATCTTCCGAAGAATGGTGGGGACGACAGGAAATACCTCAAGAAGGTGACAGAGGTGGTTATGGAGATGCAGTTCGCTACCGAAGATAAGCCTCTGGATATTCGTGATACCTATATCATCGCAAAACTGAAACAGTTCGAGAAAGAGGGATTGACATGATTCTGAGTTTTCGATGCATTCGATTGACCCGATTGGATGGAACTAGGTAAAAGGAAACGATGACCAAGGAATTCAACAGCAAATTCCGCATTCATGTAAAAAATAACCGGTGGGCAGTCGGTTCGTTTCCGAACACACCCGAGGGCGAAGAGGTATTCACGATCGACCCGGAACGGTTCAGCTCAGCTTTAAAGAAATATCCGAATCTGATAGATAAGGTGGAACCGTACTTTGACTGGGATGAGGATAACTTCTGGTCGTCCATGACCCAGACTGACATTCTGCTGACCTGGAACCTACCAACCAAGGGACTTGCACAGCGGGCACTCAATCTGCGCTGGATTCACTGCATCGGCGCAGGTATTGAGCACTTATTGCCACTGAAATGGCTGCCGGCAAATGTTGAACTAACCAACAACAAGGGCGTACATTCCGACAAGGCAGGGGAATATGGGCTCATGGCGGTTCTGATGCTACACAATCACATCCCCGCCATCATTACCAACCAAAGTAATCGAGTGTACAACTCGCTTTACAGCACTCCAATTGCCGGCAAAACGATCGTTGTGATTGGCACAGGCAGCCTCGGTAGTGCTGTGATTCAGAAACTTGAGCCACTGGGTCCCTGCCTTATCGGAGTCAATCGGAGTGGTAGAGATGTCAAAGGCTGTGATAAGATCATTCCGGTTGATCAAATCGACAGGATTCTACCGCATGCGGACATCCTCTTTCTGGCTATGCCAGACACACCGGAAACCAATGGCATGATGGACCGACGGCGACTGGGAGTTCTCAAGCCCACGTGCGGCATCGTTAATATCGGACGGCAATCAGCGATGGATTATGAAGCACTCTGTGATTTGCTTGAAGCCGGTAAACTGGCGGGTGCTGTGCTAGATGTCTTTAATCCCGAGCCAATTGAACAAGACTCTAGACTCTGGTCAATGCCAAACCTGATCATCACACCACATGTGTCTGCCGATGACGGCGACAGTTATGTTACGCGGACTCTGGACTTGTTCTTCTCCAATCTGCAACGGTTTGCAAATGGACTTGACTTGGTTAACCGCGTGAACAGGGAGTTAGGATATTGAAGTACGATAAGCAACTTCCACAGGATACCGAACCAGTGATCGAGTGCCGGAATCTCTGGAAGATATTTGGTGATGATTCAGATCGCGCTATGGCAGCCATCATCTCAGAAGGATTGAATAAGGAGAATATCTTGAAAAGATTCGGATGCATTGTAGGTGTTCAGGATGTGTCGTTTTCGGTTTCCGAAGGGGAGATTTTCTGTGTCATGGGGCTTTCCGGGTCTGGAAAATCCACCCTGATCAGGCACCTGAACCGCTTGGTCGAACCGACCGCTGGTGAAGTCTGGATAGAAGGGGAAAACATTAGCACCCTCAGTCCTACTGGTCTTCGGGATTTGCGGGCGTCAAAGATGGGCATGGTGTTTCAGAATATGGCACTTATGCCCCACCGCACGGTCCGCGAGAACGTAGCCTTTGCACTCGAGGTTCGCGGATATAATCGAAAAAAGCGATTCAACATTGCCAACAATGCCATCGAGATTGTCGAGCTCGCCGGATGGGGGAACCGATATCCAGATGAACTGTCTGGCGGCATGCAACAGCGTGTCGGACTAGCAAGGGCCATAGCGGCAGACCCTCACTTCCTGCTGATGGACGAACCTTTTTCGGCATTGGATCCATTGATTCGGAGACAATTGCAGGATCAGTTTCTGAAACTGGCCAAAGAAATGAAAAAGACCACGCTGTTTATTACGCACGACCTAGATGAAGCGATCCGGATTGGAGACCGCATCGCGATCATGCGAGAAGGTATGCTAGTCCAGGTTGGGACGCCCGAACAAATCGTGATGGAACCCAAGGATGCCTATGTAGCCGATTTCGTGGCTGGCATTTCCAAACTTCATCTTGTTACGGCAGCCCGTATTATGGAATCGTTGACAGATTATGAGACGAGGACGGGACAATCCTTAAACAAATCTGACCTGTTAACTGCATGTCCAGACGATACTCTTGATCGCTTAGCCGAACTCTCCATCGACACGGATGCACCGCTGATGATTGAGAAAGATGGAACCCATGTCGGGATTGTAACAAAAAAGGCCCTGATCCGCGGTATTCAAGGCCGTCTAAATAACGTGGTAGGAGCAGAGTAGTTGGACGAAAAAAATACATTCAGCCCGCTGGACCCTTTTCAATATGTTGACCTCGGTATCGCCGACTGGGCAGACGGTATCAAGCAATGGGCTACTGCAAATCGCGGCACAATCCAGCCAATCAAGCACTTTCTGAACGACAGTATCAATTCCGTTGAAAACGTTTTGCAGGCTGTACCTCCGACAGTCATGATCATTCTGCTAACATTGCTGGCATGGCAACTTTCAGGGCGTCGCGTGGCCATCATTGTCTGTATCTCTCTTGTTGCACTTGGACTATTGGACCCCGGGGCTTGGGCATTGGCTATGACAACGCTCGCCATCGTATTATTTTCAGTCGCCATGTGCATGGTAATCGGGTTTCCACTTGGGGTTCTGGCAGCCAAATCCAACCGTTTTGAGGGTGCGGTCCGGCCTGTGCTTGACACAATGCAGACAATTCCTGCCTTTGTCTACTTGGTTCCCGTGGTCATGCTGGTGGGAATTGGCAATGTTTCGGGGGTCATCGTAACCATTGTTTTTGCAGTGCCACCACTTATCCGCCTCACCTCTCTGGGGATAAGGCAAGTCAACCAGAGTGTCGTCGAAGCAGCCCGTGCTTTCGGTGCCAGCCCCTCGCAGATCATGATTAAGGTTGAACTGCCGCTAGCCATGCCGACTATCATGGCAGGCGTTAATCAGACAATCATGCTGTCCCTGTCGATGGTGGTGATTGCCTCTATGATCGCTGTTAAGGGATTGGGTAACGAGGTGTTGCGCGCCATGGGGCGACTGGATGCCGGTAAGGCGATCGTCGGCGGTCTCGGAATCGTGATCCTAGCAGTCATACTTGACCGAATTACCCAAGGGGTCACCCGATCGGGACGCGAACGAGGCTACCGTCATTGGTGGCAGGGAGGCCCAGTTGGGTTGGCCCTTACCACTATCAAAAGCTACTGGAAACGTACAAAACCAAATGGCGAAAGCAATCGGCACAAACACACCAAATTGCACAAGATGAAACAGGAACAGGATAGGGAATAAAGAATATTTGTATAGGGAATGTTTGTATAGGGAATGTTTGGTGGTTCGAAGTAGTAATCCCCCCATCATCAAACAAAAGACCGGTCTATGCCTTGATAAGGTAAGAATTCTGATAATGGACCCACCTCTTACCCAACACTAACAGTTTCACAAAATCATCCATAGTTTTCGATTCAGGTGAAAATCTCCGCTCTCGCTAGTGATTCTCTTCAAAGATAAATTTATGACATATTTTTTCAGAACATAAGAAGAATCTCCCCTATCATCTATTTTGGTTTTGACGAAAATAAGTTTTCAATTTTATAACCTTTTCTGAATCAACTATAATCGCATAATAATATATCTTTGACGAAGTTTTCGTTCTCCACTTGGTTAGTCTGTTCCAATTTATGAATATGGTAGATTTGCTCGGCAAAACAGCTAGCAACTTCATGCACTGATCCTCCAAGGCTAGTTATAACAAACCGGACGCAGCATTCCATTCAGATTATGCCTTCCATTCATTACATACTCTACGATGGAAGCGAATATATCCTTGATGCCCTGCTTGGGGAGAGCGTGATGATTGTCGCCAAGAACAACAACTTGCAGGGTATACTGGCCGAGTGCGGCGGTGCGTGTAGCTGTGCAACCTGCCATGTACACATCGACCCCTTCTGGGTAGACCGTCTGCCACCCAAAGAAGTACTAGAAGAGGAAATGCTGGAATTTGTCGAAGACGCGGACGAAACTAGTCGTCTAAGTTGTCAACTCAAGATCACCGAGGATATGGATGGACTCATTGTCAACGTACCGGAAGAGCAGTACTGATTATGAGTCTAACCGATGCTTGTTAGACCACCCTAAATTGAAGTAGGACCAAGCGGAGACAATCCGAGCCTGAAAAGGGTTATCAACCTATCAACATTCCATACTTAACAAAGCATCATCGATCACCGTCATCAGTAGTGTATTCCAGTTGCTTGTAGGCCCTGATGCTTCGCAGTCCACCCCCAGCAACTAACTTGACCATTCCCATTCATAGTAGCTTGGTATGTTTATAGGTTATCAACAGTACTCACAGCGCCAGACAAAACAAACCCTTAATCAAGATATAGCTATTACTGACAAAACCTGTCGAGAATGTTGGACTGGAGACAGTGGCAAGATGCCCGACCCCCAAACATATACAACCAAGCTATGTCCACTCGGACTTGCGGTTGAGCAACGAAATCGGGCAGATCTCTGCCTGGTTTAGGTTAGCCAGCGGCTTCCCGTGCGGCGGCTATCCAACCATCGTATACCTGTTTATTCTCCTCGATCCAAGATTCAACATGACTTTCGATCGCTTCAAGCGAATCCTCACCATTCTGCATTTGGTTATTCTGGGCCGATACGTCATTGATGTCGATTTCCGCCAATTCGAATAGTTTTGCTGCGGCTGGGTTGGCCTCTAGAAAATCGTTATTTGCTAGAATACGTAATTCGTTAACCGCAAATCCTAGGTCACGACCCCCATATACTGTATTATCAGTGCGACCATCGGGTAGCGAAGAATATGGTACCTCAATCCATTCAACATTCTCGCCGGGAACCAGAACGCCAGAAACCCAGTATGGAGTCCATGTATAATATATAACAGACTCACCGCTCTGCATGCGTGCGATGGTTTCGGCAATGACCGCATTGTATGCCCCCTGATTGTGAGTGACCGTATCACGCAGTTCAAATTCGCTTAGATGATGTTCGATGACACGCTCGCAACCCCAGCCAGGTGGACAACCGGCTAAGTCAGCTGTGCCATTACCATCCGCATCAAAACGGGCCGCGATCTTTGGATCTTTAAGATCCCCAAGATTGGTGATTCCCGCATCGAAAGATGCCTTGTCAACCAAATACCCCTGAAGGGCACCACTAATCAGGCTACCAACCTTAGTCATCGCTGCTGCACCACCCGCTTCCTCATAAAATGCCAGATGCAACGGATCCCAATGGACGGTCGTAAAATCCCCATCTCCGGATCCAAGTGCCAAGTGAATCGTTTGATACTCAACGGATTGGGGATCACCAATCGTATAGCCAAGTTCTTCGAGAGCTCGGTAGATAATGCGGTTCTGAAACCTCTCCTCTAAGACCGTACCTTCAATGGGTCGTACGGTAACGCCATCGCCTGGTTTTTCAGCTGCAAAAACAACACCGGTAACTGCGATGAAAGCGGCGATCGCAGTGCTAATGACTATTTGGTAAAACTTCATGGATAACCTCTCCCCTGATTATTTCGAATATTGAGAAAATTTGGATAAACTGGATCTAGTCCGAGTTTGCGGTGCTGCCAAATGCCTAGCACCATGAGTTTATCCTTAATATGAGTTTAAATGATTAATAACCGAATGTCCACAAAGGTATT
>JAPOUQ010000069.1 GCA_026708585.1 Gammaproteobacteria bacterium
TTTATACTTATTTCAATAGTTTATTTGATTATTTCGGCAAAAATGAAGTCCGAAACATGAGTAACAAACTGAAATTCAAAAGTCCAGCTTTTTGTGTTATTTATTTATAATTGAATATTTGAGGCTAAACATAAAATTGCCCTGTTCGGTAGTGATTGAAATATTTCGTGTACTTTTTATATACAAATTTTTATGGGTAAGGGAATAAAAAATGATAAACCCTCGACAAGAAGTCAAAGTAAATTTGTAGGTTCCTTTAGTCAGAGTTAGGCTAATGGATATTGATGTCAAATGTGACGAGAATAGGATGGTTAGAGGTTGTAGGAAATTTTCCTGTACAGATGATTGATAACAGCATTCAATGGTTAAGTTCTGTCCAGTGTGCTTGCTGGTCCGAATATTGCCGTGACTATACTTGATCTCAGTACTGCAATGCCTCAACAGTTCGCCATTCGAAATTGGTTGAATCTTCGTTATCTCCTATACGACCAAATATTGTCCGAAAATCAAAGCAGGATTCATGATTTGATATGTTTGGATGCATTAGAAAAATCACCAGCGAATCAATAACCCGATAGGTGGTCTTTATGCACGATTAGGATAAGGCAGAGTAACGATTTCATTTTTCACGATCAGAACATTTCAGAGAATCTTTAATCGTGGGTCTCCCGCTTACTTGCATTCTGACTGGCTACCCAGTGTTGTCAGACAGGATCAGTCTGCCTAAACTTTCGCCAGTACTCATCCAGTTCTCTGACACTCATATTTTTGATTTCCTCATGGATCTTCCTGCGTGTTTCGCGCATGAACTTGACGCAGTCGAATTTTGTCGATTCTTCAGTCTTCATGGTATATAGTGATCAGGGTCCGGATGTCAATTTTTGGATAACCAAGTTTTTGATTGTTACTATTGAATGCCCTGAATACTCCCCAATTCACGTTATGCTTGAAATTAGCATTTATCTGATTTTATGTGGTACACATTTTACCTGGATCTCCCCATATTTGGACAGCAACAAATTTCCTGCTTCTTACCGAAGGTATACAAAGCAACACCACGAAGTAGCGAATCAATGAGATAATCGGATCCGGAAAATCGTAGGTCCTCAAGCCTTGAAATGAGACGTCCTGAAGAACAACTTGAAGTATATCTGGTGGGTGGTGCTGTCAGAGACAGGCTAATGGGTCTTGATGTCGAGAGTGATCGGGATTGGATGGTTGTAGGGTCCTCTCCTGAACAGATGGTTGAACTCGGGTTTCGCCCGATTGGTAGCGACTTCCCGGTATTTCTGCATCCGACTACCCACGAACAGTATGCTTTGGCCAGAACCGAAAGAAAAATCGGTCGTGGCTATCATGGCTTCGTCTTCAATTGTGATCCGAAAGTTAGTGTCGAAGATGATTTGGGCAGACGGGATCTGACCATGAACGCCATAGCCATGGACAAAGAAGAAAATCTGATCGATCCATTTGGTGGGGCTTCAGATATCAATAATCGGATCATTCGACATGTGTCAGAAGCATTCAGAGAGGACCCAGTGCGAATTCTGAGGACAGCGCGATTTGCAGCTCGATTTCGTAGCCAAGGATTTTCGGTGGCCAACCAAACACTGAAAATGATGTCAGACATGGTTGATAATGGTGAGGTCGATGCACTGATCCCGGAACGTATTTGGCAAGAGTTGGCCAATGCGCTCGCCGGACCAAATATTGCCGAGTTCATACTCACTCTCAAACGTTGCAAAGCACTCAAAAGTCTCTTGCCCGAAATCGATAAGCTCTTTGGTATCCCGCAAACAGCTAAATATCATCCAGAAATCGATACAGGGATTCATATCTTGATGTGCTTGGATGCAGTAGAAAAAATCACTAATGATCCAATGACCCGATTTGCGGTTCTAGTGCATGATTTGGGCAAGGCAGTTACTCCAACTGACATACTGCCTTCACATCATAAGCATGAGATTAACGGACTGGCCCCGATTACTGGTCTTTGTGAACGGTTAAAGGTGCCAGTCAGCTATCGTCAATTTGCTCTGATGGTGTGCAGACATCACCTTGAGGCACATCGAATCGCAAAGATGAAGCCCGGGAAGGTACTCAAGATTCTTGAAAAAATAAACGCATTTCGATCGCCAGAAATGATCAAAAAATTCAAGCAGTGCTGTCTGGCTGACAGCCGTGGGCGAGCCGGCTATGAAAATAGCGATGCTCTACATCTCGAGTTGTTAGATGAGTACCAGCAGATTGCAATTTCGGTCGATCAGGCAGATATTGCGGCAACAGTTCAATCCAGCAATAGACTTGAGAGAGCAATAGGGCCTGAGATAAAAAAACGTATTCGAGAAGAGCGAATACGGAGGATTTCCCAATTCAGAAAGTAGCGACAGGTGATTTCATGAGCAGAGTACCAATTCATTGAATATCTCGCTTCAATTGAGGTTAATTTTGATGATGCTTGTATCTCTTTGCATTAGAGATGAAATTCAGATCAAGGGGTAGGAATTGAAATAAATCAAGAGCCTTTAAATCTCTAAGTTTAGCATCATGCTTTTCATGTACTGAAACCGGATATATCCCATTTCTTTTGTTTATATTTGATAGAACTGCTCACCTCAACAATGGAACCATTTCAATAAGAAATGGAAAAATAACTGCTTCTCACTATGTTAAGATGAATCGCATAATGAATGTAGAAATTCAAAAAGAACACCATAAATTACCGATCGGTTATCAATCGTTTGCTGATCTTCGAAAGGATGGTTGTTATTATGTTGATAAAACGCCTCTGATTCGGCGAATGGTTGATGAGGGAAGGTACTACTTCCTGTCCCGTCCCCGTCGTTTTGGCAAGAGTCTCCTAGTCGACACCTTG
>JAPOUQ010000068.1 GCA_026708585.1 Gammaproteobacteria bacterium
CTAGAGCGCAATCCCGGTCGTGCCGAAATCAAGAAATTAATGAAAGTATTGCATGCGTCGGATGTCGACACCTATTGTTTTCCACCCTCGATGAAAGCTGATTCATTCTTCGATCACTTATTGCGCCAAGGCGCATTACAGGATATGGGGAATGACCTCTTCGAGTGTCCGATTCCTTCTTTTCGGACTTACCTCATTGATCAAGCGAGATAGTCGAGATATATTATCTCCAGCACTATCCCATCTGCTGTCCCTTACTGCTGATTGATATCTCCTGATCCAAAGGATAGCATCCGCTCATGGTACTCAACCCCAAAGCCACCACCCGTTGCCCCTTCACGGTATATCTACGGGTATGATCATCATGAAACGACAGACCATCCATCATCTGCGAACGGCAGTCTTGGTTCGGTTGGATTGAATTTATTTGAGTAATGATAACCCGCCACCGTGTTTACGGTTATGACAACTTCCTTGCGATTGCTGAAAATTCCACCGGAGCACTATCCGAGATTAGATCAAGACATGACTTGTCGGTCTGGGGCTACGCCTCGCTAGTCATTTTTAAAGCTAACAGAATGTACTGGATCGTCGTCTCGATTGAAAATCGACAAAATTCATATCCATAATATCTGAGGGAAACACCGCAAGTATTGAATTGTTCGAGTGTGTATATACAATACCCTGAAATTCGTGTTTCTGGGTTTACGATCTGCAAATTTCTGGATATCAGAAACGAATTATTTTATTTTTGAGTGAGTAGATTCGAAATATGAAAGTGCTACTCTACTCCCAATTTTATTTTCAAACACCTGAACAATGATTAGACGCGTAGGCTTTGTTGGATGGCGAGGCATGGTTGGTTCCGTTCTTCTCGATCGCATGCAGAAAGAAGGAGACTTGAATTATGTCGAGAAACTGGTGTTGTATTCAACTTCACAGGCAGGTCTTCGTGGTCCCAAAATCGCAAACGCACAGCCACATTTGGCTGATGCTATGGATCTCGAATGCCTAAGCACTCAGGATGTCATCATCAGCTGTCAGGGGGGAGACTACACGCAAAAAATACATACTCCACTTCGTGATATGGGTTGGCAGGGATATTGGCTAGATGCCGCATCCACATTACGCATGAACGAAAACTCGACGATTGTTTTGGATCCACTAAACCGTTCCATTATTGAGCAAAGTCTACATGATGGAAAACTAGATTTTATTGGAGGAAATTGCACTGTTAGTCTGATGCTAATGGCTCTTCATGGTCTATTCGAAGAAAATCTTGTTGATTGGATCACTGCAATGACTTATCAAGCGATTTCTGGTGGAGGAGCACAACAGATGCGCGAGCTACTCGTGCAAATGGGCGAAATTCACCAGCATGCCTCCCCTCTGCTCCGCTTGCAAGATAGCTCGATTCTTGACATAGAAAACCGAATCAACCAGCAACTGAATACAAATTCATTAACCATAAGCACTATTGGTTATCCGCTAGCGAACAACCTTCTACCCTGGATTGACATAGACCTTGAAAATGGAACCGGTCGCGAAGAATGGAAAGGTCACGCGGAAACCAACAAAATTTTAGGGAAGCAAAGTAACCCAATTCCTGTTGAAAGCACCTGTGTGAGAGTAGGCACACTCCGTTGCCACAGCCAAGCATTTACCATTGCATTATCGAAAGACATTGGGTCAGATGAACTCACTGAAATCATTGGACAGGCTAACCAGTGGGTGAAAGTTATTCCAAATAACAAACAGAATACACTTCAATCTCTGACTCCAGTTGCAGTCAGCGGTTCTCTAGAGATCGCTGTTGGCCGAATTCGTAAAACCTCTTTCAATAGTAAATTGATGACTGTTTTCACAGTCGGAGATCAATTATTATGGGGAGCTGCTGAACCGATAAGGCGTATGTTTGGTATTCTTTCTGAACATCTATAACCTGATAGCAGTTATCGATAATTCACTCACTTGCATACCTTGACGCAACGCGATGAATTTTAATATACCTATTTTGGGAGTTTGGATTTCTTTCATATTTCTGATCAAATACCGTATCGTTCTTTGTTAAAATTCGCGAGTTACATCGCCTACGAAATCGACTGTTGTTTTGAGCAAAGTTTGATCCTTGGTTCGAAAACTCAAAATATCCAGAATCACACATAAAAGTCCTTATTCAGTATTCGTATGAAAATTCTTATTGCTGACAGCTTTCCTGCAAGTCATTCCGAGTCCCTAGTTAGAGCAGGACATGAATTAACCATCAAACCAGAACTGGATGGCGGTTCACTGCCGCAGGCTATTCAAACCAATGAAATTCTGATCGTACGAAGTACCAGAATTGATGAAAATACCCTAAAACAGGCAAGAGAGCTAAAACTGATAATTCGTGCTGGCGCAGGTACCAATACAATCGACAAGGAATGTGCATCATCACTGGATATCAGTGTATGCAACGTTCCAGGGGCAAACTCCAGAGCAGTTGCCGAGTTAGTTATGGGATTAATCTTATCGATTGATCGGCAGATCCCCAGCAATGTTATGGATGCAAAACAAGGACTCTGGAACAAGAAGAAATATTCCACCGCTCGAGGACTCGCTGGGCAAAAGCTTGGCATATTAGGTATGGGGGCGATTGGGTTTGCTGTTGCTGAGAGAGCCCGAGGTTTCGCAATGGGGGTCTATGCGCTGAGTAAACCCGGTCGGTCTCCTGACGCCGAAAACCGCATCACCTCTTCTGGGATTATCCAGCTTGATACACAGGATGAACTGCTTAAAACCAGCGACATCGTTACACTCCACATGCCAGCGACAGAAACGACCCGCCGCATGGTAAATCGGGAGTTTCTCTCGAAAATGAAACGGGGTGCGATGCTGATCAACACGTCAAGAGGAGACTTGGTTGATGAAGAAGCATTGGTCGATGCCATGAATAGCCGAGGTATCCGAGCTGGACTTGATGTCTACAATAATGAACCAGGTGCGAGCGAAAACACTTTCAAATCGCAAGTCTTTGCCCATCCTTCTGTGTATGGCACCCATCACATTGGCGCATCAACCGAACAAGCTCAGATAGCCGTTGCGGATGGCGTTCTAGCTATTGTAGAAGCCTATATCAACGGAAAACTAATCAACCAAGTAAATTGATGACTATTTCACCCAAACCAAAAAAATCCAAAACAAACTGAATGAATAAACGGTCACATAACTTTAGTGCAGGTCCTTGCACCCTACCCCTGGAATGCTTGGAGGAAGCCCAGCAGGAATTTGTGAACTACCAAAACTCTGGCATGTCCCTGATTGAGATGAGTCACCGGGGCAAGCACTTCACGGAAGTTGCCGAACAAGCTGAGAAACTCTGCAGAGAAGTATTTGAAGTCCCTGATGATTTCAGCGTATTGTTCTTACAGGGCGGGGCCATACTGCAATTTTCGATGGTACCTATGAATCTGCTCATGCCCAATTCCAAAGCCGCCTATGTTAACTCTGGTTCCTGGGCTAAGGGTGCGATTTCTGACGCCAAGCAATATGGGGATATCTATGTGGCTTGGGATGGTGAATCCTGTAATTTCACAAGAATGCCAAGTACCGAAGAAATCAAACTTCAAGATAATACTCAGTATCTCCATATTACAACCAATGAAACCATTGGAGGCATTCGATTTCCATCATGGCCGGATGTTGATGTTCCCCTAATCGGAGATATGTCTTCTGAATATATGTCTCGACCAGTGCATTGGAAAAAATTTGACCTGATTTATGGTGGTGCTCAGAAGAATCTGGGACCTGCAGGCCTGTGTGTGGTATTTGTTCGAAAGTCCATTCTTGAGAATACCAATAAGAATCTCGGGAGATATCTGCGATACGACATCCATGATGCAAAATCTTCCATGTTCAATACACCTCCGGTTTTTGCGATTTACATGTTTGGTAAAGTGCTCAAGTGGATGAAAAAAGAAGGTGGTTTGAATGCTATGGAATTCAATGCTACTACGAAATCGACACTTCTCTATCAAACAATCGATCAAAGTAATGGTTATTATAGATGTCCAGTTGATGAAGCTTGCCGATCCCATATGAATGTGGTATTTCGTTTACCCAATGAAGAACTTGAGCAAAAGTTTCTGAAAGAAGCAGAGGAAATAAATTTGATGAACCTGAAAGGTCATCGAAGCGTTGGGGGTTGTCGTGCTAGCATTTACAACGCTATGCCAATTTCGAGCGTTGAAATCCTGTGCAATTTTATGAATGAATTTTTAGCCCGCAACGGATAAGCTATGCCCCATATTTCAGCATTTGATTCATGGCTAGTAAAACAGGAACACGCATCGAAGACCGTCGCCCCATCCTATGACGCAGTCTCAGCCAGAGAGCGTCAAAAGTTTGCAATCAAGAATCCGGATAATTTTCTGAATACGATGCGCTTAATGGAGGATTTTCGGGACGACGAGCGTCCCGAACGTGATGAACTGTTACTCCGGAATAGGCGAGTACTCGACCGATTACTGGACAGCGAGTCATTTGAGTATCAATGCGAGCCTTCCCTGTTTCTTTATCAACTAGTTTTCGGCAAACATACTCAGACCGGCGTGGTCTGTGAAGTTCCAATCAATGAATACGACAGCGGGAATATACGTAAACATGAAAAAACCTTGATTGATAAGGAGTCCCTGTTGGCAAACTACCTTCGGGTGGTTGGGGTTTCATCAAGTCCGATCTGTCTCACCTATCCTCAGTCTGATTCGATTGACACGTTGGTTAGCCAAATATGCGAACAAAGAGCTACTCTCAACTTTCAAAGCTTTGATTCTGTAGAGCAACGAATCTGGCAAATTCAGGATCCAAACACTCAGTCTGAATTGATTGATCTTTTCTCGAATATAAAAATAACCTATCTGACGGATGGGCATCACCGCGCAGCCTCAGGTAGCCGATTTTCCAAAACTATACTAAACGAGTCAGATGGGCAAGCCTCCCCATCAACACAAAAATTACTGGTAGCCCTGTTTCCCAATAACCAGCTCAGACTTCTTCCCTTCCACCGAAGTGTCCGTGACTTCAATGGCAAAAATGCCCAGCAAATTCTAGAAGAGCTGGCTGAAGATTTTAAGATTACTCGTCTTAACCAAGACAGATTTGTTTCCTGTCATCACGGTGAGTTTGGCTTATTTCTTGAAAGTGAATGGTATCGACTTGAATTTAGGCATAATATTAGTAATTTTACCAATCCAGTTGATCAGTTAGATGCAACTATCTTACAGAATTACATCCTCGGCCCAGTTTTCGGGATTCAGGAAAGTCGCAATGACCCAAGACTTGATTATGTGCCGGATGTCGGTGGGGAAAATGTAATTCGAGATAAAGTCGCAGAAGGGTGGCCAGTTATACTAGTTATGCATGCAGCCTCTATTGAACAGTTGATGGCAGTAGCCGATGCGAATGAATTAATGCCTCCAAAATCTACCTATTTTGACCCCAAACCAAGATCCGGAATTTTTGTTCGCCGAAGAGTTTAATTTCTCCTTGCAAATTCCTCATGCGGTCTGACATTCACCCTCTCGAAAGAACGGATCGATTTTGTAAAGACAACAATCTTCGAGTTCCAATTCTCTTGTCACCCATGGCAGGAGCTTGCCCACCAGCACTATCGATCGCAGTTAGCAGAGCTGGCGGAATGGGTGCTTGTGGGGTGTTACTCATGCAACCTGAATCAATCGAACAGTGGATGCAGGAATTTCGATCATCAAGTAGTGGACCACTGATGTTGAACAACTGGATTCCTGATCCAATCCCAACCTTGGACTTGTCCAGAGAGACTGCGGTGCGAAAATTTCTCGAACACCTTGGACCTGAAATCCCGAAGGGTATTGAAAAAAAACAACCTCTCGATTTTGAAAGTCAGTGTGAGGCAATGTTAAAGTCTAACCCTGATGTGATTTCCTCGATTATGGGGCTATTTGAAGCTGGTTTCATCAAACGAATGAAAGATGCCGGTATAAAATGGTATGCAACCGTGACCACAGTCCGTGAGGCGATACAAGCTGAGAACGCAGGAGCAGATGTATTGGTTGCTCAGGGAATGGAGGCGGGAGGACATCGAGGCACCTTTGATGCAGCAAGCGCAGCCGAGAGAATGATCGGATTGACCTCTCTGATTCCCGGAGTCGTTGATGCAGTTAATATACCAGTGGTAGCAACAGGTGGAATCGCAGATGGGCGAGGCCTAGCTGCTAGTTTAGCTCTGGGAGCTTCTGCAGTGCAGATAGGAACCGGATTTCTTCGTTGCCCAGAAGCAGGCATACCAGCAGTCTGGGCTGATGCTATTGGGTTAGCTCAACCCGAAGATACAATTGGTACCCGTGCATTTTCCGGTCGCTATGGCCGATCTTTAAGAACCTTCTATACGGAACTAGCTAACCAGCCTGACTCACCAGAACCCTCGCCCTACCCTATACAGAGAGCTCTTACACAACCCATGCGAGATCAGGCAAATCGAACTGGAGACATCGATCGCATGCAAGCCTGGGCAGGCCAGTCATCGGGACTGGCTAAAACAAAAAGCCCTATTGAGTTGATTCCTGAGATTTGGTCAGTTGCACAGCAAATTTTAGGACAGTACCGGTCCTGAACAACAGGAAGCTTCCAGTTGAGAGTTACTTACCTTATTCTGCCTTGCACAAGATTGATCTATCCTGACTTTCTTCCACAACTAACCCGAAAATGACCTGTAAGGTCTTTTTCAGAGTGAATATCCTCAAAATGTGCACTTTCCATAATTGCCTGAACTTGTATAGCCTGATGATAAGCATGTTCTAAAATCAACCATCCATTCGAGTGCAGATAGTCTGGGGCCTCCCGAACAATCTGTCTCATTGCGTCCAACCCATCTTCACCAGAAATCAATGCGAATTTCGGTTCGTATTGCAACTCTAACTGTTCAAGATGCGGATCATTGCATGCAACATATGGAGGATTCGAACAAATCAGATCGAACCTTCTTGTTTCTAGTCCAACAAACCAATCCGCCTTGATAATATCGACATTCGTGCTTTTCCAATTTTTGAAATTGGTTGTCGCGACTGCCAGTGCATCTTGTGATATGTCCGTTGCTATGACCTTGGCATGAGGCAACTCCGATGACAATGCAATCGCAATCGCACCGCTTCCGGTACCAAGTTCAAGAATAGTAGGTGATTGAATCGACTGAGCAAACCGTAAAACTATCTCAACTAGTGTTTCAGTTTCTGAACGAGGCACCAATACTCGAGAATCAACATACAGATTCTTCGACCAGAATTCTTGTGAATTAGTAAGGTATGCAACTGGAATACCATGTTTCCGGGACTCTACCAGTTTCTGAATTTGGACCACATTTTGCGCATCTATCGAAGTTTGTTCATTTGCGATCAGCCAGGCATCATCGACCTGCAATACAAATTTGATCAGTACCCAAGCATCGATATCGGGGCTAGATGAGTTTGTTAAACTCTCTGATGACCAATTGAGGAGTTCTCTAATCTTCAATCGCTTTATTGAATTGCAGTATCCGGTTCATTGACCATTGCCAACATTTCAGCTCGATGTTCAATGATCAGCGGAGCAATGATCATGTCAAGTTGCCCTGTTAATATTTCATCAAGCTTATACAGCGTAAGATTTATTCGGTGATCAGTGACTCTGCCCTGTGGGTAGTTATAGGTACGGATTCTTTCTGAGCGATCACCACTACCCACCAAGGATTTTCGAGTACTAGCCTGTTCTTCTTGTTGCTTGTCGATCTGATCCTGTAATAACCGGGTACGGAGGACTGCCATCGCTCTGGCTAGATTCTTGTGTTGTGAACGCTCGTCCTGACACTCGACAACAATACCCGTAGGCAGATGAGTAATACGAATTGCCGAATCGGTCTTGTTAACATGCTGACCACCTGCACCTGATGCCCGAAACTTGTCAATTCGCAATTGATCGTTATTGATGGGGATCTCATCAATCTCTTCTGCCTCTGGCATTACAGCAACAGTACATGCTGAAGTATGAATACGCCCCTGTGATTCTGTCTCAGGTACCCGTTGAACTCGGTGTGCACCAGATTCAAACTTCAGTTTTGCATATGCTCCTTGACCCACGATTCTACTGATAATTTCCTTATAGCCACCATGCTCACCACCACTTTTGCTAATGATTTCCAATGTCCATTTTTGACTCTCGGCATATGCATAGTACATCCGAAAAAGATCTTCGGAGAACAGCGCAGCTTCATCTCCGCCGGTACCTGCACGAATTTCAAGAAATAGATTACGTTGGTCATTCGGGTCTTGCGGAATCAACAATACTTGGATAGCTTCCAGACTATGTTCTAGTTTTCGGTCGATTTCAGAACATTCTTCCTGCACAATTTTCTGAATATCGGGATCGCTGTCATCCATAAGCTCTTCGAGACCTGCTCTTTCATCTTCGAGTTCCTGATAATTTTCAAAAGCTACTACAATATCAGTAATTCGAGACAACTCGACGGTGTACTTGCGATATCGGTTACCATCAAAGTCGGCATCAGGATCAGCAAGTAATGCGTTCAGCTCTTGATAGCGATCGGTAATCTGGGCAAGTTTTTGACGTGTTGACGCCTTCATAACAGCACAATTGTGTTGCGGGTTAAAGTTTGAATAATCGCTTAGCGTAACCTGCAGTAATGTGATCGCCTTCTTCTTCGAGATGACGTAAAGTCTGGCTGGGTTTATGCGCAAACTTATTGGTTAAGTCTCGAGCCATCTGCTCCAATATTTCATTGGGATCAGTTCCTGCTCGCAATTTCCTCTTAGCTTTAGCGAGTTCTTCGATCATCATCTTATCTAAATCTTCTCGTAAAGAACAAATAACCGGAACTGACTGTAACGAACGCTTCCATCGCATGAATTTGACTACTTGCAAATCAATAATATTTTCTGCTTGTTCTGCGGCTTGTTGACGTAGTCCTCGATTTGCTTTGACAAGATTCTCGAGGTCATCAATCGTATATAAATAAGCATCTTGCAATTGACTAACTTCAGGTTCAATATCTCTCGGCACAGCCAGGTCGAGTAAAAACATTGGACGACGACGACGTTCTTTGAGTGCATTTTCGATTGCACCCTTGCCAAGTATTGGTAACATACTTGCTGTTGATGAAACTACGATATCGGCCTCCGACAAGCGACTGGGCACCTGGGATAGTCTGATTGCCTCAGTACCGATTTCTTGAGCAATCACTTCTGCCCGAGCTATTGAGCGGTTAGCAATGACAATATGTTTGACAAGATTTTGCTTAAAATAACGAGCTACCAATTCGATGGTATCGCCAGCTCCAATCAGCAGGACTCTTTGATCACTCAGGTCAGAATAAAGTTGTTTAGCGAGATTAACACCCATATTTGCAACAGAAACTGCATTCTCTCCAATCGTAGTATCTGTTCTGACTTGTTTTGCGACATGAAAAGCATGTTGAAATAGTCGATTGATAACTTTACCAGTGGTACCATAGCGGACAGCTGATTGAAAAGCACTCTTCATCTGTCCCAGGATTTGAGACTCTCCCATGACCATAGAATCAAGGCCCGAAGCAACCCGAAAGACATGACGCACTGCCTGCTCATCTGGAAAGTTGTAAATAACATTGTTCATTTCTCGTGACTGAAGACCCGTGTGGCATTTCAACCATTCCATCACTGATTTTGGCTCGTTCGATTCATGCCCACAATAGATTTCGGTTCGATTACAGGTAGACAGAATTGCCGCCTCGCGAACACTCTCTGTCTGCTTCAAATCCCGAAGAGCATCCTCAATCGAATCTGGACTAAAGGCTGCCCTTTCCCGAATTTCGATCGGTGCTGTTTGGTGGTTAAGTCCGATAGTATAGAGATGCATTGGTATTCTGATTATGAAAAAAATGTACTGCTCAAATTATCTGGATAAAGACCAATGTACTGCCAAAGCAGTCATCTCAAAATACTTAGATTGTCAGCATGTGTTCACGGCGTATTGCTATTATAATCGTTTTGTTGGCTTTCAATAACCATTCCGCTTACTAGTAGAGTTATCCGCTGCTACTCAATGACTTATCTGACTCATATTCACGGAATCAATTTACGACTCGTGCTCCTACTTTGCTCACTTGGTTTGCTGTCTGGCTGTCAAGTGTCTTCGACGAATCCAAATGAAGACAATGGGTCATACGAATCTGAGGGTTCTGAACACATCGATTATGATAACTATGAGTACTCTGTTCAAGATAAACTGCTCACTGATATTCTTGCTGGTCAAATTGCAAATGAACAGGGCCAGAAGAATGAAGCACTGGATTTTCTTACTCGGGCAGCTGTAAATTCAAAGAACAAACAACTTATCGAGCAAGCCTTCCATCTTGCTATTGAAACGGAATACTATCAGCATGCCATCAGAATAGCGAAACTTTTTCAGGAAATTGAGCCTGACAACCATAGAGGAGGCGGCATTATGCTTGCCAATCCACATTTCAGGCTAGGCAATACCGATGATGCGCTAGAAATCATTCGACAAACGATTCTGGCAATATCGCAAGATGACTTTTTTTCTCTAAGATCAATAGCTACATTTTTGTCTTCTCAACCCAATGAAAAAATCTTGAATGACTATCAGGAGTATATGGGGCAGCATTCTGATGATGCAAGAATCACTTTGGTAGCCGCACAACTCGCATACCATGAGGAGAACTGGACTCAATTTTCTGACCTGATAGATCAGACTCTGAGTTTGGACCCTGACTGGGAAGCTCCAGCGGTATTAAAACTCTCAGTGATGGTTGAACAGTCCCCCTATTCAGTTTTGACTTACGCCAGAGAACATCTAACTAAATATCCAGAACAAAAACTGTTTCGGATTACCTATGCAGATGTTTTGATCAATATGAATTTTGAAAATTTAGCCCTGATTCAGGCGCGAGAGATACTTAAGAATGATCCGGATTATCTAGATGCACTGATAATGGCTGGATCATTACAATTTGACAATAATAATTCTGAATCCAGGACTTTGCTCAGCCGATATATCGAACTCGGCGGAATTGATCCCCAAGCGGTTTTTCTCCTTTCAGAAATCGCAAAGAAGGACAAGGACTACAAGGAAGCACTTAATCAACTTTATAGTATCGGAACCAACAATCGATTTTATCTGGAAGCCAGATTACGAATCGGCAGGATTTATGAAGAACGAGATGGAACCGAGGCAGGTATCAAGTATCTGGATGGAATTTCTATCCAGGGTCAGTCTGAGTTATTTCAAATTGTATTCGAAAAGGATCGTATGTATCAGGATGTTGGAGATTTTGAAGAATCTCGAGCATTATTGGATGACCTCGTCCAAAGAGAACCAGACAACTCGAGGCTGTTATATCGGCGAGGATTATTGTTTTCGAACATGGATTTATTGGACCTGCATGAAATCGATATGCGAAAGGTAATTGAATTGGAACCCGAGAACGCTTATGCCTATAATGCTCTTGGCTATGTTCTTGCTGATAAGACCAATCGTTTCGAAGAGGCATATGATCTAATCAACCGAGCAATGGAATTAAGGCCTAATGATCCTTATATTACCGATAGTCTCGGCTGGGTATATTATCGACTAGGAAACAATGAACTTGCTATTCAATATCTGACCGAAGCGAGCGAGTTACTCTGGGATGCTGAAATTGCTGCGCATCTTGGCGAAGTACTCTGGATAACCGATCAACGAGAAGAAGCAAATGATCTGTGGGACCGGGCACTTGAGGACTTTCCTGATCATCCAATCCTGAATGAAACGATCAAGCGGCTTCGAGAAGCGAAAGTGATGTAATGTTGATTTCGTCTGACCAAATATCTGGAATTTAAAACTCACTTTCCTCACTGCTTAGTATAATCCAGAAAATTTGAATGCGCATATTCCGTTGGATACCATTAATTCTTGTTATCTTTCTGTCTGGCTGTAGTACTACTGCCCCACTTTTTTCTGAAGATCATGAAAGATGGTCCTTGAAGGATCGATGGGCTTTCCAAGAAGCCAACAATCGAACCATTTCGGAATGGCATCTCAGAGGAAAACTTTCAATCAAAGCGGGTACCAAAGGTGGCTCATCAACCCTACGATGGTCTTATGCAGATACTGCTCAAAATATTCAACTTTATGGACCGCTTGGAGGTGGTCGGGTTATCGTTGATGTTGAACCGGGTCAAGCGATATTGAAAGATTCCAAGGGTCAGATCATTGAGGGACTTAGCGCGGAGGAAGTATTGTATGAACGATTAGGCTGGCATGTACCCTTTGATGAACTTGCCTGGTGGTCAAGAGGACTCCCTGATATTGATTCAACCGAAATTGAAATCGACAATGACGGATTACTCAAACGTCTTGAGCATGGTATATGGGAAGTTGAATATCTGGAGTACTTGAGGGTAGATTCATATGTGCTTCCTAGACGATTGGAGATTCTTTCGAAACCAGGCAAAATCAAGACCTATGATAACAAAGGGAATTACATAGGTGATCAGTTGCGACTGATCGTTGTTATCAACCGCTGGAATGATATTGTTGAAGGATGAACGGACAACCGAACAGTAGTAGACGCATACAAATCCTATCTCCAGCCAAGATCAATCTATTTTTGCATGTTGTCGGCAAACGCCAAGACGGATATCATGACCTGCAAACATTATTTCAGTTTTTAGATCTGCACGATATTGTTGATCTTGAGCTGACAGACAGTGCTGAAATAGATCGAATTGATCGGCATAATTTTCTGTTACCTAAAATTGATTTGACTGTTCGGGCAGCCAGAATGATTGCTAAATACAGAAAAAGCGACATCCCCCCAGGTGTTCGAATCACATTACACAAAACAATACCTTGTGGTGCTGGAATGGGTGGTGGAAGTTCGAATGCTGCAGCCGTGTTGGTTGGCCTTAATTACCTTTGGGGACTCGAACTTGAAGAGGCCGTTTTACTGGATATTGGTAGACAGCTTGGTGCGGATATACCAATATTTATCAAAGGGCATGCGTGTTGGGCCGAGGGTATTGGCAACATATTTTCTCCATGTACCCCACCAGAGAAGTGGTATGTACTCTGGATACCTGAGTGCATTGTATCGACAAAGCAAGTTTTTGAGTACCCCACCCTGACTCGAGATAAACCAAAGGCAACGTATCAGGATTATCAGCAAGGAAGTTGTGATAACTCGTTGGAACCGGTTGTAAGAACATTGTTTCAACCGGTCAATGACGTTTTCTCTATTTTTGGTCAGTATGGAAAACCTCAACTCAATGGAAGCGGCTCTTCGGTATTTTTGCCTTGTGATAATTTTGAGCAGGCGAATTTCATTCGAAGTGAATTACCCGAAAATCAAAATATACTTGTGGTCCGCTCAATGAATACTTTTGAACGATTTGTATCAAAATAGTCGAATATGAGTCAAAAAAAATTTCATAGCCCATTTCATTGAGTATGGGGATCTACTCGCCCGATCAGGCGCGAGTAAGGTACGTAAACACTTATATTTAAGGAGGATTTTACTGAATATTTGCAAAAGAGAGCAACCGAGAAAAGAAATGTTGAAAACCGGGAGATTGGAAAGTACAATTTTATTCACAAGGAGCAGGAATGACTGTTCGGTTGACGCAATGCGGTATTTCCGCGTAAGGTCCTGACTCGTTCCAGCGTTCCTGTTTATGGTTTCCCTCCGAGTTTTTCGGTGTTGAAAACACCATTACCCTCCAGTTTCAGGTGTAGGCGTGTTTTCCTTTATGCATGGCTACTGGCCCCTTATGCGGAACCCGAACTAGATATTGCCTCCCAAAAGACTCATGACGATCACTTCAGCCATTCACGGACATGGGTTCGGCAAGTCGAAGCCGAACCGTTGATCGGAGGGAAGGGTCAGGCGAAGGAATGTTCGGGGCAGTGCCGCCTGCGCCAGTTTTCAGAACGCGCTTTTTTACGGGAACTGCATGCCTTGCTGCGCGAGCCGGGCTTTTATCCTGTCATGGGCGTCCTCTGGAATCGAATCCATTGGCGACTGTTATTTCCCACACTATTTTGAGAGAAAGTAGTGGTTTTGAGCCGAATGAATTCAGAGTGATTATTCTTCCATTTGTTACGACTGAAGTAAGTTGGATCGAGGTTCTGGTTTATTCATTAAGGAAGGGTGTTGGGTTTACGTAAGGATATCGTGCCTTGGCTTTGGTCTCGATTGCGCTTGAATTACGGACATAGCGTTTATCGTCATTGTTACGCACCGAATAAACCCATTCAGGCTCACCTCCTGTCGCTTCATGAATCAGTCGTCTTTCACGCTGGCTCTGAATACAAGATTCATGGATTGAGTATGGATCCCAATCCTCTAACAAAGTTTCAAGTAGAGATTTTTTTAAAAATTCCTGCTCAGGCTCATCAATTACATTCGTCAATTCATTTGGGTCGTTGGATAGGTTGTACAATAAAGATGGATGCCCATGCGTATAAATCAGTTTATGCTGGTTTTTTCGTATCATGCGACAAGGTGTGTTAACACCTTCACCCGTATATTCAGAAATGACTTGATTGTCCCAAGCGGAGCTTCCAGAAAGTAACGGCACCAAGCTATGACCATCCAGTTGAAGTTCTGTGTCTTTAGGCTTACTGCCTGCAAATTCAATCAGGGTCGGGAACAAATCAACCAACGAAACAAGTTCTTTGACTCTTGATACACTTTTCATTCTTGGAACCCTGATTAGCAAAGGAACTTTAGTTGACCATTCAAAAAAAGCTTGCTTGAACCACATACCTCTTTCCCCGAGCATCTCACCATGATCGGAAGTAAGAATCACAACGGTGTTCGAATCCAGTTCTAGTTGTTCAAGGGTGTTAAGTAAATGTCCGATTTTATCATCCAGATAGGAGCACATACCAAAATATGCGTGCCTTGCATTCAATATATGCTCTTCGGTTATCTCATGCAAATCACCTGCGTGAGCGAAGTATAACCAACGGCTCATGATATCCATTTTATCAAGGCTCAATTCAGGTACGTCCGGCATGCTAATTTGATCGTGTTGATAGCGATTCCAATATTCTGGAGTTGTAATGTAAGGTGAATGGGGGTGGGTGAACGAAATCCATAAAAGAAATGGTGATTCAGTGTTATAGCGTGCAAGGTCATAGAGTTTCTGGGTACTTGCAAACTCCACTTCTTCGTCATAGTCGATCTGCAGGCTTCTGGTGCATACACCTGAATCAACAACGGCTCGCATGTTGATTCCCGTAGGGCGATAGCGCTCCCCGGCAATCCAATCGGGCGTCCAGGCAAAATTTGATGGATAGATGTCAGTAGTAATGCGCTCATTGAAGCCATGCAATTGGTCTGGTCCAATGAAATGCATTTTTCCACTCAGAACTGTGTAATACCCTTCGCTACGCAAGTAGTGTGCCAATGTCGGTATTGAAGCAGGCAATTCGCTCGCATTGTCCCAGACGCCGATTGAATTTGCATAACGACCGGTTAACATGGATGCCCGCGACGGTACACATAATGGAAAATTACAGTATGCATTCTCAAATATGGTTCCTGATTGAGCCAATCGGTCAATGTGAGGAGTTTTGGTCAGGTTATGTCCATATGTAGCGAGCGCTTTTGCACTCATCTGGTCGGTTTGAATTACGAGAAAGTTTAAATGATCAGGCACAACAAATACTCGTTAATCAGATCAAATATCGTCAGAACTGGACGTGCAGTTGATTGGTTGCACGTCCAGTTGCAGTTTGTGTTCAACGGAAATAACTCTATTGAATGGTCATGCCAAGCTTTTCAGTCAGAACCTTGAATGCTGTATACTGATTCTCGACGAAAGCCTTGGTCTCGGCTGGCGGCAAAACATGCGGTACAGAACCCAAGCCTTGAGTTAGTTTCAACCACGCTTTGTCTTTTGAAATATTCTGAAGTACATCGACCCATTTCGTATTTACCTCATCAGGCAGATTGGGTGGTCCCCACAACCCGCTCCAACCTATGACGGATTCTAGTCCCGGATAGCCAGCTTCCGCAGCTGTCGGAACATCTTTAATACTGGCTATTCGTTCCGGTGTTGTTACAACAAGTGCACGAAGCTTTCCGGCCTGTATGTTACCAATCACACCGGATAGATTCTGAAATAGCATATCGACATGTCCGCCGACTACTGCAGCCGCAGCTTTGCCGCCGCCCTTGTAAGGGACATGTTTCATGGCATCAGCTCCCATTCCGAATTGATCAAGCACCATGACCATCGCTACATGAAGCAATGTTCCAACTCCGGCGGATGAGTAACTCAAGTCAACTCCCCCTTCAATTGCTGCCTTGATGTCGTCCAGAGATTGGTAGGGAGAGTCTGCCGCAACTGCAAGCACAAAAGGGTTCAGTTCCAGTAAGCCCAGAAATGTATATTCATCCCACTTATATGGAATTGTCCGATTCATAGCCGGTACTGCAGCTTGTGATCCGACTCTTGCCAATAAAAGAGTATAGCCATCATTCTCACCTTTGACTACAGTTGTAGAACCCGATACACCAGCTGCTCCGGTGCGATTGACGACAAGTATGCTCTCACCCAGATAAGTCGGAGCAGTGCCAGATAGAGTTCGGGCCGCCAAATCTGCGGCTCCGCCAGGGCCATAAGGGGATACCAAAGTCACTGGCTTAGTCGGATATTCGGCTACCGTTATACCAGAAATACCCAATGCTATGGTAGCCGCTAGCATACTGAGCGTAAGTCTAATCATTTTTTTCATTATTACGATCTCCAATTGTTGCTAAATAGCAGTAGGGATTTTGTTCATACTATACAAATCCGATATCCTACCACTCAAGTGTGGTATTATGACATTAATTAATTACATTATGTAACTAAATATATTTTTTGGGCAGGAGGTAATTTGCCAATGAAATTCAGGCCATCTGAAATCGCAAGAGACACACTAGGTCGTGGCAGACACTTTGTGATATCAGAAATCATGAGGCATGGTCCGCTATCTCGATCAGAGATTGCACAAAGAATTGGTATTACTGAAGCATCAGTTTCAAGAATAACGCGCGAGTTTATTGATGCGGGCATCATTGAAGAAACCGGATTTATTCGAGGTCCTAATCAACCCGGCCGCAAGCGCATCGGGGTTCAAATCCGAGGCGAAGGCGGTTATGCCGTTGCGATTGCACTGAATGCATTTAGTCAAGATATCGTCATAGGAAATATCGCAAGTCAACTCGTAGCAAAGCGAAGGCTCCACTTTACAGATATGAGTACAGCCTCAGAAGTATTGAAAATCTGTACAACAGAACTGCTCAATTTGATGAAACAGAAAGGACTGAAAAGACAGCAGATTGTAAGTTGTGCCACGATATTGACCGGATCGATTGATCCAGTTGGTATGAAGGTTTTCAATGCTTTTCCTATTGATTGGCAAGACGTTGATGTAAAAGAAATTGTAAAAGGACAATTGGAATTTCCGTTAGTGCTCGAAAGTATCTCAAACGCTAAAAATTTGGCAGCGCGATGCAATGGTTCAACTCGCAAATTTGACAATGTTGTACTGTTTAATTGTTCCTTAACCATTGGCTGTAGCGTTCTATCGGAAGGTAAGCTACTCCGAGGGCATGAATCCAAAGTAGGAATGATCGATTCATTGAGAGTGCCTTGCAAGTTCGGAGAACTTAAGCCGATAAATTTGGTTGCGGGCGGGATAGCATTGATCAACGAACCAGATTCCTTGAGTAGTAGTAGTAGCAAGGATCTAGAACGTTTCTCTACACAATTAAGAGAGGTTATTGAGGGCAATTCGCAAGAACCTTTGGTTTCTGGTGCTTGCACTCTTTACCAGGCTGGATATTCTTTGGGCCATGCTATTATGAATTTCCATTCAATTTTACATCCACAACGCATCCTAATTTCTGGACCCCTCATTGCGAGTTCGCAATATCGTGATGGTATTTGTGACGCAGTGGGAACTTATATCGGTTTTGATTTTATTGAAAACCGAATTGAATTTCTAGATATGCAGAGTTATCAGGCTGCGTTATCGCTGGCGGTACAGCATTTTCTCTTGCTTTCTGGCGAATTATCCGAAACAACTCACAATGCGTCTGTTGCGTATGCATGAATCTCGACTGATCGGTTTGGTCATAGTAGCACTTGGCCTATTCGCGTTTTTTGCTTTGATTCCTATTGGAATTGTTACTCCTTCAAATAACAAAAGTCTTGCCCTGGCGCCGGATTTTTGGCCGAGAATCATTGCCTCTGTATTTATTTTGATGGGTATCATTCTGCTCATATCTCCGGCCAGATATGAACTGTCATCTTCAGTAGAGCAGTTTTGCAGCATTGTGCAACTTACAAGATTGGTTTTGTTATTTGGCATCTTGTTCGGTATTTATATTGCGACTCCTCAACTAGGTTTGGTTTTGCCATCTATGTTAATGGTGTTTGGGTTGAGCTGGCTTGCTGGTGAACGACGTTGCAAACTTCTAATTATTCTGTCGTTTTTCGGTCCAATCGCATTGGCTGTATTTTTTATTCACATTGCAAACATTCCCATACCACTTGGTATTTTTGAGTTCATATATGGTTGATATCCTGTGCACGAAAATCTCATACAAGCTGTCAGTATATTTTTTACCTTCCAGAACATCTTGATCATTCTACTTGGGGTATTGATCGGTGCTGTTGTCGGTGCAATCCCTGGTATGTCCACACCTATGGGAGTGGCATTGGTTCTTCCGTTTACCTTTACAATGGAACCCGTAACCGGAATTTTGTTACTGCTCGGTGTATATAAGGGTGGGTTGTACGGTGGTTCGATTACCGCAATTCTAATAAAAGCTCCCGGTACTCCAGCAGCTTCCTGCACGGTATTGGACGGGTACCCATTAACTCAGAAGGGTCAGGCCAGAAAAGCACTGGACATGGCACTTTATGCTTCTTGCTTTGCTGATTTAGTATCCAACTTGTCCTTAATTCTTCTGGCTGGTATTTTGGCTAGTCTCGCACTGAAATTTGGTCCGCCAGAATTCTTCACGTTAATATTGTTTTCCTTGACAATAATTGCCGGTGTTTCCGGTGACAATATCATCAAGGGCATTGCCTCGGCTTGCCTTGGATTGATGTTTGCTGTTATCGGTTTGGATATGGTATACGGCACAAATCGATTTTTGTTCGGCAACTGGAACCTAATGGGAGGTTTGTCTTTTATTCCGGTATTGATTGGACTTTTTGCTCTTCCTGAAATTATTCATTTCTTCGTGAATGGTTCTGTGGATCAGATCAAATCAGCAACCATGCGAGGCGGAGGTGCTGGCTTTGCTGACTTTAAGCGTTGTTTTAAATCCATATTGCGCGGTAGTTTAATAGGTGTTGGACTTGGAGCAATTCCCGGCATTGGAGGGGCACCATCAGCGTTCTTATCATATAGCGAGGCACGTAGAACATCAAGGAATCGAGATAATTTTGGAAAAGGTGAGTTGGAAGGTGTTGCTGCAGCAGAAGCGGGAAACAACGGTGTTGCTGGAGCAACCATGATTCCACTTCTGGCACTCGGTGTCCCGGGAGATGTAATCACTGCGATTATTCTTGGTGCATTTATGATTCATGGACTTCGTCCCGGGCCATTGTTATTTGTCGAAAACATATCATTAATCTATGCATTGTTCATCGGAATAATGCTAAGCAGTTTGTATTTATTTATCGTTGGCAAGTTCACAATCCGCTTGATTAGTCGCATAGCTGAAGTGCCTAACCGAATTTTGTATCCAATTGTCCTATTGCTGTGCCTGTTCGGAACATTTGCAATTAACAACAATATGTTCGATGTTTTGGTAATGCTATTGATGGGTTGTGTGGGCTATATGATGTTGCTGTTTCGTTTTCCAGCACCTCCATTTTTGATAGCCTTCATACTTGGCCCTTTGTTAGAAGATAATTTTCGTCAATCTTTAATTCTTTCTGATGGGGGGATAAGTATTCTATTCAGAAGTCCGATCTGTATCATGTTCTGGATTCTAACCGCGCTGTCTGTAGTGTTTTTGGTAAAAAGCAGGCAGAAAAACATTTCATTAAGCACATAGTTCGAAGATTGATTGTCAATGTATAGTAAGTCCGCCAGTGGGAGTAGACTGTTTTCGATCGCGGTTATTTCCGATACTCACCTAAACAGTGTGGAAGACGACACGAACACTGTGTTTCCAGTTAATCGTTATGCAAATGCAAGATCGCGCATGGTGATCGAAGATTTAAATTTGCGCGATATTGAAAAGGTGTTCCATCTTGGAGATGTGGTACATCCGGTCCCATCTTCCGAAGAATTATATGAACAGGCCTCCCATTGTTTTTTTGAGCAAATCAAAAATTTGATTCATCCTATTCATATCATACCGGGTAATCATGATGTCGGGGATAAGCCGTTGCCTTGGGGACCGACAGGAACCATACGCCAAACGTTTGTTGATGCCTACTCGAAGTTGTTCGGAGATCACTATTTCACGTTACGTCATCAAGGCATAGTCTTTATCGGTATCAATTCACAACTGTTCGGATCAGGTCTCGCATTGGAAGCCGAACAGATGCAGTGGTTGAACAGTAAATTTACTGAATATTCGGATGACCGGATTTTTTTGTTTTCGCATTATCCACCATATCTGTTTGATGTCGATGAGCCAGAACACTATGATAATCTTTCGGTACCTAGTCGCAATATTTTCCTGAATTTACTTGATAGCTTTGAGGTTGAAGCGGTCTTTGCAGGCCATGTCCACCATTTTTGGTACAACCGTTATAACCAATGTAACATTTACATGTTGCCTTCAACGGCATTTACAAGGCAAGATTACAGCGAAATGTTTCGCATGTCACCCGGTGATCAATTCGGGCGTGACGATCAGCCGAAACTGGGGTATTTTTTGATCCATATTTTCGAACATGGACACGAATTCGAGTTTATTCGTTGCGTGGATTCCGAAGTGAAAGAAGGTCATCCAGATTGGCGCAATTCACTGACAATCAGTCGATATAGGTCTAGGTCAGAGACTCATCCTGTGTTGGGAATTGAATTGCGTGATGACTGGCAGGATATGGCATGCATTCCTCCTTCTGGAGCGCTAGATGAATTTGATCGCAAAACTGTCCGTAACGACTATGCCTTGCTTGCATTATGGGATATGGGCATTCAGCACCTCAAGATTACTGTATCAGATTTAATCGATGAAAGACGTCGAAAACGACTGGAAGATCTAGTTCATTTGGGATTCCGGTTCACACTGTATTCGTTTGAACCATCCAGCCAGGAAATTCTCGAGATGATTGTTTCAAATACGCACCTCATCGAATCGTGGGAGTTAACTGGAGACTCAGAAATTTGCTGTGCACGAAGTAATGAACTTCGATCGCTTGATTTACCGAGCCACATCCGTTTGTTTTTCTCTCCGTTAAAGCGAAAAGCAGATGTCACCCGAACGGGGGAAAAGTACTACCATGTTATCAATCACGGATTCAGTATTGAAGATTTCAATGAGGGCACTGAAATTGACCTTACAGGAATCGCAAACTATTTTGATGGAATCGTATTGCAATGCGGGCTTAATGATGAGGTCGAAAGAGTCATTAATCTAGCTGGTAAGATCAAACGTAGTTCGCGGATCAGCACTTCGGTGCAGTTGCGGTTACGAACTAAAGATCCATCGCAGTATTTTCACAATGAACAAATGTTATGCCATAGGATTGCAGAATCAATGATGCTGGTTTGGCCACAGGATGATTGCCATATATTTTGCGATACCTTGACAGATGTTGATCGAGGATATTTTCCCCGAATAGGTTTAGTAGACCGTCTGTATAACCCACGAAATCCTGCACGGGTTGTGCGTTGTCTTCATCGGCTACAAGATGTTTTAGGTGATTCTTTGCGAATGAATATTGAGAATGTTTCTGAGCGATGTCGTCAAATTACTTGCAAAGCGAAATTTGGCACGCTCATCATGCAGGTCAATACAAATGATGGCAAGTTTGACCATGTAGAAAATGAAGATAATGTTAAATCGGGCCTCTGGTTAAATTGGTGTGACGGTAGACTTACAACTCGCAAACCCGATTATGGAGGATTGCCGAGCGTCTACATTCTCGACTATGATTCTGGATAAAAAAATGGGGCTATAAAGAATACTTGACAATCGGCTAAATTAGCATGAATCACACTCTTATAAGTGGTGAATCAACAAAGAAATTAAAGGGAATTATATACTTTAATCACATTTTCCTATTTTTCAGGGCTGCGATTTAACGACCTTGACTTGTCTCAATATTGATTTAGCCAAGTTTTCCGGCGTGGTGTTGATCTTTACCTGTTCCCTTAATTCTTTTCTGCTGGGTTGGTAAGTGTGGGGCTTGATTGTGATTACTGGCTTTTCTTGTTTGTTGGTTTGGTTATTCATTTTGTTGCTCACTCTAATTTGTAATTTTCAATTGCTTTAATTATTTCGTTTAATTCTCTCTGCACCCATTCATGCTTGTTCGGGAATATTTCATGTATATGCTTTTCGATTTCTCGAAAGTGTGGGGTTTCCAATTTATATTTGATTTTGTAAGCCCGTTCAGGATCGGCAGTTTGGTAAGCAACCAGTCTTAATTGCGCATTCTTTGCAATCCCAACCTTGTACTCTCCAGGATAACTGGGATGTGAAATGATATAGACGAATTTTTGCTCTCGGTAGTCAACATCCAGATCGGTACGCTTTGGCGGATCGGTTTTCAGGTTGATCTGGTTTCTGAATTGTAGAATGTGCCCTGGGTTGGCTACCTCATTAGTCAATCGATCTCGGACTAAATCGTATGCAACGATTGATATGTCGATACCAATCCATTGCCGGTTCAGGTGCTCGGCCGCGACGCAAGTCGTGGCACAACCGCAGAACGGATCAAGAACCATATACTCCTCATTACTTGATGTTTTAATTATCCGCTCAATTAATGCAAGAGGCTTTTGTGTTGGGTAACCAACCGATTCTGATTCCTGGTTGCCACCTTTTCTTTTAATTGGCGTAAATTCTGTCCACCAATCAGGAGCCGTAGTCCCTGCGTTTTTGTCTAGCCAAACCTCGTTAAGATCAGCTGGCACACTCTTCAAAGACCTAAAAGCTCCAGGATTGGTTTCTTTCAAGCGGGCATAGGTTAGCTTTCCATATTTGTCAAAATATTTATTGTATCTTTTAATTGTTGATTCAGACAAAGGACTTTTTGCAATTTCATAAACCTGATGGTGTCTTTTGCTTTTGGTATACCAAAATACAATATCGTGGGTCCTTTTATAGTAAGCAGAGTTTTTTCGTCCAGCAGGATCGATATAGCACCAGATTATTTCATTCAAATAATTTTTTTCTCCGAATATGCAGTCCAATGTCGTTTTCAGGTAATGCGACATGGTCGGATCGCAATGTAGATAAATTGATCCGGTTTTCTTCAATACTCTATGGCATTCAATCAAGCGGATCGCCATATATGCAAGATATGCAAAGTTATAGGGATTGCCAACGCCTCTGATCCCGTTAAGGTAATGATACAGTTCTGGCTGATCTTCCTTTATCGTAATCAGCCATTCATCCTTAACGTCTTCTTCTCTAAATATGTCTTTGAAACTTGTCCCCTCTGCGCTGCTTCCAATAGGAGCGGTAAACTTCTTATTCTTGTTAAACGGGGGATCAAGATAAATCAGGTCAATACACTCGGAATTTATGCCCCGCAGG
>JAPOUQ010000037.1 GCA_026708585.1 Gammaproteobacteria bacterium
CGACCGGTGTATGACCTGGACATCCAACAAACCGATATAGAAGATCCAAAACTCGCTTCGGCACTATCGATCTTTCTTCGACACCATTTCACAAGTCAATTCTACCGTTCCATGCCGAACAGGCTTTTGAACCGAGGCACGAATTTGCCTCATCCATCCTGATTCTCTAAGCAACACCGCCATACCATGAAATTCATGACCATTCAACGCATGTGCATACAACATCCGGGGTTGATGCAAAGTTAACTCCCGCCTATATTGCTATAAACATAGCCGCATATGAAACATGAGCACCGGGGCCGACTTTCGGTGCTTCGGATCATCTCCGTTATTGCGACAATATATTGTCTGAATGATCGATTTCCCTGGCTGAAATCAATAAATTATTATTGGTCAAGTTGTTAATGCTGTACGTTCAACATCAGGGCGAATAAACCGATAATTCAGTATCGATGGATCTGCATAGACCTCTCCAGGCGCAGCTACAACAAGAATTTGGCTGGCAATATCTTCATAATCGTTACGAAAATGCACAGAACTTTTCAGTGCTACATAATCCATTTCTCCCGGTTCTATGCCGATATGCCGAAAATGTTCTTTGTCGGCCGTCTGTACTGCCTTGGAGCACACCACCACGAACACCTTATCAATCTGTAACAGGGCTGTTTTGCCAATTTGCATGTTTGCACCCTTATACATTGGTCCGGTTGCAGTAAATTGTCCATCACTCAATGCGCAAACGTTGGCCCTGCATCGCAGAGAAGGTCCACCTGCAGAACTGAATTTGCCTCCAAGATCAATGTCAAGCTCCGCTCCCTCTCCATGTTGGTGCGCCATCGCCGCCACCTCAGGATCATTCAGCACCCCGAACAGCGCACTTTGCAAGTCATGGGCGAGCATGGAGCGAAGTACCCCTACTGTATCGCCAGAACCTCCACCTCCTGGATTATCCTGAGTATCTGCAATAACTATCGTCCGACCTTGTTCATTAAATAACCGAATGGCTTCAGCGATTCCATCATCTACCGACCACACCTCCTTGTAGAACTCTTGCTTATGACGATAAATCTCTTGCAACAGATTATCAGCTACTGACTGGGTCGCATCCATATCATATCCATAAGCGACCACCGCTGGACCCGCTTCATGGATATCAGAAAGATGAAATCCGCATGCTAATGATAGCGAAGGAACTTGATCCGTTATGCACTCTGGCAGGGCCCTATAGATCTTTCGACAGGGTTCCATGAGGGTGCATCCAGCATTCAGTGGAATTAGAAAATCAAGTTGACGGTATGCCTTGAACAGTCGCCCTCGGTGCTTGATATGCTGACTCAGCAACTTCGCAACCCGATACCCCGTTTTACCCATATCGATATGTGGATAGGTGCGAAAGACATCAATCAAGGAAGCCATTTTCACCATTCTCTCTGTGATATTTGCATGCAAATCTAGACTCACAAAGATTGGTAACTCCAGACCAACCATTTCACGAATTCGGAATAAAATTTCACCTTCGCCATCATCGACATGTTCGCAAACCATGGCACCATGCAGATCAAGATAAATCCCATCGACCGGCAATTCCTTACTCAACTGGCTCAGTAGTTCTGAACTAATTCGTTCAAAGGCATCCTTAGTAACATAACTGCATGGTGTAGCCGAACACCATAGCAATGGAACTACCTCATCCCCGGATTCGGTCAGTGCTTCAATCGCACCGGTGATTGGTAGGTGTACACCATCAATTGCGTCCAGCATGGCCTGACCCGATTGTTTGGCTGGCCATTCATCGGCCATTTTAAAAGCCTCATAATCAGCACGAATCGTAGCAAAGGTATTGGTCTCATGCTGCCATCCGCCGACTGCTATCCTACTCATGAATTAGCCTCACTCTGAAATTCCATCGGCCGAGTGGGAGATGAATACGTTTTCGGCTCTCGCGGCACCTGATAACGAGCAATCAAGATACTAGTTAATAACAGTATTGCTCCAGCCTGATGGGCTACACCCAGCGCAACCGGAACACCATTTAACAAGGCAGCAATTCCAAAGGTGATCTGATTAGCCAGCATGACAATCATAACCAAGCATATCAGTCGATCAATGCCAGTATTTCTCTGATACAGAAGATATGCATATATGCAGACAACAATAAAAACGACCAAAGCCAATCCGCGATGCACGAATTGAATCGTAATTGCATTCTCAAATAAATTTACCCAAACCGGGCTCATAGCCCACAACTGATCTGGAATCCACACACCTCCCATGGTCGGAAATGTATTGAATATAAACCCTGCATGAGTCCCAGCCATCATCCCACCACTTGCAATCATGATGAAAACAGCAGCAATCGCAAATCCACCAAATTGATTTACAAAACCTGCTTGACTGCTCAATCGATCCGAATAGAACAGGCCGACAACGAGTCGAATCATGTATGCATAAATGATCACCGCGACCATCAAATGCAAGGTCAGCCTGTACTGGCTAACCGCCGGATTATCAACAAGTCCGCTTTGCACCATATACCAACCAATCAATCCCTGAAGACCACCCAAGACAAACAACCCCCATAAGCGCGGAATCAACCAGGACTCGATTCTGCCCATAAAAAGAAAAGTCAAAAACGGTAGCAAATAAACAATCCCGGTAAGACGTGCCAGTATTCGGTGTGCATATTCCATCATGAAAATGAACTTGAACTCGCCAAGCCCCATCGAAAAATTTATTTCCTTATATTCGGGAAATTGGCGATACTGTGCAAAAGCATGAAGCCACTCAGTATCCGAAAGGGGTGGTAACACACCTGTGATAGGCCTCCAGTCAACCATGGACAACCCGGACCCGGTCAGACGCACCGCTCCACCCAGCAAGATCAGTGAAAACACCATCAAACAACACAGGCAAAGCCACAGAATGACACTAAGAGATTGATTTTTTTTCAATTGGACGGGCCTATGAAAGTGGACCTTTGGTTCATTCATTACTAATTGTGAATGCGGTAAATTTATTTCGGCTTATTGAGATCCGAACTCTGGACATGAATCATGGCTCACTCTCCCTATTTCGATAGCTTTTTGCTTACGCAGATTGTACCGGAAGATCAACCTATCCAAATTAGCAGTAGAGACATACCATTGGAAAAACAAAATCTCGAACAGTGTGGAAAGTGAACCATGCCGAAAAATAAATGGCCGACATATACTTTGATCCCTTTGTTACTATTCTCTTGATAGTTCGTAATTGACGTAGAGGATTTACGGGATTGCCTTATCCGTGAGTCCGGCTTATTATTCCATACCCTGAGATTGCTATTCGATTCCACCAATAATGACTGCCTAAGCAACTGCCAGCATGAAAGTCGTGACTTACAATATCCGATTCGGTCTCGGACTAGACCATAAAGTCGACTTGCGGCGTATTACCGATACAATTCGTGATGCAGATATCATTGCTTTACAGGAAGTTGAACGTTTCTGGCATCGTAGCAAAATGACCGATCAGCCGAAACTGATCGGTGAATTATTGCCAAGTTACTACTGGAAATACTTTCCCGCCCTTGATCTCAATGCCAGCACTATCCATCGCAAAGGTAAAGTCAACAATCGACGTCGTCAGTTCGGTGTAATGGTTCTATCCAAATGGCCGATACTTTCTTCCCGCTCTTTATTACTACCACAAATACCAACTTTTTTCGTTACCGGCATCCCGACCGGTGCGCTAGAATGCGTTATTACAACAAAAGATACTTCATTTCGAATCTATTGCATCCATCTATCTTCGGCTTCAGTTACTGAACGGCTGGCACAAGTAGAAGCATTTTTGAATATGCATGAAATGATTAAACGCTGTGGACAGGCAGTAACACCTGATATTCCCTGTAACAACCCCAGTGAAACGAAAAATTCGACTCTGATGGATTGGGGCAATGGTGAAAAACCCATTCCAGTTCCAGATCACACATTGCTTCTTGGAGACTTCAACTTCACCGATAACAGTACTGAATATGTCCGACTGCTTGGCGAACCAGATCCGGCATATGGGTACGGCGTAAATCAGGGTAGTTTTGTTGACAGTTGGCTTGTTGCGAAACAGTCAAGTAAAGATTCATTGACTTGGTGGCCAGATCCACCAGACCGCCAGCCAGGGCGACCGCTTCGAATCGATTACTGCTTTGTCAATACAGAGTTGGCCCCTTCTATTCTACGGGCTTGGGTCGATGTCGATGCTGACGGCTCAGACCATCGTCCATACTGGCTTGAACTTGATCTTAATAAATGAAATATTCTGTTCAAGAAATCGTCACACTTTGGATATAAAATGCAAACAAAAATACGAGTTAAAAGAATCATATATACTGGGGTTATATTCATTCAGAAGGGATTTGACTACTGTCAAGCCATCCTCGTTACAACATGCTTGATAACTCGACCGACCAACTGAATTCATTGAGTATCTCTATACCACTGTTTTACAACTAAGCGATAGAAAAATGAAAGATAATGAATTGAAAAGAACATCCGATCAAGTCAGTTTTGAAAAACTGGATCGATCTGATCAAGCCCGCGTGGAGCGAGCAGTTCGAGCCGGCTTTGATCGACGCGATACGCTGAAGCTGATGATGGCAACTGGCATCACCATGACTGGAGCCTACAATCTACTCCTGGCCGGAAAACAGGCAGTTGCATCAACGCCTAAATCAGGTGGAACGCTAAGGGCCGCAGTCGCCGTTCATGGCCCTGCCGATACCCTGGATCCGAATCTATTCACTTCTCAGATCGATTACTCAAGAGGCCGGGCACATTATAATGCACTTTGCCAGCTTGACGAAAATCTGACTCCACAACCTGAACTGGCTGAATCCTGGGGAGCCAGTACCGATGCCAAGGAATGGACTTTTCAAATACGCAAGGATGTCCGCTTCCATGATGGCACACCACTCAGTGCTGATGATGTTGTATGGAGCATGAATCGACACATTGCACAGGACTCCACTTCGGCTATCAAGGATACGCTTTCATTCATTAATGAATGGAAGAGAGTCGGGCCATATGAAGTCAAAGCCGAACTCAACACGCCCAATGCTGACTTGCCTATTCTGCTTGGCGGACTTTATGCGCTCAAGATCATTAAAAATGGCAGTGCCGGTGATGGTATTGGCACTGGGCCATTTGTGCTACAGGACTTCAGTCCCGGCATTCGATCCGTGAGCACCCGAAACGAAAACTACTGGCGTACCCCGGCACATCTGGATGCAATCGAGATTTTTGCAATCACGGATCCACTGGTTCGTGTTAATGCAATAGTCAGTGGTGATATCCATCTGGCTGCTGAAATTGAACCGAAATCCATATCGCAGATCGAAGATGCCCCGAATGTATCAGTCATCTCTATTCCAACCGGCGCATGGAACGGTATCTGTGCATTAAAGAACACCAAACCCGGAAGCAACGATGACTTTGTCAAGGCTATGCAGTACATCCAGGATCGTGAACGAATAGTAAAACGTATCCTCAAAGGGCACGGATCGATTGGCAATGATCATCCGATCAGTTCTGCCTATGGAGCCGATCACTGCCATGAATTGCCTATTCGGGAATTTGATCCCGACAAGGCCAAGTTCCATCTGGACAAGTCCAGCATTGATTCTGCCACTTTGTATGTTGCCCCGGTCGGTGCTGGTATCGAGGAAGTCTGCCTGCTTATGCAAGTGAATCTGGCGAAAATCGGTTTTAACCTGAACATTAAACGAGTTCCAAATGACGGCTATTGGAACGCCATATGGCGGGTGGAGCCGATGAATGTCACAAGTTGGAGCATGCGCCCGACTGCCAATGCGATGCTATCGCAAGCTCTGGCTCCCGGTGCCCCATGGAATGACAGTTACTGGGACAATCCTAGGATGGGCGGACTTTTGAAGCTGTCATTGTCAGAACTGGATCCAGACAAGCGTCATGCGATGTATTGTGAAATGCAGACACTGGTACACCATGAAAGCGGCATGATTATTCCAATGCATTTGAATATTCTTGATGCGAAGCGTGACAGTGTCTACGGGTTGCCCAATAACCCACTGGGGAATCTTGGTGCATCCGAGTACCCAGAGTTTGTCTGGTTAGACGAATGAACTTGATTATACCTCCACTAGCACAAAGCAAACTTATGATTGATTCCATGCCAAAATAACGAGAGCTCGACCTGACCGCAATGTCATAAAAGAACGGTCGAATAACAAGTCAAATCTACGCATCTTCGCATGCATGAACGTGGCAGATTTCTGTTTCCAGGAGAAACTAGTGGTCATCGATTTAACTGCCTTCCACAACTGATTCACCCTGCTTCAGATTGGATCTACCACCAGTTTTGTACAGTAGTCCCAGAGGACAAACAACACTTGAAATTTCGGCCTAGCCCTCTCGCCACTTGCAGAACACCAAGGAACAGTTGGTCCCCCCGAACCCGAAGCTGTTACTCATTGCAAGGTCAAGATTCGGATGATCTTTCCTTGAAGCCACAATCGGAAAATCTTGAGCTTCTTCATCGATATTCTCGATGTTTGCCGAACCGCAGATAAAGTCGGATTCCATCATCAGTAAGGTATAAATCGACTCATTAACACCCGCCGCACCCAATGCATGACCACTCAGGGATTTAGTTGCGCTGATCTGTGGACACTCATCAGGAAACACTTCCCTGATCGCGACCAGTTCTCGGATATCCCCCACCGGTGTACTGGTACCGTGAGCGTTAATATACTGAATGGGTTGATCAATACCCGAGATAGCCTGCTTCATGCATCGTACAGCTCCTTCTCCAGATGGTTGAACCATGTCATATCCATCTGAGGTCGCTCCATATCCTACCAACTCTGCAAGAATCCGTGCCCCTCGGCTTCGAGCATATTCGAGATCCTCAAGCACAACAACGCCCGCTCCACCGGAGATTACAAACCCATCGCGATCTCGATCATATGGCCTTGAAGCACGTTCTGGTGTATCGTTATATGAGGAAGATAAAGCTCCCATGGCATCAAATAGGACTGACAAAGACCAGTGTAATTCTTCACCGCCACCAGCAAAAACCACATCCTGTTTACCCATCTGGATGAGTTCCGCGCCGTGTCCGATGCAATGCGCGCTAGTTGAACAGGCCGAACTAATGGAATACGAAATTCCCTTGATTCCAAAAGCCGTGCCTACACATGCCGGAATTGTGCTGGACATGGTCTTGGTAACCATGTATGGCCCAACCCGCTTTACTCCCCTATCCCTCAATATGTCAGCACTCTTCACAATGTTTTCTGGGGAAGCCCCACCAGTGCCCAACAATAAACCAGTTCGTTCGTTACTAACCTGTTCTGCAGTCAACTCGGATTGATCAATGGCCTCTTGCATGGCGATATAACTGTATGCTGCAGCATCACCCATGAATCGATAAATTTTTCGGTCGATTCTACTACTCGCATCAATACGAATCTCCCCGTGTATTCGACTTCGCATACCAAGCTGAGCGTAGTCTTCTGCCTTGACAATTCCACTTCGCTCATTAAGCAGCGATTGCTTGACCTCCATGCAGCTATTGCCCAAACTAGACACAATACCCATGCCGGTTACAACAACTCTTCTCATAACCTAATGATAAAACTCATGAGTGAAAATAAAGCGTAAACGCGTTATGAATCCAATTACGACTACAAATTGCTCAGCAACATACGTATTCTCAAACTCGGAATCCAATCAATTGATCAAGATAAGCCAGAGCCTTGAACAGACTCACTCGCCTGATATCCATCAACAGCATCTTGGAATAAACCGACTCGAAGATCTTTACATCGATAGACCGTTTGATTGTCAACACTCACCATCCCATCCGCGATCCCCATCACCAATTTGCGCATAATAACTCGCTTAAAATCAATTTGATAACATACTTTATGGTTTTGTGGGGTAATTTGGCCAATAAACTTGATCTCCCCAGAACCCAGAGCACGACCATGTCCAAGGCCACCGCGCCATCCAAGAGAAAACCCAATCAACTGCCACAATGCATCCAAACCCAGACAACCCGGCATCACCGGATCACCCTTGAAATGACATTGAAAAAACCATAGGTCCGGATCAATGTCCAACTCCGCGGTAACTAGTCCTTTTCCATACTCACCGCCATTCTCATCAATATTCGTGATTCGATCAAACATCAACATGTTGGGAAGTGGCAATTGGGCATTGCCGCGTCCAAACATTCGGCCATGGGCACATTCGAGCAATTCCTGTTTCGAGTAGGATGATTTTCTTTTGTTCAAATCTGCACCATTTCGCATTCGGGTATACTTTGCAACCAACAGATCTGCAACACATTATCGAAGACTTCGATTTTCTTGAACCAACCGTAACACATCGATACAAAATTATATATCAGCCTGTCCGGTTCGGGCTATCCACCGATATAAGACATTTCGACCTTCTGACTGGTCCGGCTAATGGGTTTCGAATCATCGTGTGATAAACGATCCATAGAGTAACGGTCCTGACGTGCACGCCACAGATTTTGAAGCCGATAGAGAATCTTTTCATCATCCAGTTGGTCATCTAGCAAGGGTCGTAAATCATATCCAATAGAAGCAAACAGACAAGTGTAGATCTCTCCTTTAGCTGACAGTCTGGCGCGAGCACAGTCACCGCAAAATGGTTTCGTGATTGAGGCAATAATCCCGACCTCGCCTTGACCATCAAGATACTTCCATCGCTTGGAAACCTCTCCCCGATAGTTAGCCTTGATCGGTTCAATTGGATAGACCGGATGAATCACATCAACCATCTCACCTGCCGTAAACACTTTTTCAAGATTCCACTGGTTGTGATTACCAACATCCATAAATTCGATAAATCGTAAAATAGCACCCGTACCTCGAAAGTACTGGCACATTTTCAGAATATCGCCTTCATTCACTCCCTTTTGAACCACCATGTTGATCTTAATGGCCCGATAGGGAACCTGCAAAGCGTTTTTGATACCCTCAAGAATATCCTTGAGTGGAACCGGTACCTGATTGATCCTCTCGTAAATCTCTGGAGTTAATGCATCAAGACTAATGTTAAGCCGATTAACACCTGCTTCATATAATGAAACTGCCCGCTCAGGACTCAACAATGATGCATTGGTAGTTAAGGCAATATCGTCAATGCCGGTTATACAAGCAATTTTCTGGATCAGATCTTCTAGATCCTTGCGAAGTAGCGGTTCTCCGCCGGTCAGCCTGATCTTGCGAACGCCTAGCTTTGTGAAAATTTTTACTAACCGTTCAATATCCTCATATTTCAGGAGTTCGTTTGAACTTAAAAAAGAATAGTTCTTTCCGAACACATCTTTGGGCATACAGTATCCACAACGAAAGTTACACCGGTCTGTGACAGATATACGTAGATCCTTCAGCGGACGATGAAACTGGTCTGTTACTGGTGTTCTAGAAATTTCGTTCAAATTTGCAATCATCGCTGTAACAAGTGGGAGAGCAACACAGGATTTAACCTCCTTGAATTGCCGGCCATACCGTGAGTACATCGCCATCTTGTAACACCTTTTGCCGCTCGTGTTCGGGCAGAAAAGTGCCGTTCAACATCACGGTTCTTACTTCTTCTCTCGGGACTTTCAGGCGCTCCATAATATCAGTGGGGGTCAGCGGTGAATTTTCAATCAACTCAATCGCATTACCCGAAGTTCCTGATGGGAGATATACCATAAGGCTCGAGAATAATTTGACTGTAATTTTCATGGTTAACCACCCCCTCGTTGCAAACGAATCCTGAATCTCTTTACAAACTCGTTGTATTGCTGTTCGGTAAAATTCTCGAATTGAATCGTTACGTCAATGACCGGCAAAACTAGCGAACCGAGATTGCGACTCCGATCATTGGTTATTCTGAGCATTGCAGAGCGACCATCGAGATGCATAGCCACAATTCCATCTTTCTGAATAGTAATTGGATAGGGTACCACTGCGTTATGTATCTCCCGCAACAACTCTTCTCTGGAAAACCCCATCTCTGCATGATATAGTCGCAAACCGCTGTTCATCATCCGCCTGCAACTGGCGGCCAGATCGCCAGCACATCCAGATGTTTGAGCGGAACATCTCTGTCCGATGGTTGAAGAAACACCCCGTTTTTTAACACAAGATGCACCTCCCTCTCCGGGAGATGATAACGCTCAATCAGCTGGTTTGGCGTCGTTTCAGAGTCTATTTCAATTTCAACTGCATTGTCTTTTGCATGATCAGGAAGATATGTTGCCAATGAAGCAAACAACTTGAACGTGATATTCATAGTGCATCATCCGAACGATCCAGTGTCCAACATTCAGGCTCCCTGTGTTGCAGCGAGATAAGCTTCCATGATTAGCAACGGATTATCCACCAAACGCTGTTTCCATTTCCCCAATTTAAACTGACCTTGAATCAACCCACGTAATATGCCGACATGTTGTGTCATACCCAAAGTATTTGCACCGATCAGTGTATCCTCAGAAAACTGAAGATTAATGTAACGAAATCGGTCACGATCTAGGAGCGATGTGTGATCTCCTCCTGCAACTCCCTGCCAATTCCCATAGGATACCGAGATAAGTCCAATCGTATCTAGCACATTCATGTTGATACAACCCTGATGCAAAACTGATCCGTGCTTCACCATATTAGCAGCTGCAATCCGGCCATGTTCTACAGCAGTCGGCTGGACTGCCTGTACAGAGTAATCGCCAGTCGAAAAATCAAGACCACAGGCAGCATCGCCAGCCGCATAGATGCCCGGTATTGATGAGCACATGTGCCGATCAACCGCTACAGCTCCATTCTTCAGTTCTACTCCAGTTCCATCCAGAAAATCAGCATTCGAACGAACGCCGGCCGCAGAAATTACCAGTTCTGCCTCAACTTGCCGATTATCACTGATATTCACAATTGATTTGTCCGGATGATGCTCAATGGATTCCACCTGTGCACTGGTCATTACATTGACACCTTTTTCCTCACACCATTGCTTCAGCAATTCACCACTTGTTTGATTGAGCATTCGGGGCACCATCCTATCCCCCATCTCAACCACGGTCAGATTAGCACCAGAGGAAACTAGCGCCTCAAGAATGATACAGCCGATAAACCCAGCTCCTATCAACAAGACCGAGGCACCCGGACTGAGTGTCGCAGTGATTTTTCTCGCATCTTCCAGAGTCCAGCAGGTGGTGACCCGCTCACCATCTATGCCCGGCACCGGGGGAAGAATTGGCTTGGAGCCGGTTGCAACTAGCAAAGCTTTGTAGTTCATTCTCTGTCCATCGGCGAGATGCAATATCTTCGATTCAGCATCAACCGACTGAGCAATTCCATATAGATGTTTGATGCTATTTCCGAAATGCTCCGGATCCTTCCTTAAGTAAGTTCCCTGCTCATCAATGTTCTTGATGAGCAGGTATGGAATTGCCATACGGGAGTAAGGGGGCTCCGGTTCATCGCCTACCAACATTACTTGATTGGCGGGGTCAATCTGACACAGAGTTTCCGCCGCTACAACCCCCGCCGGACCCGTTCCTACAACAACATAGGTCATGCTGGTAGTCCGAATTTGCTACGGGTCTCTTCAGTCAACTGGCCATCCGTTGTCCATCCCCTCAGCTGGTAATACTCTGGCAACATCTCATCAAGGCCAGCCACTTTTCCTTCTGCTGGTCCGGTCTTGGCCACATCATTGAGTAACCGCTTGGGCAGATTATCATCGGCTCCAGTCAAACCTGCTCGCATGTTGTAATCGCGTTCAAGATTCCAGATGCGCTCTCCCGCTTCAAGCAGTTTTTCAGCAGTCCAGCCGCCTTCACAGGCCGCGTCCACTTGCGGAGCTATATTGTCCAGCGTCCAGGCGAAAGTAGTAAATACACAAAGGCCAGTTGAATCCACGGCTGCCGTCGCATCCTGAAATGCTTTGACCAAACCTGCTTTACCGTCTACAGATAAAGGATCGGTCTTCTCAGGGATACCCAGTACTTCTGAAGCCACGGTGTAGCTCCTTAAATGGCAGGCTCCACGGTTTGAAGTTGCATAGGTCAAGCCCATACCTTGCACCCCGCGCGGATCGTAGGCTGGAAATTCTTGACCTTTAACCGTCATTGACAATTCTGGTCGACCGTATTTTTCGCATAATCGTTTTGAACCTAGTCCTAAATCTGCTCCAAACCCTTCACCTGTTGCAACCTTCTCAGCGCACCATGCGAGTGCTTCTGCAGAACCAAAGCGAAGTTCCATTCCGTCGGTTTGTTCGGTCGAAATTGCGCCCTCTTCAAACAGTTCCATAGCAGCCGCCACAGTCGCGCCGAATGAGATTGGATCAAAGCCATCTTCATTGCAAACAAAGTTAGCATAGGTCAAAGCATCTAGATCACCAACACCCGTATCCGCACCAAGAGCCCAAGCTGCTTCATATTCAAGTCCGCCGGAATTCCCCCAGTATTCAGGTTTGTTCTCAACCGTAAAGTGACCCTGATCGATCGTGGAAATACGACCGCAAGCAATGGTGCAACCAAAGCATGCCGCATTGGTGGTGAGATTTGGTTTGCCATCACTCTCACGCGGTTCGGCCATGGCCTCAGCACTGATTTTATTCGCATCCTTGAATTGCACTTCCCGCATATTATTGGTTGGCAGTGCTCCGATTTCGTTGATCACATTCATCAAAACCTGTGTGCCCATAGCCGGCAGGCCCTGTCCTGTAACCGCATTATCTGCCAGCACTTTTTTCTGCTCGGCAGTCACATGCATAAACTGTTTTGGATCCCGTATATTACTCACGCCTTGAGTGCCACGTACTGCCATAGCCTTCAGGTTCTTTGATGCCATTACCGTTCCAACCCCAGAGCGGCCCGCTGCCCGGTGCAAGTCATTGATTACTGCAGCATACAGGCACCCTGCTTCAGCAGAACGCCCAACCGCAGCAATTCGAATTTGTGGGTCATTTAATTTCTGGTGGATCAACTTGTCTGTATCCCAGACTGACTTACCCCAAAGGTCATCTGCAGGCAGCAGTTCAGCCTTGTCGTCAACGATATGTAACATCACAGGATTGGGTGAGCGCCCTTCACAAATCACCATGTCCCAACCTGCTGACTTGAGCTCAGCACCGATAAATCCACCAGAATTGGAACAGGCAATGGCCCCAGTTAGTGGACCTTTGGTAATTACGGAGTAGCGTCCACCAGTAGAAGCCATGGTTCCGGTCAAAGGGCCTGTAGCAAAAATTAACTTATTGTCGGGCCCAAGTGGATCACATGTAGGGTCGGTCTCTTCCACAAAATAACGGGTGGCGAGTCCACGTTGACCAATATACTGATCGGCCCACTCCATATTGAGGGGTTCTTCACGAATTACCCCATCAGTGAGATTAACTCTCAATAATTTTCTTGTCCAACTCATGACGATCCTCCTCAGTTAGCGTGGGCTTGGTTATCAGTTTTCGAAGCCCAGGCCCGCATTTTTTCAAGGCCTGTCGCATCCGCATCAACGTAGGTAATTGCCTCAGTAGGACAGGCTGCCGCGCATTGGGGGTCACCACCACATAAGTCACACTTAATAACTTTGCCGGTAGTTTGGTTGTAATTCACAGTACCGAATGGACAGGCAATAGTACAAACTTTGCATCCAACACAGACCGCGTCCAGAACTTCCATAGCCCCAGTTTCCTTATTCATCTTGATCGCTTCAACCGGGCATGCATGCAAGCACCACGCCTCATCACATTGGGTGCATGTATAGGGTACAAACCGGCCTTCATCGTGAAAAGTAAAAATTTTTATCCGAGACTTTGCGGGATTAAATACTCCTTCATTCTCAAAGGAGCAAGCCATTTCACATTGGAGACAGCCCGTGCATTTATCGGGGTTAATATTTAAAGATCGTAGCATGTATGTTTCCTCCTGCTTCGTGTTTCATTCTCTGATTGTAATCAGATCATAGTGTATTTTTTGGTTTTGAGTATTGTGGCAAAGATTGGCATCAGTATCAAATTAAAAATATCAAATTTCACGAATACCATGGAAAATTATTCAACGATATTTCTGTTCATATCAGTATTGGGTTCGGATCATACGGCTTCTGGATTGCATCCCTGTCAAGATACCAGTGAAGAAACCCCTTTCCCGTTCACTTCCTTCGAAAACTGATTCGCCGATGTTACTGTCGAACTGGATGAAGAATATCTTGCGGTAAAGTCCACAACTATATGAATTGATCAATTATTAAATCGAACGTATTCAGGGTTATAGAGAAATATTCGATGGATGCAAGCAAATCCGTTGTAAATTGATATCGGTATACTCTGGTTTGAACTACAAAAATTTTTGATCCTTCTAAGCAATACAAATGATCACGAGTTGAGTTATGTTAAGATAGTTGTACAATCAAATTTGAACCCTAGTGTATTTCGAATAGAGGTCCTTTAGTTGTTCTCTTTCATCAGTACGGTCGGGAGATCCCATTACCAGGTTAGTTGTCAGAATAACAAAATCCCTTGGACGTGTTCATGCTTCAGCCATTCTTTGATCGCTGGCTTCTTCAGCAAGTGTTAGTGTGATGAATTGATGTTCAAGTTTTGCAAGAAGACTATCCCACCATGAGTCTGTGTTAATTTCCTTCCTTCAGACGGTTAAAGGTGCCTTTGAGGGCATGCTCGATAAAATTTATTTCGTCAGTGTGGGTGCAGCTTTCCTGCTGACTTCTCTGCCCGAAGGCGCAAGATATGACGTTTTGCGGCTTTAAAAGTGGAGCACGAGAAACTTGTAATCGCTAAATTTGCTGGATCAGGTATTTTGTGAAAACAACGAGATTATATATATAGTTGTTAGCCATGTAAGATTGTGTTGAAATAATTCCGGTTTTTGCTTACACAATTCTATACACGCAGCATACCTAGTGTGTCGACCTCCGGGATTGGGATAGTTAGACGACTTGGAGCGTTCTCTTAGAGACTCTGTAACCGTCAAAAGATATATGCCCAACACTATATATAATTCCAAGTGTTTGCTTATCTTTGCTTTCGGAATTATTTGGCCTTAGCAAAACCGATATTGCCAAAATGACTGATATAGTTAAGTCTAACCACTACCCGACTTTGACTTCGGAACAGCTCTCAATAATAATTCGATTACCAAAGGCAAAAAGTCACTCAAGTATCCAATTGCACGATTAGCACTCTTTGACTTGTATGGCCAATGCTCATTCGTCAACCAAATGATTTTGCCACAGCTCATCCAGAAAAAAACCCCAGGGCATTACCTCAATGCCTTCAACCCGTCGTTGCACTGGTTCCATGCATATGAGCAGATGGCGTTTGGTGATGCCTTCTTCCCGGAGTGCCACAAGGCCGCGCATGTCACGAAGACCGACGTTGGTTTTTGCCTTCACTTCAATTGCAATGCCTTGAAACACGAAATCTACCTCGAATCCAGATTTCGACCGCCAGTAGCCTGGCGGGTCGAGCTGATTATAGCTGCAGTAGGCCGCAAGTTCCTGGTAGATAAAGCTTTCGAAGCTTTCGCCGTATTCGAGCGTTCCTGGAGCCAGTCCCCTGCGACCTTGCAGGTGTCTTGCCAAGCCGATGTCGAACAGATAGTATTTTGAGGTTGATATCGCCTTTCGCTTGCGTGTTTCTGTGACCGCCGGGACCTCACGGGCGATGAAAGTATCCTTGAGTATGTCATAGTAAGTTCTTACCGTTGATGCGGGTACTTGGGCATCGTTGGCAATATGGGCAAAATTTACCATCCGACCATGCTCCAGAGCGGCGGTACCCAGAAAACGGCTGAATGCCCCGACATTCCGTACCACTGCCTCTGCTGAGACCTCTTCCTTTAGATAATTACCAGCGTAGGCCGCAAGGTCTTCGTGGGGATTATCGGAACAGTAGATTGGCGGCAGTAAACCATACTCTAGAACGCGAGCCAAGTTGAATCGTTCGCCCAACTCTTGCCGAGTAAACGGGTGTAGCACACGTGACCGGGCTCTTCCACCAAGCAGATTCACACCTTTCTGACGAAGACTACGGGCACTGGATCCGGTGAGTAGAAACCGCACCCCATGTCGTTCGATCATCAGATGCACTTCGTTCAGAAGTTCAGGGAGTTTCTGGATTTCGTCGATAACGACAAGGGATGTTTCGGGGGTTAGTGCTTCACGGATCAAAGCCGGGTTACGCGACAGGCGCAGAAACAAGGACTGATCAAGTAAATCATAAACTGGGCATCCTGTCAGCTGCTCCCGAATCAGCGTGGACTTACCAGTCTGGCGAGGGCCAAATAGAAAGCAGGATTTGTTTGAGAGAACTTTCTCTATTTGCACATGACGTGGTACAAGAGGGCATAGCATGGCATTCATGACAATCAACATATCAATTGCTGATTATTATGACATCCAACAATAGACATGTCAAATATTCCTAATGAGTAGCTACCCTTGTGAAAGTAATGAATCTGAGATGCGCTTGCCGCGTCTTTGTTTGTTCAGATCGTGTTTGGTATCCGAACTGACAACCGGTCGCGAGAGAAGGTAGACATACTTCCGTCCAGATTCATCTTGCATTGCCCGAATGTTCCGGAAGATTTGCCGATCGATCTTAATCAAAACAGGTTGCGTGTGCGTCACGTACAGAAATCACCCCAGAGATTATAGGGTCAGCTGGTTGGGTCGTCATGATCCTCCTCCATAAGTTCCGTTGGAGGAGCGGATTACTGATGGCTCATAGCCAGCCTGTCGGCATGTATGCTCGATTATTGTAAGCATTGTTGCATTGGCAATATGCCGATAATTCCACGTCACCAAAAAATCGATTCCTTTGATCGCGGCGATGGCAATGTGTGCAGCATCTTCTGCCGCTTAACGTGGAACTGCACCATGGTCAACAAGTGCTTGTGCCAGACTCTCCGTTTTCGGAGTCGCATCAAGCAATGCGGTGCGGACATCCTGACCCCCCTTGTCTTCAAACCTCTTGATCTTTTCAGCACTTCCAAATTCTGCCAAAATATTCCGCAAAGATGAGGTACGGCATATTTGTGATTTCGGATCATAAGCATCTGTTGTGAATACATTGGGCAACTCAAGACAATTGCCGTCTAACTCATCGAAATCACCGCTACCAACGGGTATATACTATCAGCATGATTGAACAACAAATACTGGAAATTGACTACCTGGGAAAAAGAATCAACTCGGTCCAGTTTATACCATAATAGAAGAAAAGTTAGTCTGGATTAATCTGGCGAAAAACCACCACTTTTGTCCAAAATAGTGTGGGAAATAACACCGTATGAATCAAACTGATTCCGATTACTCGTCAGTGGTCGTAATGACCAATGTCTCACGCTCGTTTGATGATGTGAAGTCCTCTCGAGCAGTGCTCGATAACGTTGATTTCAAGGCATGCTCCGGAAATCTGGTTGCTATTACCGGGCCCAGCGGTTCTGGAAAGTCCACATTTTTGCACTTATTGGGCGGGATTGATATTCCCGACCATGGGCGGATCTTGGTCAAAGATACTGACATGACTTGCCTTAACGAAACCGGCAGGACTTTATTTCGAAGAAAAAACATCGGCCTTGTTTTCCAGTTTTTTAATCTGATACCGACTCTAAATGTAATCGAAAATCTCAGATTACCGCTTGAGCTTTGCTCACTCAAATCGGATGATTCAGTGATTTTTCCCCTTTTGGAACGTTTTGACCTTGAACAACAGGCTTATTCATACCCCGACCGACTTTCGGGAGGTGAACAACAACGAGTTGCAGTGATTCGCTCTGCCATCCATAAACCCTCACTCATTCTGGCTGATGAGCCAACTGGAAATCTGGATGATGCCCAGGGACACGTGGTCCTTGATTTGATTCGTCAGGTGTCGAATGATGGCACTTGCGTGATCATGGCCACCCATTCTGCTAGTGCCTCCGAATATGCTGACCGACATTACAAAATAACAAATGGCAAGCTCCACGAAGCCACACAAATTTGAAGGGCACGATGGGGCCAGCGGACTCTTATTGAAAATTTTTTTGCGGGAGCAAAAGAAATCTCCCGGACCGATTCTTCTGACACTGTTAAGTGTCACGATAGGAGTAGCGGCGATCGTAGGAGTCGACATCACAAGCCACTCTGCTCTTAGTGAATTTGAACGAGCCAACAAGCTAAATTCAGGGTTGGCCACACACCAAATCGTCGGGGATGTTCGTGGACTAGATGAAAACATCTATACCAAGATCAAATTGGATGGGAGATTCCCAAATGCTGCTCCTATTGTACAAACTGAGGTTACAGTCAACTCAGGCGAACGTTCTTGGCAGTTACTAGGCATTGATCCTCTCAGCGATTACCGGATTCGGGAATCCGGTCTATTGGGTGATGGGTACATGCAACAAATCGAAAAAGCTTGGCCTATTCACGTACCCGATACGAAAATGTGGCCAATTGGTTCGACACTGCGCATTCAGTATGGAAACCGCCAAGTTGACTTTATCGTAGCCGGTGAAATTCTTAACGAACGAGACCAACCGGATACAGATGCTGACGGATTTCTGGTTACGGATATCATGTGGGCACAGGCGTTTCTGAAAAGACTCGGACTACTCACCCGAATTGATCTCAGACTGAATTCCGAAACCGATGCACGTCAACTTCAGAGCATTCTGCCAAACTCGGTTCGTCTGATTGATTTGCAAACTCGTCATACTGCCCAAAGGGATATGACTCGTGCGTTTCGGACGAATCTCACCGCGCTTGGTTATTTAACGCTACTGGTTTCGATGTTTTTGATTTACAACTCTACCGTATTCCAGATCGCCCGCAGACGAGGGATGCTTTCCCAATTGAGAGCAATTGGCTACACTCATCATGAAATCACTCGTATACTTGGCACCGAACTCTCGATCATCGCCTTAACTGGGGTCTCTATTGGAGTTTGTTTGGGATATTTGTTATCTTCATTGATGCTGGCTTTGGTTACTGACACCATCAATATTCTCTATTTTGATTTGGCCCAGAGCTCTGTCAGGTTACCCATTGAGACCATCCTAAAATCTGTGGGTATGGGATTTCTTGGAACAGCAATAGCTGGAGTAGTACCAATTCGGGAAGCTGGACGAATCGCAGTAAAGTCACTCTCTATACGTTCGTTTGAAGAAGATAAGGCCCTCACATTATCACGCAAGATAATCCCGATCGGAATCTGCTGTTTTGTCATGGGTGCCCTGTTGATCATTTTTTCAGAACAGTCTCTCGCGATTGCATTCGCTGGGCTGTTCCTCCTAGTACTGGGGCCCGCTGCATGTACACCCTGGCTCATTCACCAGATTTGCCAAGTTCTGGCTCCTTTGGTCGGCAACACATTAGGGTTGGTAGCGAAGCTTGCAATTGTAAATATTCGCTCACATCTGAGTCGAACCGGAATCTCGGTCATCGCTCTGTCTTTAGCTGTCAGTGCTTCCTTGGGCGTAACATTGATGATAGACAGCTTTCGTTACTCTGTGGACAACTGGATTCACCATTACATGCGCTCTGATTTATATGTCGTAAGTACAATGCCAGATGAGCCATATTTCTCCGATCTCTTTCGTTCTCAGATGGAAGTTCTAGAAGGTGTTGAGAGTGCAGGATATAGCACGCGGATATCCATCCAAACCAAGTTCGGATTACATAACCTGTTAGCAATGGATATCAGCGCTTCATCATTTCGTGGCTTCATGATCCAGACTCCATCGGAGGTAGATCTTTGGAAACAATTCAATCAATCGAGGACTGTACTTGTTACTGAAGCCTTTGCTAACCGGCATGCAATCTCAGTTGGAGATCAAATTAGTCTGCCGACTACACAAGGAGATATCCCTTTCGAGGTGATTGGCATTTATCTGGATTATTCCAGTGAACATGGACTGTTGGCCACTTCATGGGCAAACTTTAATCGCTACTTCCCGAATTCCGGTCCAACGACAGTTAGCGTGGTACTTGAACCCGGAATAATACCCTCCGATATCAAGCAAAGGATTAAAAATATCGAAGATGCACCCGAACAATTGCTGATTCGGTCTAACCGGGAACTCCGTGAGCAAATACTCTATATTTTCGATCAGACGTTTGAAATCACCGAACTATTGCGATGGTTAACGTTACTCGTTGCTATAACCGGAATGATTTTCTCATTGGTTGCATTACAACTAGAACGTTCCTCACTGAATGCCAAGTTCAAAGCTGTTGGATTCAGTCGAGCCCAACTCACCTTGCAAATTATCTTTGAGACTTCAATCACGGGTTTTCTTGCAGGATTGATTGCGATACCACTCGGATTAATGTTGTGCATGTGCTTAATTGATGTAATCAATGTCCGATCGTTTGGCTGGACCATGATGACCCGCATCGACCCAGTTTTCATTTTCGCAACTGCCGGCATTTCTACCCTGTCTGCATCAGCGGCCGGTATTTATCCAGCCATGCGCATGTGGCGCACACCCATAACCACGGGGCTTCGTGATGAATAGAGTCGTAATTGGCGTTATTTGTCTTTTCATGATCGGCTTCATTCTGATGAGTCGAATCGATAATCAGTATGCCGAAACTGAGCCTGTTCAGTCTGTTTCAAGCATTTTATCTGATTCCACTAGCAGTCGAGACTATGACTACGCACAACCAGATGTAGTAATGCAATTTCCCGGAGATCATGGTGCACATGAAAATTTTCGTCAGGAATGGTGGTATTTCACTGGCAACTTGAAATCTCAAGAAGGTCGTGAATTTGGTTATCAGTTGACTTTTTTTCGGTTTGCTCATGCTTCACGTTCCGAAATTCAGAATGCATGGAATACCGATCAAACGTGGATGGCGCATCTGGCTGTTAGCGATATTCAATCGAATAGATTTCAGTTTGCTCAGGATATGTCGCGTCAGTCGCTAGGTCTCGCCGGGGTGAAAATTAAACCATTTCGGGTGTGGTTAAACAATTGGCATGCAGCTGAGACCGAGCCGCTTGATTCTGATCGGCTAGCGCTGCATTTACATGCTGAAGGTGATGGATTTTCAATTGATCTATTCGTGAAGAGTCAATCAGCTCCCGTGTTGCAGGGTATGAACGGCTATAGCCAAAAAAGCCATACTGGGAAATCAGCTTCTCATTACTATTCATATCCAGACATGGAAACTTCAGGACAAATCCGAATTGATGGGGAAACGTTTGAAGTCTCAGGAACCACCTGGATGGATCGAGAATGGTCGAGTGCTCTTCTTGAGGCGAATCAAATCGGATGGGACTGGTTTGCCCTGCATCTTGATACTGGAGATAAGATTATGGCATTTCAAATTCGACAGGAGAAGGGAGATGCTTATCGATATGCAGTATTGATCAGACCAGAGCGTCAAACTATACCGCTGAATGTGATTAACATGAACCCAACTAGAAATTGGCGAAGTCCGAAGACCAAAATTGATTATCCGATTGGGTGGGAGTTGAATTTCCATTCCGAACAGGGGACTATTTCTCTTGAAATTAACACACTGATTCCCAACCAGGAGATGGATTTGCTGTTCCGATACTATGAAGGTGCCGTTCAGGTGCATGGACAGATTGGCAGTCAAGATATAACAGGTCGAGGTTATATGGAATTGACCGGATATAATTGACGATCTATCGTAAAATGATTATGGTATGGGTGAGGTCGCGAAACAATGTTGCGTGAAAGGTGAATAACCCATAGCAAAACTTCCCAACATTTTTGTTCATCGGTTCAAGTGAGAGTACAATTCATTGACTAGAACTTTCTTTGTTACGATTCAACCATATCGAATGCTCTATCCGAAGCATCAAAAACGGCACACTATTCGTATTTAGTATTACCTACGAAAGCAAACATGCAATCAAAACTCATCCGCATATTCGCTTGTATACTGGTTTCATTAGCACTGGTCTCCTGCGGCAGTGCGGAAAAAAACAAGGAGAACGAGCGATCCGATCCGAAAAAAATCGACCCGGACAGTAATTCGTCTAGTGGTTCGCTATTTCGGAACTTTCGGTCATCCAGACCACGCGGTGAACTCTACAAACCGAAACCGATTCAACCACTAATCCTGCCCGAAGATATCCTGAATTCAGCCAGCGACTCAGTCAAACAAGAAGTTGCGAGTTTTAATTCTGAAGATTTTAGAGTATTACCCCCTGTCACGGGCGCCCGGATCGTAAGAGAAGGAGACAAGTTATGGCTGGAAGTTGACTCTGATGTACAACTGGTCTGGGAGGCGATTGTTGAATACTGGGCAATCAGTGGCATTGACTTGATTAATCACAACCCCGAAGCCGGACTGATGGAAACCGAATGGGTCAGGAATAATCGGGACATTGATGAAGACGAACCAGAGGCATTGAGATTAGCCAAGGCAGTACTTGAGGCCTTAACTCGCAGAGGAGAAGCAATGCATCGTTATCGATTGCGTTTTGCAAGAATCGGTCAAGATAAGACAGCAGTTTATGTATCTCATCGATCAGTTGAACGCAAAGAAATTGTGCGTGGTAGACAAATCAGTGAATTTGAATGGGTAGAGCTTGATTCTGACCCGGAAAAGATTGAAGAATTTTTAGAAGCGATTGTGCTGCTATTCGAGGAATCTCCTGACAGCACATCCTGAACAAACAAAGCAAGGTAACTAACCATCGAAATTGCGATGAACCCCGATGGGTTTTCCGGCAAGGACTATGTATAATTGTCATCGAATTCATAACGAATCGATCAATCAAAACCATAGTCATATTTCATTTCTTCGGTGCTATTGACCTGCGCATGAAACGAAACGATCACTCGGTCCATCTCGCCGCGATAAGGGAACGCCATATGCTTGAGGTGTGATGGAAACACCACTAAGGTCCCATCCCTTGGATAGCTGGTAGTCTGATAATCATGAAGATATACATTACCCCAATCTCCATGACCGCCCGCACTATGCTCGAGATCTGGCCCGTAAAATCGAGTTACACCGTTTAGCATCCCGTTTTCGAGCCGGTCATTTTCGTTGCGGCTGGCATTTCCTGACTGCACATAGTAAACCCCAGACCATGAGCAATTGCCATGCACATGGGTTTCATGGAATGCAGAATCATTGCATATCTGAAACCAGAGCCCTGTGAAGTCGATACGAACATCACTTATGCCATAACGCTTCCATACATCCTTATTGAGATGTCGAGAAATCTTAAAAACATGGCTGGCGATGAACTCATTTAGAGTATGCAGTGCTGGATGGTCAAGATCCTTTGAGAAGTTGTCTGGACTGACGTAGCTGCCTTTTGCTTTTTGTGGATGTTGGTCGCGATATTGATGGAATATCTCCAGAAGTTGTCGATTAATTTCACGATACTTGGGCAACCTCGCCTTTAGCAAAGTCACTGGAGCCATCCTGAAGAATCCATCCTGTTGCAAATTAGCC
>JAPOUQ010000081.1 GCA_026708585.1 Gammaproteobacteria bacterium
CAACCTCTGAAACCGAGCAAAAACGAGCGAATAAAAAAGAATAAATTTGCCTTGCGAAAATGATACTTGGATGCGAAATCAAAGCGCTGGCTATGTTATAATTGTGACTTGAAGAAATGCCCCTGTGCGACCACTCCAAACCTTTTAATTCCGTTTCCTTATTTTACCTCTGTTTTGTGCGTTTTGCGGGCAGTGGGTCTCGGTTTCTTACGACTTACCTGTTATGAATGATATCCCATTTGCATTAGAGACTCTCCCGGCCAATCTGGAGAAAGAAATGCGTCAATCGTATCTGGATTACGCTATGAGTGTAATTGTGGGTCGTGCCTTACCCGATCTTCGAGATGGCCTCAAACCAGTCCACCGTCGCGTTCTCTATGCCATGCTTGAATCGGGTAATGATTGGAATAAACCGTACAAGAAATCAGCGCGCATAGTCGGTGAGGTGATCGGAAAGTATCATCCACATGGAGACAGTGCGGTTTACGACACGATTGTTCGTCTTGCCCAGACTTTTTCGATGCGTTATACGCTCGTGGATGGACAAGGAAACTTTGGATCGGTTGATGGAGATGCTCCCGCGGCTATGCGTTATACGGAAATTCGCTTATCGAAAATTGCCCATGAGTTACTGATCGATATCGACAAGGAAACCGTAGATTTTGGTCCAAATTATGATGATACCGAGACACAGCCACTAGTATTACCGACGCGTATTCCGAATCTATTGATCAATGGTTCTGCTGGTATCGCTGTTGGTATGGCGACCAATATCCCACCGCACAATCTCAGTGAAACGATCGATGCATGTCTGGCTCTGATCAGAAATCCAGAGCTTTCCGTCAGCGATTTGATGGAGTACTTACCTGGCCCGGATTTTCCTACTGCTGGAATAATTTTGGGTTCACAAGGGATTCGTCAAGCCTATGAAACAGGTAGAGGCCGTGTGATTGTCCGTGCCAAAACTGAATTTCAGACGCTCGATAATGGACGCGAATGTATTGTTGTTCATGAATTGCCATATCAGGTAAATAAAGCACATTTGCTGGAGAAGATTGGCGAGTTGCACCGAAATAAACGCATTGAAGGTATCGCAGCACTTCGTGATGAATCAGATAAGTCAGGAATGCGAATGGTGATTGAAGTTAAGCGCGGCGAGCAAGCAGAGGTATTGCTTAATAATCTCTACTCGCAGACCCGAATGCAAACTGTGTTCGGAATTAACATGGTCGCCCTGAATGACAATCAACCCAACCTGTTCGGGCTCAAGCAAATTCTTGAGAAGTTTGTGGCGCATCGTCGTGAAGTGGTTACACGAAGAACCTTATTTGAACTGAGTAAGGCAAGAGATCGCGCGCACACTCTTGAGGGATTAGCGGTTGCCCTATCAAATGTTGATGAGGTTATTGCCTTAATCCGTGGAGCCAGCAATCCAGCAGAGGCTAAGGAGAAATTGCTCAAGAAACTCTGGAACCCTGGAGTCGTTGAAGAATTAATCTCAAACAGAGACAGTTCTCTGTCAAGGCCCCTTGGTCTAGATGATAAATATGGTATTAACGCAGAGGGATATCGTCTAACCGCTGAGCAGGCTCAGGCGATTCTTGAATTGCGATTGCAACGATTGACAGGACTTGAAAGAGAAAAAATCATTAAGGAATACACCGAGATTATTGAACAAATTCGCGAGTTACTGTTGATATTGGATGATCCTGATCGATTGCTTGAAGTAATCTGTGAAGAACTTGAATCAATTCGAGAAACTTTTGATGAACCTCGCCGGACAGAGATCGCTGAAGGTATGGTTGACCTGACTCTGGCGGATCTAATCCCAGTGGAAGATTTGGTTGTTACCATTTCTCGAGAAGGTTATGCGAAAGCACAAAAAGTATCCGAATACAGCTCGCAGAAGCGGGGAGGAAAGGGGAAGATTGCGACACGTACCAAGGAGGAAGACATCGTGGAGCGGATGTTTGTAGCCAATTCACATGAAACAATTCTGTGTTTTTCAACAATGGGAAAAGTCTACTGGCTGAAAGCCTATGAGTTCCCGCAAGCTGGAAGGCATGCTCGTGGTAAACCACTGGTTAATCTTTTACCTCTGGTAGCGGATGAACAAATCACAGCAGTGTTGCCAATCGGTGAGTTCGATCATGAAAAAACACTGGTGATGGTAACTTCTCGAGGGATTATCAAGCGCTGTGCGATGAGTGCTTTCTCGAGGGCTAGAAGTACCGGTTTGATTGCGGTTAATCTTCTTGAAGATGATTATCTCATCGATGTTGCACTAACTGATGGGTCTAGGGACATTATGCTAATCAGTGATAAGGGACGAGCGATTCGGTTTTCTGAATCCATCTTGCGGACGATGGGACGAGCGGCGCGTGGTGTTCGCGGAATTCGACTAGGTGATGCTGCCCGTGTGATTTCAATGGTCGTCCTGCCATCTGCAACTGAACAGTCCAATACAGATTCGAACTTGCAGTCAACAATTCTGATTTGCACAAAAAACGGATTTGGCAACAGAACTTCGATCAAAGATTATCCTTGCAAAGGGCGTGCAGGGAAGGGTGTGATTGCGATAAAAACCACCGAACGCAATGGGCAAGTAGTAGCAGCACATATAGTCGAAAACGAAGATGAGGTTATGTTGATTACAAATGGTGGTACGTTGATTCGTACAAACGTCAGGGATATTTCGGTAATTGGCCGAAATACTCAAGGAGTCCGTCTGATTTCCCTAAATGAAGGAGATACTTTGGTCAGTATGACCAAGATTGTTGAACCGGATGTAGGAGAAGAAGATCACGAAACTGACACTGTCGTAGTGGATAGTACGAGAGAAATTATCAAGACCAGCGATTAATGGCAAAAGAAATAAGAAATATGATTGAAGATTTTCGGGATCAAATCGATACCATTGATCTCGAAATACTCAAATTGATGAATCTCAGGCTCGATTTTGCCGCCAAAATTGCTGAGATCAAACAGGAGCAAAAAAATCCTGATTACTATCGACCAGAACGTGAAGCGCAAATATTGAGACGGTTACAGCAGTGCAATCGAGATGGACATATGTCCGATGCTGCGATTGAGAGCCTGTTTCGGGAAGTTATGTCGATTACTCGACACTCAGAATCCGAATTGTCGGTCTCTGTTTTGGGCCCGCCTGGTACTTATACTGAAGCAGCTGCACGCAAACATTTTGGCCAAGCGATTCATATTATTGATCATCCAACAATCGATGAAATATTTAAGTCAACAGAGACCGGCGAAACTGATTTTTCCGTAGTACCGGTTGAAAATTCAACTGAAGGAGGTGTGATCGGAACACTAGATCGTCTTTGCACTACCGTTCTCACCGTGTGTGGTGAAATCAATCTAGAAATCAACCACTCCTTGCTCAGCAAATCCAATTCTCTAGATCAGGTCAAGGTGATTTATGCACATACTCAGTCACTTGGTCAATGCCGAAATTGGATTGAAAGGAATTGCTCTGACGCTGAGAGAATACCGGTCGGCAGTAATGCCGATGCAGCAGTCAAGGTTGCGGATGAACCGAACAGTGCAGCGATTGCAAGTAGTATTGCTGCCGATCGATACGGTCTGAAGGTATTAGTTGAGAATATCGAAGATGACCCCGGGAATTCCACTCGCTTTCTAGTTCTCTCGAAACGTCCAACACCTCCAAGCGGTAAAGACAAAACCTCTCTAATTGTTGCTGCGGCCAATAAACCCGGCTCTTTGGTCGAGTTATTAATGCCTCTATGGGACGAAAAAGTTGACATGACTCGTCTCGAATCCAGGCCATCAAAGATTGGTTTGTGGGCCTATGTATTTTTTATTGACATCATTGGACATCAGGACGAAGAACATGTTGATCGAGCCTTGCAAACTCTTCGCTCTAAAGCGGGTTTCTACAAGAATCTAGGGTCATACCCATCTGCTGTATGAGCAATGAATAGTAGCTCTCCATTAATTCGAAAACTCATTATAGTAGGAGTGGGTTTGATTGGAGGCTCCCTAGCATTGGCATTACGTAGAGTGGGTGCTGTAGAAGAAATCGTAGGTATTGGTCGCAGTGAGTTCAATCTCGAAACAGCCCTAAAAGTCGGTGCTATCGATCAGGTGGCCTCTCGGCTTATTGATGTTGTGCATGATGCAGATATAGTAGTGCTGGCTACACCAGTGAATTCAATTAACCAGTATTTGGCAGAATTATCAGTAAAGTTGCCAAAGGGTATTGTGATCACCGATGTAGGGAGCGTTAAGCAAGAAATCATGCTTACCGCTAAAAAGTGCCTGAAAGAGCAATACAGGAATTTTGTCCCCGGACATCCAATCGCAGGACGTGAAAGTTCTGGCATTAATGCGGCGAATTCCAGATTGTTTGAGAATCACAATGTCGTATTAACTCCCGATGAGAATACCGACCCCCATGCAATTGCCCTGATTAAGAACATGTGGTTGAAAGCTGGTGCATCAATCATTCTTATGGATCGCAAAGAGCATGATGCGGTATTGTCAATAACTAGTCATTTGCCACATATTCTGGCCTATGCAATGATGAATTATTTGGCCGATGATATCAATGCCGGTCGTTGTTATCAGATGGCCGCTGGTGGGTTTTACGATTTTACAAGAACTGCATCGAGTGATCCTGAAATGTGGAGAGATATTTCTTTTATGAACAAAGATTGCTTGTTGGAAGATATCCGTAGATTTCAAAACCGATTAGAAGATATTGCTAATTTGATTCAAAATGATGAAGATGCGAAGTTGAGACAGTTGTTTCAGGATGCACGACAGGCCCGATCACTGGTTACGGAGAGAAGAAATTCATGCTAGTTGAACCCGAAAGGATATAAATCCGGTTAGATTAGAAGATGAGTGCTGTGATATATCATACCCATCCTTCACAGAAACTTCATGGGCAATTACGAGTTGCCAGCGACAAGTCCATTTCTCATCGTGCAGTAATATTGGGTTCAATCGCGAATGGAAAGACAAGTATCACGAATCTTTTGGAAGGAGAAGATGTGCTTGCAAATATTCGAGCTTTTCAGGCGATGGGGGTAAATATCATTCGTAATATTGATGAGCAGGATCCCATTTATTTCATTGATGGAGTTGGCATGGATGGCCTAGAGTCACCAGGTCAAGATTTGGATCTTGGTAATTCAGGAACCGCTTTTCGATTAATTACTGGCCTCTTGGCGAGTCACAAGTTTTCATCAACCCTAACGGGAGATGAGTCTTTGTTACAACGCCCAATGTCGAGAATCATTGAACCACTACGGCAAATGGGTGCGATCATAGACTCAGAAAATGGCAAGCCTCCATTGTCAATTGAGCCCTGTAATGGACTGACAGGTATTCAATACCGTCCAGTCGTAGCATCTGCACAGGTAAAATCGGCGGTATTGCTGGCAGGATTGAGGGCAAGTGGAGAAACTCGGTTAATTGAGTCAGCACTTACTCGGGATCATACCGAAAAACTGCTATCTGGTTTTGGATATCCGATTTCCGTTTCTGGAACGGATATTTGTCTTGAAGGGGGACATGCGTTAACCGCAACTCAAATTGACGTGCCGGCTGATCTCTCTTCAGCAGCCTTTTTCATTGTCGCTGCACTCATCGTTCCAGGAAGTCGACTGGAGTTGAAAGACGTTGGAATAAATCCCCGTCGAACAGGTATTTTGACTATTTTAAGACGAATGGGTGCAGATATTGAGATTACGCATAGGAGAATACAAGGGGGTGAAGATGTCGCCGATCTAATTATCACTAGCTCGTCACTAAACGGCTGTGAAATCTCAGGAGATGATGTTGCTTTCGCAATCGATGAGATGCCGGTAATTTGCATTGCTGCAGCTGCTGCAAATGGAGAAACGATCATTCATGGAGCTAGTGAGTTAAGGGTCAAGGAAAGTGATCGCATCAAGGCTGTTACTGAAGGATTGCAACGACTGGGTATTGAAGTTGAAGAGCGGGTAGATGGCATGAAAATACGTGGAGGCAAGTTCCTCTCTGCTGAGATTGACAGTTATAGGGATCACCGAATTGCAATGGCATTCAGTGTAGCGGGTATGATCGCAAAAGGAGATATCAAAATTATGAATTGTGAGAATGTCGCAACTTCATTTCCGAATTTTGTTGAGTTAGCCAATCAAGCTGGTATGTGGATTACTGCCGAATGATCGATCCGTCAAGAACAAGTGTCCCGGTTATCGCAATTGACGGACCAGGTGGTTCCGGCAAAGGTACGGTTTCTACTGCCGTTGCTCGCTATTTTGGCTGGCATTATCTGGATAGTGGAGCTATATATCGGGTGTTAGGTTATCTGGCACACGTGAAGCAGGTTAGTGAGGATGATGTATCGGGTTTGGTGGCGCTCACTCATAATCTTGATATAGTGTTCGCAGAAGAGGGAATTTTTCTTGATGGACAGAATGCTGAAGGCTTGATTCGAACAGAAGAAGCAGCTGACCGCGCTTCAAGGATTTCCCCAATTCCGGAGGTACGACGTTCATTATTACAATGGCAACGCAATCAGGCACGACTTCCCGGCCTTGTCAGTGATGGTAGAGATATGGGCAGTGTGGTATTTCCAGATGCATTATGTAAGTTTTTTATCACGGCAAATTCACAAAAAAGAGCAGAGCGTCGTTATAAACAGTTGAGAGAAAAAGGTTTCGATGTTAGAATTGAGCAATTGCTTCGAGAAATCGCTGAGCGCGATGAGCGTGATGCGATGCGTAAGGCTTCCCCTCTCAAACCAGCTGAGGATGCCACAGTCATTGATACGACAGAAATGAATGTCGATGATGTGATTTCAACGGTGCTTGAAGAAATCGAACGATTTCTTTGATCGTTCCAGCGGGGGAGTCCTTTTGCTTAGCGAACAGAGCTTATTTATTTGGGTTGTCTGCTTTGGTATGATTTCGGTAACTACATAATGTAACGAAGTATTTACCTGATCGGGCATTTTTTTTACGATTGACCGTTTCCCAACTACGACTGGAGTTAAACTAGACCATTTTACGGCGGGTTGGGGAATGACTTTATATACAAAATTGACTTATGGAAAATTTTGAAGCGTTATTGAATGAGAGCATGGATGCTGTCGAAATGAAGCCTGGCGAGCTGATCATGGGCGATGTTATGGAGGCTAACGATGATTATGTTATTATCAGTGTTGGTCTCAAATCGGATGCTGAAGTCCCGGCTAACGAATTTAAAAATGCAGCTGGTGATCTGACCGTCTCGATTGGAGACCGGGTTGAGGTTGCTTTAGAGGCTGTTGAGGATGGTAGCGGTAGTACTCGGGTCTCAAGAGAAAAGGCGATGCGATTTAGGGCTTGGGCAGAGGTGGCCGAAGCCTATGAGAGCGACAAAGTCGTTAATGGTATGATTGCCGGTAAAGTCAAAGGTGGATTCACGGTTGATCTTTATGGTCTTCGAGCATTTTTACCTGGTTCTTTGGTTGATATTCGGCCAATCAAGGATTCCGCATACATTGAAGGCCGAGACCTTGAGTTTAAAGTGATCAAACTCGATCAGAACAAGAACAATATTGTTGTTTCGCGACGTGCAATCGTGGAGAATGAACTGGTTGAAGAGCGAGAAAAACTACTCGAAACTCTGCAAGAGGGGCAGATTGTTTCTGGAATTGTCAAAAATCTTACTGACTATGGTGCATTTGTCAATTTGGGAGGTTTAGATGGCTTGTTGCACATTACTGATATCGCTTGGAAACGTATTCGCCATCCTTCTGAGGTCTTAACTGTTGGGGATGAAGTCGAGGTTCGTGTTTTAAAATTTGATCGAGGTGAGGGGCGTGTTTCACTCGGGCTTAAGCAGCTTGGTCAAGACCCTTGGTTGGATTTGGCTGAATGTCACCCGATCGGGAGTAAACTTTTTGGTCGGGTAACAAACCTTACTGATTATGGAGCTTTCGTTGAGCTGCAAGAAGGTGTTGAAGGTCTTGTCCATTTATCCGAAATGGATTGGACGAAAAAGAATATCCATCCTGGCAGAGTCTGTCATATTGGTGATGAAGTTGAGGTTATGGTCCTCGATATTGACTCAGAGAGGCGCCGAATTTCGCTAGGTATGAAACAGTGTATCGCAAATCCATGGGAAGAATTTGCAGCAATTTACAAAAAAGGGGATCGTATTACCGGTCAAATTCGTTCAATCACTGACTTTGGTGTGTTTGTTGGGGTCGAAGGTGGTATTGATGGGTTGGTTCATCTCTCTGACTTGTCATGGGATCGACCGGGCGATCAGGTTGTCACCGAGTTTAAGAAAGGGGATGAGTTAACCGTTGTTGTTTTGTCAATTGATCCGGTTCGTGAGCGCATTGCACTCGGCCTCAAACAAGCGACCGAAGATCCCTTTCAGATTTACACATCAGCTTTTCCGAAAGGTAGTGTAGTCACTGGAGTAGTAACCAAAATAAAGGATCGATCCGCAACTATCGAACTAGCACCGAATATTGAAGGTCAAATTCGGATATCAGAACTTTCGAAAGAACATGTAGATAATATAAATAACGTGCTGAAAATTGGTGATGAAATCGAAGCAAAAATTATGAATGCTGATAAAAAGGATCGTAAGATATCGCTTTCAATCAAGAAACTTGAAGCAGATTTAGAAGATGCTGTAAAGCATGAATACTCAAAAGATTCTAAAGTGGCCACCACGTTAGGTGATAAACTCAAGGCTCAACTGGAGTTACAAGCCACAGATCTAGACGAGTAACATTTTAGTTATTATCTATTAACACAAGCGGAAAAGACTTATGCCAGCACACAAATACAAGATCACTCTAACCAAGTCGAAACTTATTTACAATTTATGGAAGAAGCATCCTCAAATGGAAGAAGAAGATATTGAGTGCGCCGTGCAATGTGTTTTAAATCGTATGATTAACGCACTTACTGAAGGGAGGCGGATTGAAATTCGAGGCTTTGGGAGCATGAATTTACATTATCGTCCTCGACGATTGAGTCGCAATCCGAAAACGGGGGAACCAGTGTTTGTTCCGGAGAAATTTGCCCCTCATTTCAAGCCTGGGTATGAATTAAAGACAAGGGTAAATAATAAGTAAGGAAAGGCATGTTTCGGCCTACACTGGAGTTCGATATCGATTTCGAAAATATTATACCTTGTGTCATCATGTTGCATCTTATTCTCCTCGGTTTCGCCTGTTTGGCTTGCGGATTTTCTCTTCAGGTTTCGATTTTATAAATGCACCTTTGCACGGTTTCGAACTGTTACAGTGATTCAACCTCCATTCAATAGTTGATGTTTGTGATTTGGAACTGAAGTAGACGAAGTGAGGGTTGTTCAGAAGTTGGTGAAAAACAGAGTGGAAGTTTTAATCCATACGACCATCTGCCTAGCTAAGTGACCAAAATTTTCTATTCGTTGATAGTGGTCCTGATGTTGATGATCGGGATTACTTTTCCTTATATGAATCATCAACAAGTTGAGCTTCGATATTTATGGTTATCTGGAGAATTCAATCTATCTCTACTCTTATTATGTGTCTTAATCATCGGTGTGGTGATCGGCTTTATCGGCAACTTTTGGGCTCTCGTTAAATGCCGAAGCAAGTTGTCTCAATCAAGACGTAAGACAAAAAATCTTGTGCCAAACAGCTAAAGCCGGATCGTTTTCAATATAGTCCACGGTTGTTGAGGCGCTATTGGATGGCTTTTGTGATGAATGTGAAAAGATCAATCGAGCGTAATTGAATTCAACTACCAAGTTTGGTCGGGTATAATCAAATCATCGATAAAGACCTGTCTATCTAATTATTCAACGAAATGGATCCAGTATGGTTATTGGTGTTGCTTCCTGTTGCCGCAGCTAGCGGTTGGCTTGTTGCTGCCCATGATCGAACTTCGAAGAATCAAAAGACCCATATTCCCGATCGATTCTTTGAGGGATTGAATTGCCTTTTGAACGATCAACATGATGAGGCACTCAGAATCTTTCTTGATGCTGTTGAGATGGACAGCGGTACGGTTGAAATGCACATGGCGCTCGGCAATATGTTCCGTCAACGTGGAGAAGTTGATCGTGCTACACGGATCCATGAAAATCTGGTTAATCGAACCGATCTTGACAACGAGTTGAGAAGTCAGGCTCTGTTTGAACTAGCTCAGGACTATTTCAAGGCGGGATTGTATGATCGTGCTGAAAACCTATTTCAGCAATTAAGAAAAATCAAAACGGTTCGGGTTCGGGCATGTCAATTGTTGTTGCAGATTTATGACCAAGAGAGAGAGTGGGAAAAAGCGATTGAAGTCTCACTTGAGCTAAATGAACATTCTGACTATGACTATTCCCATACGATTGCACATCTCTATTGTGAGGTTGCGGAGAGCAATATTCGAACTGGGAATTACGCACAGGCTGATGCAAATATAGCACTCGCATTCCAATATGATCAGAAGTGTATCCGAGGAGTGCTGCAATCCGGTCGTCTTGCAGTAATGCGCTCGAATCATACCAGTGCCATTGCAATCTGGCGGAGTCTCGAATATCTTGCTCCAGAATATTTAGGTGAAGTCGTTACTCACATTCAAAACAGTTATAAGGCATTGGGTGATCTTGCATCTTTGCATCAGTTTTTGAAAACTGCATTAAAGAAGAACAAAGACAGCCGAATCGTTAATGCCTTGGTTGAGTTGACTCGAGAACAACAAGGAGAAGAGGCGAGTCGGAAGTTAATGTTGAAACTTGTTCGGGAGCATCCAACTCTTGAAGGGGTTTTACAGGTCATTGCCAGTCAAGACCGTGCAATTGGAAGTTCCGGACAGGAAAAAGATTATCAACTGTTAGCAAGTTTGATTAGTCATGTTGTGAAAACGGGACGCCATTACAGTTGCAGAAATTGTGGCTTTCAGAGCAATACGCTACATTGGCAATGTCCAGGGTGCAAATCGTGGGGTGCCATGCAAAGACCCGAAGTTCCAGAGCTTAAATCGGTTCCCTAATGATCTGGCCCATGCCTTGGGCGTTTCTCTCATTCGCAATACTCTGATTTTATGAAAGTGTCCATTATCGGGACCGGTTATGTGGGTTTGGTTACCGGCGCATGTTTTGCCGAAATGGGCAATGATGTAATATGCGTTGATTCAGATCCAATAAAAATCGCAAAACTCAAACAAGGGATTATTCCGATTCATGAACAGGGTCTGACCGCAATTGTCCAGAATAATCTTGCACATGGTCGTCTTCATTTTACTTCCGAGATAGCGGAAGGAATTGAGCATGGTGAAGTGAATTTTATTGCAGTTGGTACTCCACCTGATGAGGATGGCAGTGCGGATTTGTCGAGTGTAAATAAAGTTGCGCGATCAATTGGAGAATTGCTGGAAGGATTCAAAGTGATTGTCACGAAGTCCACGGTTCCAGTAGGAACGGCCAATCATGTAAAGGGAATTATCCAAGAAATTCTTAACCGAAGGGGGTGTCAAGCTGAATTTGCAGTCGTTTCGAATCCAGAATTTCTAAAAGAGGGCGTTGCTGTTCAAGATTTCATGAAACCTGACAGAATTATATTGGGCGGCGATGATAAGCGAGCTCTAACTATGCTGCGAGACTTGTATGCACCGTTCAATCGAAATCATGAGCGTTTGATCATTATGGACGTGATGTCCGCTGAATTAACCAAATACGTTGCTAATTCAATGCTGGCATCGAAGATATCTTTCATGAATGAAATGTCTCAAATCGCCGAGAGGCTTGGTGCAGATATAGAATCGGTTCGTATCGGTATTGGATCAGATCCTAGAATTGGTTATGATTTTATTTATGCTGGGTGTGGGTACGGTGGATCCTGTCTACCCAAAGATACTCGCGCTCTGTATCAGACAGCGATATCAAGAGGATACCATGCTCGCATGCTTGAGGCTGTAAATGAAGTTAACGACCAACAAAAGCGAATTTTACCGAATCAGGTTATTCGCCGCTTTGGAACCGATTTATCCAAGCATGTCATTGCATTATGGGGTCTCGCATTCAAGCCTGATACGGATGATATACGTGAGGCACCGAGTCTTGTCATTCTTGAAACTCTCTGGGAACATGGAGCTACAGTTCAAGCTTATGATCCGGTAGCGTGTGATTCGGTACAGATCGCTTATGGTGATCGAGTTGATTTAAAGCTGTATAAGGATTCACCATTTGAGGTATTAGAGGGTGCTGATTGTCTGGTTGTAGTTACAGAGTGGGGAGAGTTTCGAGGGATTGATCTCGTTAAGGTAAGGGATGCAATGTCTGGAAATGTGATATTTGATGGTCGTAACATTTTTTCCGCGGAAATCGCTGAACAGGTAGGTTTGGAATATTATGGAATCGGTCGAACCCCCAATTTATCAATGAGTCGGAAAACCAGACATTAAATTTTGTTGCAGGTTATTTTGTAAATTGAATCGAAACAGAAAAATGATCTATGAAGGGCAATTGGAATGAAGGTAGAAACAAAATCGAGACGATGACGGTTGGTGACACAGTGAAAACCTCGGCCAAAATTCATGCCAAACAGTTATGGATAGTGTTGCTGTGTGGATTCGATCATAGGTACGATATCGTCCACATTTGTACCTTACCAATTCATATCATGATACAGGATAAAACCATGCTGATCCTCCAGAATATATACCGAAACTCATTGTGGAGTATCGAATTCCGCAACCAGAATACTCAGCGCTGACTCCAAGCTTTAGATTAATCTTTGACATCAGTTCATATAGTCTCCGACCGGTTGTGGTTTCGCCTGCGAGGTCTTGCGTACTCGATAAAACAGTTGCTTGATCGAACGGGTCTGGTGAGCCGACTGGCACCTATTGGAAAATCTTGGATCTTGGCCGTCTCGCACATCAGACAACGAGTCATAACCCACAGCAGACTGATGTCGGTTGGATAATGTACATCGATTTTAACCATAAAGGGATCAAAGCGACTGAGCAAGGGCACGCCAGGCTTTTTTTCTAGCCACCTTGTGACCACTCTCCCCCACCAGACGAAAGACCTCAACCAACAGTTCCGGAGTCAGAAGCTCTACATTTTCGATTGCCGTCTGAAGATGATACTGATAATCGTCAGAGGTACATGAATGACCCAGAAACTTGCGTATCATCCTGTGCTCATTGATGAACTCATGCAGTTGGTCATAGTTGCAACCGAGACCCTGTTTGAGCACTCCCATCGCCAGAATCTGCCATAACTCCATGCTCGGACGACTGTTCTGCTGGTCCTTGACGGGCAATATATGTTGATCCAGCAGGTCAAACAAGGCCTTGCGTATACCCTTGTCCCGATACAGATGTTGAAGTCCCATTAGCAAAGCCGGGATGTCATCTCGTGATTTCGGATTCAGTGCAATGTCTTCGATCCGAACTTCGCCGATTTCCATCTGTGTATGTTGCACTGTTCTCATAGTTTTTGCTCAAAATAGCCGAAGATTATCAAAATTTTCGATATGGACTCAAGAATCGAAAGTATACGACAAAAACGCTTTGCTCAATAAAACTCTATGTTGTACATCTGGCTATTATTACATATGATATCAATTAGTTAATTGTATTTTATGGGTTTTCTAGCAGATCCCATCAATGTTAAGGTGCTACAAGACGATGCTGAACAATCTCAGAACCCAAAATATTCGATAAGCAGAAACTGATAATCAAGTTCTACCAAGAAAAACAACATACCGTCCAGCAGATCATCAGGATGACGAACCTCTCCAAACCAACGCTTTGCTAAATCTTTAGAGGAGGTGAAGTGATTAAAGTCAGCACCCCCTTACTCTGCTGTCCCTTGCTGCTGATCGATGTCTCCTGATCCAACGGATAGTATCCGCTCTCGGTACTCAGTACCAAAGCCAACATTTTTTTTAATAATTTAAGAGAAGAGGTGAAAATTGTTGATGCTTTTATTGCTCAGGCTGATACCTGAGATCCAGACTGCGCTGAAGTTGGGCCCCGATATCTTCCGGCTTTGCTTTGCCTGCAATGGCCCTGACAGCTGCATCCCAGCTCTCTTGCTCCAGATCAGGTGTGCCGCGTGAAAGATACTGCGTAGTATAGCGAATCGTCTCATGGCAATTCCTGCGCCAGGATAAGAACTTGTTAGCAACAGGGTCGACTGAATTAACCTTATGACGGGACAGTGGATAGAATCCAGGGAGTGCACGAACGTATAGAGTAGCAAAATCCTCCGTAGTAAGCCATTCTAGAAACATCAATGCAGCCGACATATTATGACTGCTGGAATTCAAGCCTATCCCCATGTCAAAATGATCGGAGATATAACACTCATCTCCAGTTTTCTGAACAGGGGGAGGAAATGCACCCATCTCAAACTCAACCTCTGCATTGAACCCTGCGATCACCCAGCTACCGGCAGGGTATATAGCAGCTCGCCCAGCAGTGAACAGAGCCTGGCTTTCCGAGTAAGTTCGAGTCGTATATCCCTTGCCAAGATAGCGACGCCACTTGGATAAAGTTCGATAAGGAGCCACCCAGGGTTCATCTGTTAGTTTTTGTCGTCCCTTGATCAGGGCAAGACGACCTTCTTCTCCTCTCCAATAGGTAGGACCAATGTTGTTATAGCCCATAGTTGCGGCAGGCCACCGAGAAGCAAGACCCAGCGCCATCGGGATCCATCGGCCATCATTACGAATCCTTTCAAGCACTGCAAAAAACTCGTCTTCTGTTTTAGGCGGGTTGAGACCTAGTTGCATGAATATTTCACGATTGTAGATAAAGCCATGAATTACCGAAGCCACTGGGACGCAATATGTTGTTGTCCCATTATCGGTCTGCCAAGCGGACTTAGCTATGTTTGAAAAATACTTCATCCCAGAAAGACTATTGATATCGGTGAAATGCCCTGCCTCATATAGAACCAGTGATTGGTCAAATGGACGGCAGGTAATCAAGTCACCAGCCATCTCTGATTTGAGTTTGTATAAAATTTCAGCGTCATAGTGTGTTGGTTCGGTTGGTCTGAACTCCAAAGAGATATTGGGGTGGGAGGCCTCAAATGCCGGAATGATCATCTCCTCCCATGCCATTCGATCGCCACTCCGCCAGCTTTCGATAGTCAGAGTCTTGACTGTCTGAGGGATGGCAGTTGCACTTATCATCATCGAGGTAAGGATTGCGATTGGTAATCTTGGTAGCCTAGGGTTTTTTCCCTCCAAATTTCGGAAAATAACGCCTAACAAACCCAACGACCTGAATATCTGGGATACTCCTTGAATCATCATGTCTAAAAATCTTGTCATTTCACCATATCGACCGTTTCTTGCAAAAGGTTTAAAATCCTATAGCCAACTTACCATAAAAATACGAGAATTTTGAATAGATGTGACATGGATGCATGATATCAATATCTTTCATCAGGCACTGTTAACCCGAAATAAGTATCGGCTTCACCAAGGCATTTACAGTCACTCGACCACGGAAGCTGGTCGAGGTAATGCAAAATGTTATCACCCTGCGACTGTTCCTTAGTTTCTGGCGATACCCGCAAGGGCATGGCGTGCAAGATTGGCTTTGGAATTCTATATCGAGGATTAAACGACTTTGAACAGGGATTGGAGTGGGTGCTATTACGAATAGAATTCCATCTAGCTTTAACGCGTTGAAATTATGTGGCCCTGTTGGGCATGGTCGAGGCGTTGGTTGAACTGGGTCTTTTATAGTTATCTGGTGAGTTTGACACAAAACAGAAAACTGCTAAGCGAAAGATCAACATTCGCAAAGTTCGGGATTTGAGCTTTTCCTTCAGTATAGAAAGACTGCAGATTGGGCTAGAAGTGCATCCAGTCGACCCAAATGACAGAGTGAAAGTAGAGTGGTTGTTTCGTGCCGCAACACGAGTCTACAAGGTAACAGCTCTGCACAATATTTTCTAGATAGGATGTACCATTGGTGGCATAAATATCCAAAAACTGCCTATATGTGGTACAACCTTTCCATGAATAATGGCTATGATGAAACCTCGGTAATGCAGGTAATGCAAGTGATCACATATCCGTATTCTCTAAAATATTTCTACCGGTGTATTCAGATAGTTTGAATAATATGAGATCGGTATCGGTAATCGCTGTTTAGATGATAAAAATCGAGATCAAGCAATTCTCCTCGCGGCAAAGTGCAGTAAAGCGGGTATGCCGTCTCTCGATTTCGGATTCAGTTCAACGTCCTCAATCTGGGCTTCACCGACTTCCATCTGTTTATACTGTACTGCTCTTAGGGTATTTACTCAAAATAGGCGAAGATTTGCAAAGATTTCCGGTTTGGGTGAAAGAATCGGGCAATATGAGCCAAAATCGCTTTTCTTAGCAGATGTTTATGTTATACTTGCAAATATTATAATATATAATATCAATTAGTTATTACAGTTTTTGAGTTTTCTTGCGGACACGATATATCAAGGCGCTACAAGACGATGTCTGAGCGATTTTCAGGACCCACAATAACCGATTAGCAGAAACTGATAATCAAGCTCCCCCAAGAGAAACTGTATACCGTCCGGTAGTCTACAAGATGTTGAACATCTCCAAACCGACGATTTATGAGTCTTAGGGGAGGTGAAGTTATCGAAGTCTCGACCAAGCGAATATATATGGTAGGTTAAAATGACAGGAAAAACGTACGAGACGGCTTTCAACTTAGTACTATCGGATGCCTTGCGATGCAGGCATCCGCAATGGCGACATCATATCCAAGCAGAGCGGACAGGAGTTATAGAAGGCGCTCAGGGGTTACGACCTGATATTCTCATTACCCCCTTAAACAGCAGTCCGGTTATTGTCGAAACCGAATACTATCCTGACAGAACCGTTGAGCAGGAAGCGATTGACCGACTTGGTGTTAATCTGATCCAAACTGGACAACCAGTAGAGCATGTATTCGCAGTTCGTGTTTCATCACAATTAAGTTCTGAGCCACAGGACAAAATCAGGGATAGTATTGAGGTTGCCGAATTTAAATTTTGCATTTATTCTCTCCAACCGGATGGATCACAAAAACGCTGGCCACGAGAAGGCTGGATACAGGGTGACATAGATGATCTAGCAACTAGCATAGAAGCATCGACTTTATCAGAAACTTTGTTAGCTGCCAGCACAAATACTCTGGAAAAAGGTATAGCACAATCTGCGGCAACGCTTCAACAATCACAAACCAACGTTGGCGATCTGATTGCTGAGAGACTTTGTCAAGAAGCCGGAGAGCAGACTAATCGCATGGCAATGGCGATCATCGCCAATGCTATGACATTCCATTCTCGAATTGAAGGGCAACAGAGTATCCCAACCTTATCATCGTTGTCAGGTCGTACAGAAATAGTGAATTGCTGGCAGTGGATTGTCCATGAAGTCAATTACTGGCCGATTTTCCATATAGCATCAGGCTTATTGAATATCATTCCTGCTAAGCAGGCGAATAGCATACTAAAAAAATTAATGGCCATGACGGATCAACTCATTGCAATGGGGGCAACCCAAATAAACGACCTTTCGGGTCGTGCCTTTCAGACCCTTATATCAGACAGGAAGTTCCTGGCCACTTTCTACACATTGCCTGCATCTGCCACTCTACTAGCAGAACTTGCAATATCCAGACTTAATACAGATTGGTGTGACAGGGATGAAGTAACAGCATTGCGTGTTGCAGATTTTGCTTGTGGTACGGGCGCCCTATTGAATGCCGCATACCACGCAATATGTAGCCGTTATAGACGAGCAGGTAATGATGATGCAGACATTCACGCTAGCATGATTGAATCCTCATTGTATGGTTGTGACATTATGCCGGCTGCTACACACCTGACGGCATCCACATTGTCAAACGCACAACCTGGATTGACTTATGGAACAACACAGATAGCCACTATGCCATATGGCTATGATGAGAACAACGTTGTCTGGATAGGGTCACTGGAGTTGATTGAAAAACAAGAAACCTTGTCGTTACTTAGCTTGGGTCGAAAGCAGTTATCCGGTAAGGCGAGCGGAAATCGCACACGGGATTTGGATGTCCCACATGAATCCATGGATGTTGTTATTATGAATCCACCTTTTACCCGTCCGACAAATCACAAACTGGCAACCATTCCAGTGCCTTCATTTGCAGGATTTAACACTACCAATGCTGAACAGAAAGCCATGAGCAACAGGCTGAGTTCTATAAACCGATCTCTATCTGACAAAGCTGGGGACGGTTATGCTGGATTATCTTCCAACTTCATTGATCTAGCACATGCAAAATTGAAGCCTGGACAGGGGGTTCTGGCAATGGTGTTACAGGCCACATTTGTCCAAGGCAGTGGTTGGAGTAACGCACGGAAACTGCTAGCAAAGCATTACGAAGATATAGCCGTAATTTCGATTGCCAATCCCGGTTCAAGAAATTATGCCTTCTCGGCTGATACCGATATGGGAGAAGTGTTAGTTGTCGCAAAAAAGAAAAAGAATACGACAACAGGGACTGGAAAATATATGTTTGTAAACCTGTTACATAGACCTGTTCATCATGTTGCAGCGATCGAAACAGCCAAGTCTATCGACAAACACAGAAAGAATGGTACTGATGGAATCATCAAACTTGGTGATCTATACGATAACGGAAACTGCATAAGTTTGAATCGGTATATCGGCGGTTGTGCTGGGCTTGTGGAGTCTGGGCTTGCAAAGTTCATGGAACATCTTGTTGATGGGGTATTTCTCAATTCCAGAACAGGAAAATCAGAACAGTTTCCGATTACAAGATTGGAAGAATTGGGTCAGCCAGGGTTATCCCATAGAAATATCGTCTATCAACCAAACGGTCCTTTTGATAAGGTTCCGTTACGATCTTCAGTACCGACTTATCCTGCCTTATGGAGCCATGATGCACCTCGTGAACGATCATTCATAGTCAAACCTGACAGCGAACTTCTTGTTAAGACGAATATGAATGAGCAGGCAGCAAAGATTTGGGAACAAAATGCCACCCGCCTGCATATATCTCTGGATTTTCGATTTAATTCTCAAAGTCTGGCCGCCTGTCTTAATCCAGAAAAAATGCTAGGCGGCACTGCATGGCCAAATTTTATAGCCCATGATAAGTTCATGGAGCCTATCATCTTGTTATGGCTCAATTCCACGATGGGAATTATGGCATATTGGTGGGTAAGTCCGCGTCAGCAGCTGGGAAGAGGCAGAATGACTAGAACACTTCTACCCAATGTCGCTGTCATTGACCCGTGCCAATTCAGTAAGAACGAAATTCCGACATGGGATAGTCTGTTTCACCGGTTCAGGCATGAGACATTTCTGCCCGCAAATGAGGCATTGCATGATGATGCACGCATTGCGTTGGATAATGCCATATTTGACTTGCTTAACATATCACAGGAAATACGTGACGGTTTCGATTTGATCCGTCGTCAATGGTGCAATGAACCATCGGTGCACGGTGGGAAAAAGAGAAGTTATAAATTATGACCTAGTCCGATATGAAACCATGGTAAACCGTAACCTCTAGCGATAACTGCCTGCCGAAAAAGTCATCGTTATTTGTCTCTATTATTTTGAATTTATTGGATATCAGGATGTCAAAAAACTCCTCTGTATTATCTGTTTGCAAATTACCGATTGAATCTATAACCGATCTACCAGATCAAATAAAAGAACATAAACGTATTTTTAACAGTTGGCAGTGTTTGAGTTCGCTTTTTCTCATTCGAATTTAGGGTATGTAATGCGTGGGATAATTTATACGGAAGGAAGTTCAGTTGATGCTCTGTCATTGAGTCTTGATTCTGATACTTGCTTTTTACGAGATATCTTAAACAGACCATTGATCTATTACTCAATATCCTTATTGGCTGAAATAGGCATTCGGAATATCTTAATCACTGCCAAGGCTGAGACATTGGCACGTTTTCAGGAAATACTCGGGAGTGGGCAAGATTGGGGACTGCAGTTTTCCTATTTGCTTACTAGAGGACGTAAGGATCTAGTAGAGAGTTTGCTTACCTCAGAGGAATTTGTTGGTGGCACAAACTCCTGTCTAATAATGGGCGATAAAGTATTTTTGAATACTAGGTTGACTGGCTGGTTACCGGAACTAAATTTACACAGCGGAGTAACGGTTTTGATTAAACCATTACCATTAGGGTTCCGTCATTTCGAAGAATCTAAGGTCGGACTTGTTGTTTTTGACTCAGCTGTATTTAACAAAATTCGCTCATTGCAACTGAATAGACCTAGCCTATATGATGTGCTAAAACAATACGATGAACAACGAGTTCGATATACAGCGAGTAATGAACATACTAGATGGCTGGATATAGACTCATCATCAATAACGAAAGTGAACGACATAATTGAAAAATCCCTGAATTCCAGTCGAATAATACCGGGTTGTCCAGAGGAAGTTTGCTGGCGTCATGGTTTGATCGATGATGATCGACTAGAAAATTTAGCCAACCTAGCCGTTTCCCAAAAATATGGCTCTTATCTACTTGATGTGCTTAAAGGGAAGCGTAAATTCCAACTAGTAGAAAATAAGAGATAACATCATGCTCGGAATCATTGGTGGGACAGGTTTTGAGAGTGTTCCGAAATTCGAAATAACCCGAAAACAGGCTGTGGATACGCCTTATGGCAAACCTTCGTCAGCACTTTATTATGCAACACTGAATGGCAATCCCTCCATTGTCTTGTCACGCCACGGAACAGGACCTCGGATAATGCCTCACCAAATCAATTATAGGGCAAACATTTATGCTCTACATGATCAGGGAGTAACTGATGTGATTGCGATTGCTGCAGTAGGTGGTATAACGCGCCGCTTTATTTCAGGTTCATTGTCTTTGCCTGATCAGATCATTGACTATACATGGGGTAGAGAACATACCTTTTTTGATAATACAGTGAATTTCAATATCCCAACCAAGGATTTGGGACATGTGGAATTTGCGTACCCCTACGATCTTCATTTGCGAGAAAGTATTCTCAAATGCGCCAAAAATGCTGGACAGCCGATTATTGATCACGGGGTTTATGGTGTTACCCAAGGGCCCCGTTTTGAAACGGCTGCAGAAATAGATCGTATGGATCGGGATGGTGCGGATATGGTAGGGATGACAGCAATGCCAGAAGCGGCATTGGCAAGAGAGTTGGGTATGTCTTATGCGACGCTTGCTATGGTGGTCAATCCCGCAGCCGGTCGGAGCAATGAGGCAATATCTATGGCAGGTATTCGTCAGATTTTGGAAAAAACCACGAACAAGGTCTATCAAATGTTGCTGGCCTTTCACTCAATTCGTTGACCAGATTCCCAGTATCACCCCGAAAGCTGGATGATCAAAATAATGAACTTCCTTGAACCGAATCCGGCGTCGTTCGATAAGGTAATATTCAGGATCAAGTGATTCGATTACCGGCCATGTATCGAATAGGTATTCTGGATCAAACCCAGATTCAGGATTTTCCTGCGGTTTTTCGATCAGTGTTTTGGGTGTACTAAGATTTGCTCTGGTGCTCTTCGTTGAGAGTTGTAAAGCTATATCAGCAAAAAGCAAAGATGTCTTATAGACCCGAAAGTATGCATGGGGTAGTCTAGATCCTACAGTTCCTAGTGATATAACTGGAGCATTTTGGAAGAAGAAAGGTGGTTGAATCCAGCGAGCACTAGCTAGCACAGGCAAATTGTTGATATTTAGTTTACGGATGAATTCACTTAACCGCTGCAATTTTTGGGTGCCATTGTAGGCCGAACTTTCCGATAACCGTGATAAATTTCGGGACTGTTCCATCTCATTTAGATGAGATCTTTGCTCTTTGAGATGTTCACTGGAAAAATTCCAGTATTCAAGATCTAAGTCTTTTGAGTCTGGGCGCTCAAATACAATGACTTCAATCTCATAGTTGCTTGAATGGGCAACTGATTGCAAACCGATTAATAACAACGCAACAATCCAAAAATACTGGAAACATTGCTTTTGTAGAATAGATATCAACGAGTAAAATTATGATTTTTAAGTTATTAGGGATACCATGAGTGCAACTGATTACATAATCAGTCGAAAAAGAAATTCATGTTTCAAACTATGCTCATGCTTTCAACTAGGTGCTCAATTTTATCAAGTCTTTCATTTGAACTCGTAATTTCTTTGATGAATTTTATTGAGCCAGATTGATTGAACGTCAGTTCATCAGGATGATTCTGGACAATCTCCAATAGCTTAGTCATATTGAGTTTCGGGTTCTTTTGAAACTGAATAGATCCCCCCGATTCATCAATCTGGATTTCGCTAATTCCAAGATTTTCTGAATGCAATTTCAACGCGGTTAATCGAAACATATTACGGGCTGGATCAGGTAACAACCCGAATCGATCGATTGCTTCGATTTGTAGCTCATTCAAATCTTCAATGCATATTGCATTAGAGATACGCTTATAAAAAATTAGTCGACTATGGGCATCCGATAGATAGTCATCAGGGAAATATGCTGGGACATGCAAATCGATCAGGGTCTCACTCGGGTCCATTTTGACATCAATGGTATCAGGAAGCTCTCCCTTACGAATGGAACGAATGGCAGAGTCGAGAAATTGACTATAAACGGAGAATCCAACTTTATCGATTAATCCACTTTGGGTTTCGCCCAACAATTCACCAGCACCACGAATTTCAAGGTCATGCGTTGCCAAAGTATATCCTGACCCAAGTTCGCCCATAGCATGAATTGCATCAAGTCGTTTGGAAGCATCTCCGGAAATATGTTCAAGATCTGGAACGAGTAAGTATGCATATGCCTGATGATGGGAACGGCCAACTCGGCCCCGTAATTGGTGAAGTTGAGCCAAACCAAATTTATCAGCACGATTGATGATGATGGTATTGGTAGTGGAAATATCGATTCCACTCTCAATAATCGTGCTACAAATAAGAACATTGAATCGCTGGTGATAGAAATCCAGCATGATCATTTCTAATTGCATTTCTGGCATTTGTCCATGTCCGATTCCGACCGTGGCTTCAGGTACCAATTGTTGTAATTCATCGGCCATGCGTTCAATTGAACTAACTTTGTTATGCAAGAAAAACACCTGTCCACCACGACGAATTTCGCGTAGGCATGCTTCGCGAACAATCTGATTATCATAGGATCGAATAAAGGTACGGATTGGCAGACGATTGACAGGTGGCGTAGCGATGATTGAAATCGATCTCAAGCCGGAAATAGCCAAATTAAGAGTGCGAGGGATTGGCGTTGCTGTCATTGCCAAAATATCGACGTTTTGACGAAGTTTCTTGAGTTTTTCCTTTTGACGTACTCCAAAGCGATGCTCTTCATCAACAATGACGAGTCCCAGATTTGCAAACCCGATGCTATCTTGTAATAGGGCATGGGTGCCAATAATGATATCGATCTTGCCCTCAATCACTCGTTGGGTAATATCCTTTTTCTGCTTGCTCGTTTTAAAACGTGACAAGACCTCAATCTCGATGGGCCATTTTGAGAAACGACTGATAAATGTTTCAAAGTGTTGTTGGGCTAACAAAGTCGTAGGGGTTAATATTGCGACTTGTCTTCGATTATGAACAGCAATGAAAGCGGCGCGTAACGCAACTTCAGTTTTACCGAAGCCAACATCACCACAGATTAAACGATCCATGGGTTTCTGTATGACCAGATCATTAATTACATCTTGAATTGCTTGTAATTGATCGGGAGTTTCCTCGAATTGAAACTCATCGATGAAAGCTGCAAAATCCTCAGTAGGTATGGTATTAGCAAAGCCTTTGCGAGCCTGGCGTACAGCGTCCATTTCCAGTAATTCGGTTGCTACATCATAGGTTTTTTCGCGGGCCTGCTGTTTCGCTTTTTCCCACTCCTTAGAACCGAGTTGATGCCATGGTGCGGTATCGGGTGTGCCTCCAATATATCGACTGACTTGTTGAAGTGATAACACAGGTATATAGAGTCGGTCCTGATTTTGATATTCGATGATGATGTATTCCGTTTCGTCATCTGAGTAATCGACTCGGTATAGACCTCGATAACGTCCAACACCGTGATCGATGTGGGTTACTGGATCATTGAGATTTAATTCAGCAAGCGATTTGATGATAGTATCTGGGTCCTTGGAGAATCGACTACGGCGGCGTTGGCGTAAAATTTGTTCGCCAAAAAGTTGACTTTCGCTGATGATCTCGAATTCATGGTCGGGCAATCGAAGACCTTGAGAGAGAGCACAAGCACTCAGACCAATTTGGCAATCTTGAGACTGTACAAATTCATCAAAACTCGAGAATACTGAAGTTGGAATCTGGTGGGAAGTCAGCGCTTGTTCAATAATATTGATACGCCCTTGACTGCTGGCAACGATTAAAATGCGGTTATGCGTAGATTGCAGGTAGTCAATTAGTGAATCGTAGGCATTGGCAACTCGGGTATTTACTGGAAAGTTTTCAACCGGAATGCTTGAGGCTGACCATGCATTTGCGGCGTCTTGGTTTCCTAATTCGATTCTTCGAAAATTATTGATTTTCTCGATTGTCTCGTTTGGTTGAAGATATAAATGATCGGGTGGAAGAATCCGGCGTTCAATATCGTGTCGTAAGTTCTCGTAACGATTTTCGACATCTTCCATGAAGTTGTTTATCTCTATTTCGATGCATGACGATGTAATGAATACTGTTGAGCCTTTTAGATAATCAAAAATGCTAGTGGTTTCCTGAAAAAATAGGGGTAGATAAAATTCAATTCCGGGTGGAGTATTGCCCTGACTTACTTCTTTGTAGATATGTTGGGTTAATGGATCACAATCAAATTTCTCCCGAAATGCAGATCGGAATTGATCAATTCCAGCTTCAGTCATAGGAAATTCACGTGCAGGATGGATTTCAATTTGTTGAATGTTATTGATCGTTCGTTGTGTGTCTGGATCAAATAATCGTATTGAATCGATTGCATCATCAAAGAAATCGAGACGAAAGGGTGATTCTTGTCCAACAGGAAACACATCGATCAACCCGCCTCTGGAGGCAAATTCACCTGGTGACACAACCAAATCAACACCAACATAGTTGGAATCAATTAGACGCAAGCGAAAATCTCCAAAATTGATTTTCTGGCCAACAGAAATCATAAAGGAATGGTTATAGATATACTCAACTGGTGGCAAGAATTGCAATAATGTATCGGTTTGGACCAAAAGTATGCCTCTATCAAGGCTTGGCAGTTGTGTGAGAATTCGGATTCTTTCTGAACCTACTTCCTGATGTGGTGAGAGATGCTCATAGGGTAGACATTCCAAGCCAGGAAGGTGTAAGACTGGATGATCAGTATCGCCAAGAAAAAAGCGAATTTCGTCTTCTAAAACACAAAGTTGATGAGAGTCATCCAGTACAATTAGTATCAGTTCTGGATACGTCCGAGTCAACTCGGCTATTGCATAACCGGTTGCTGAACCATGCAGATTATTCCAAATGATGGGTTCTGTCGATGAGCGCGGTAAGACTGGATTCAGCAACTTGAAAGAGCCTAGATAAACGAAAGCGAGAATTCTACCTAAGTTGAGTGTGATATGAAAAAAAAATCGAAAAATGGATTGTTCTCTCGGAAGGTATGGGCAGTTGTACCAGCGGCAGGTCAGGGTTTGCGCATGGGTGGTACTCTCCCCAAACAGCACATGGAATTGTGCGGCAAGAGTATGCTTGAGCATACGTTGTTAAGATTATGTGAGATGCCGTTTATCACTGGTGTAATTATCGGATTATCTGCAACGGATCCCTTATGGAGTTATGATCCCTTTGAACATCCGAAATATTTTGGAATATTTGATGGTGGAGAACGTAGGCAAGATACAGTCAGAAAAGGGGTTCAATATTTGTTTGATGAAATTAGGGTTAGTTTGAAAGATTACGTCTTGGTTCACGATGCTGCTCGTCCATGTATCACAAATCAAGATACACTCAAGGTGATTAAGGCGGCAAAAAAACATCAAGATGGAGCTGTGCTCGGTTCATGCTCGAAAGACACAATGAAATTGTCTACTGAAGATGGTGTGATTATCGAGTCTCTGGACAGAAATAGTTGCTGGCGAGCTTATACTCCGCAGGTATTCAATGTTGCGAATTTGTTTGATGCACTTTATATGTTAGAAGAAGATGAAATTACGGTAACCGATGAGGCCATGGCCATGGAGTATGCGGGTTGGTCACCGATCATGGTCCAGGGCAGTGACATGAATATCAAGGTCACCGAGAAGAACGACCTGCGTCTGGCTGAAGCATTTCTTAAAGGGGATGTTTAGCTATGAGAGTAGGTATAGGGCTGGATGCACATGCTATGATTGAGGGAAAAAAGCTCATTCTGGGTGGGGTAGAAATTGACTGGCACAAGGGGTTGGAAGGGCATTCGGACGGTGATGCGTTATTACATGCGATTTGTGATGCATTACTGGGTGCTGCGGCTCTTGGCGATCTCGGACAGTATTTTCCTTCGAATGATCAGGAGTTTAAGGATATTGATAGTCGCATTTTGCTAAGACGTGTTGTAGAAATACTAAATAAAGATGGGAAGCGGATTGTTAATATCGATGCTGTGATCGTTGCACAAAAGCCCAGAATGTCTGGATACATCAAAGATATGATTGCCAATATTGCTGAAGATACGAATTTGCCGGTGTCAGCAGTCAGTGTTAAATCAACCAGTACCGATTACTTAGGGTTTACCGGTCGAGAAGAGGGTATTGCTACTCAGGCAATTGCTATGATTGAGATGTAGAGCAGGGTGATTGAGTAATTTTTCGATTATCCGTATATCATTTTCTCCCAATCATTCTTCCAAGTGGATGTCCACCGAAGAGGTGCATATGCAGGTGGTAGACTTCCTGCCCGCCATGATCACCGCAATTGATCAATAGGCGATAACCGGACTCGGCAATTCCTTCCTGTTTCGCGATATCGCGAGCTACAACTAACAAATGACCAAGCAATGCTTCGTCTTCTTCGCTGATTTCATTGACGCTTGGAATGAGTTTATTCGGGATGATTAGAATGTGAGTGGGTGCTTGTGGATTGATGTCTCTGAAAGCGGTAACCCGCTCGTCTTGGAACACAATATCAGCGGGGATTTCCCGATTGACAATTTTCAAGAATAGCTCGTTGCTCATGGTTGTTCTCAATTATAGTTGGAATGTTGCTACTCATCCGATCGAGATTGAGCAGTCTGATGTTGATAATCGTGAATTTTACTTTGGGAACTCGAGCAATTCCAGCTCTGTTCTCGTATATTCAGACACACGTCGATGAAAGACAACAACCCGGTGAATTCATACTGACAGGGTCTCAGCAGTTTGGATTGTTGTCAGGTATTACCCAGAGTCTGGCAGGCAGGGCCGCATTGCTGACCCTGTTACCCATGACCTACGGAGAGTTAGGGCATGCAAAAAAAACTACTCCAGTTCTCGAGAAAACACTATTTGATGGTGCCTTTCCGCCCATTCACAGTCGCTTGCTTGATCCCTACACCTGGCATGAAAACTATGTGCGAACATATCTTGAACGAGACGTCCGACAATTGATTAATGTCCGAAATCTACGGACGTTTCAACGCTTTTTGAGAATGTGTGCAGGCCGGACGGGACAACTCCTTAATCTTTTCTCTTTAGCTAATGATTGCGGGATTACGCATAACACAGCAAATGCATGGATATCCCTACTGGAAGCAAGCTATGTTGTGCACCTGTTGCCACCACATCATCAAAATTTCAACAAGCGAATGGTCAAAACACCGAAACTCTATTTTCTGGATACTGGTCTTGCAGCCTGGTTGCTCGGTATCCAGAGTTACAAACAACTAATTAGCCATGTGCAAAAGGGGGCCCTGTTCGAAACCTGGGTTGTAAGCGAATTACTAAAAGCCCGTTTTAATGCGGGCAAGGCCTCGAATCTCTATTTCTGGCGTGATCGTTCAGGACATGAGGTAGACCTAGTTATTGACCATGGAACTGAACTATCGGCTTTAGAAATCAAATCCGGTCAAACCATCAATAAGGATTATTTCAAGGGGTTGGAGTTCTGGCAAAAGCTTGCCGGTAAATCTGCGGGGCAGTCAAGGCTGGTTTATGGCGGTGATAATCGACAAATATGCTCGAATGTGATTGTTCTGCCTTGGTATCAAATCGACGCTGAGCAGATCGTGAATCAGAGTAATGTCCAGATGGGTGAGGAAAATTCTTAATTTACCCAGTTTGATTCTGGCTCACCAGACTGGTTACCTTTAGTTTGACAACGAACCCAGCTCTCATGAAGTCTAACATCCGCCCGACACAAAATGGAATTATGGTTCATTCTGAGTGTTTATCAGGTAAATTTTAGTCTGTTTGCAATTCTGTATAGTTGTGAATCGTGAATACCAATCTCTTTCAAGTGTGCGACAGTATTGATGACGTAATCAATATTCGTTCCCATTGGGCCTTCAGCCTTCTTGATAATATTGATGATATCATGGTCCGAATTCAATGATGCGAACTGTTTATGGTCCTTTCTTGAAACAAAGGTTAGAGCTTTAACTTTGCTACGGCTTTCAAGATAAATACTCTTAAGGATTGGACGATAGGCATAATTGGTCATTTCTCGGTCATAAAGATATTGCAAAGTTTCCTCGCGAAAACTCTCATCAATCTGAAATGCCACACCATGACAGGACCCGCCTGGAATCAATCCAACGACAAGTCCAGGCCTTTCTGGCGTCCCTCGGTAATGTATTGACCATAAGCATAACCTACGATTGAATCCATACAAGCGGGCAGGACTGGATTGGAGATAGCGAAATCCCGGTTTCCACATTAGCGAACCATATCCGAATACCCAGAGATTGCTAGAGGGCAACGATATTTCAAAAGGATTGTTCGACTGGTGACTATTATGAGTAAAATCGTTCATTGATGAGCATTTGATAGTACTTTCCATGATTGATTTATTTTGCGACAGTTCACCAAACGGGTACAAAATTCTTATTCTTCTTGAAGAGATTGGTATCGAATACCGGCTCATTCCTGTTGATCTAAGCCTTGATCTCACGACTATACCGCGATTTCTTGATATTTCACCAGATGGAAAAATTCCAGCTATTGTAGATTATGAAACAAACTCAGGTGGAGAGTCAGTTCACCTTTTCGAATCCGGTGCAATTATGCTTTATCTTGCTGAGAAGTCAGGCCGGTATCTTTCGGATAATTCTTTTTCAAGAATTGAGGTGCTCAAATGGTTGTTTTGGCAAGTTTCGAATTTTGGGCCAACATTGGGGCAGTTGATGCATTTTAGAAGTGATGCTCAATCTCCTCAGGAGGTCTTGGATTATTTCTATTCTCATGCAAAGCGCTTATATCGATTTTTAGATCTTGAGCTTGAATGTCGTCCCTATATTGCACATGAATACAGCATAGCGGATATGGCGGTTTACCCATGGGTTGCAATCCATGAAAATCAGGGTTTAAATATTCCAGATTTTCCAAATCTGATGCGGTGGTATTTTGATATGGAAGATCGCATAGCGGTCCAGCGAGCTTACGATCTTAGGCTATAAGGGTACTATTTTTCAGGTGCGATGTGTGAGAAATTATTCAGGTCGGGTGATATCTCATATGCTTGACCAAAGCCGATCACGAAAGATCCAGATTCGGGTTGCAGTTGATACAGATGGAAATCAGAGAGTGTACGAAGGGTTTGGATAATATCCCCGTGCCGTTGCTCTAATCCGTCGAGAATTTTCCCATAAAGATTTTCTTTCGGATTAACCAGTACGCAATTGCAATGGAAAGCCAAGCGATTACGAGCGTAAATTTGTGGTGACTTTGACTCATCATCAATAATCAATATGCTGGCTGTTCCGATTGCAAGATTAGTGGTATGTGAGGACAGAGTACTTACGAAAATAAAAAAATCCCCATTATTTGTGCGGTAGAAAGGTGCGTAGCTTGCAAGCGGTTTTCCATATTGATCTACAGTCGCAAGTTGCAAGGATTTACAACTGCTCAAGAGTTCAGAAGCGCGCTTTTTTAACCTCGATAATTCCTCAGTCATGCCGTTTTCTCGATTTGCGATTTGAAAATTTCATTTCTGATTCTATGATCGTTATATTTTGATCTCGGTTTTTATAAACATGGTACTCACAGTATGAATGATGAGGTTTTTCAGATATTTATTTGTCTGACTCGAAATAATTTGGGGCGTACATTCTCTAGCTCAGGGACGCAATTTTCCAGGAAGGATTACAGCAGTCATTTGATGGATTCCAATTCGGCTACGATTACGCTTAGCATGGAATAATCAACCATTGTTTCCTGTTTCAAGGAATCAGCTTTTCGCTCTAGCTCCTGAATATAGTTCAAATTATTTTTCGTCCAGACATCAAGCGCTTGCTTTGGTTTTTGGTTTTTGGAGGCTGCCAATATCGAATTTGTGATTTCGGTATGGTGTCCCCGCAAAGTGGTAAGCAGACTGAATTTTGCTCTTTCGTGCCAGATATTGTCGGATTCAATAGAGGCAATTTGTTTATGAATCCAGTCGATTGAAAGTATTTCCGAGACCGCAAAGTATATCTGGCCCGTTTCTACTACCAACCTCTTATGGACAAGTGATAATTCAACAACATCAATACCATAACTTAGTATATCCCGGCAGGCAATATCATGGGCAAGTGGTTTCGGAAAACCACTATAAACCAATCGATTATATATATCTTTGTATCGTTCTGTGGTGGCCTTGCTGAGAATCTTCTTTAAATTTTTGCAAAGTTCGAGATAGGGCACGGAGAACCGATCGATCAGGGATTCGATATCTTGAGGGGTTTCGATTTTCTTTAATATCCAGTTAATCGTTCCTTCAAGTGATCGGCAGAGTCTGTTGAAGGCCTCAATCTGTAGGGCCGCATCGACCTTGTTATCTAGATTGACGATTTTTTTACTGATTTCCTGATATTTGGAGGAATCACGTGCAACTAAGTATGCCGCACAGATATCTTCAATGGGGCTTCCGGTTAGATCCATGACTCTTAAGTGAAACGAGGATCCCATACAGCCGACTAGATCATTAGTCAGTTGAGTAGCGATAATTTCACGTTTCAGTCGATGATTGTGAATACTGGCTAGATTGTTTTTCTGAACGTAATCTGGAAAGTAACGTTCGATTTCCCTAAGTAAATAGAGGTTGTTTATAAACTTCAAGGGAACCAGTTTCTGATAAAGATCCATTTTACTGTAGGCAAGAACAACGGCTAGTTCGGGTCGGGTGAGATAATTTTTTGCTTCAAGGCGCTCAGTTAATTCTTCTGCTGATGGCAAAAATTCTATATCTCGATCCAGCATTCCGTCTTGTTCGAGAATACCGATGGTTCTTATGTGTTGAGGCATGAGCGCTTTTCCGCTCTGTGCCTCGATGCTGATAATCTGGGTTTGCTGATAGTTATTCGATAGAACCAGTTCTGCCACATTACTTTCCATTTTCGACAGAACGCGATTACGTTCTTTCATAGTTAGCCGGTTATCCATGACTTCAGCATTCAAAAGTATCTTTAAATTGACCTCATGATCAGAGGTATCAACCCCTCCCGAGTTATCAATGGCATCAGTATAAGAGCGCCCTCCCATCATGGCGAATTCTATTCTACCTAGTTGGGTTACCCCGAGATTCCCACCTTCACCAATTACCTTGCAACGGAGATCTTTAGCATCAACTCGCAAATTGTCATTATTTCGATCCTGAGCATCATAATGGGTCTCTGTCGATGCTTTTATATAGGTTCCAATTCCACCATTCCATAATAGGTCAACTTCGCATTGCAGAATTGTATGAATGAGTTCATCTGGTGAATATATTGAGACTTGTGTGCCAAGTAATTTCATTGCCTGTTGTGAGAGCGTGATCGATTTATCAGCTCTCGAATAGATTTCACCACCGAATGAAAGACATTTACGATTGTAATCAGTCCATGATGATCGAGGCAGCCTGAATAGTCTTTCTCTTTCCTGAAAGCTAGTTTCTGGATCAGGTTCTGGGTCAATCAAGATATGCTGATGGTTAAATGCAGCAACCAGACGTATTTTTTTGGACAGTAGCATGCCGTTTCCGAACACATCTCCAGACATATCACCGATACCGACCACCGTAAAAGAATCATTTTGGATATCCTTGCCCAATTCTCGAAAATGTCTCTTGACTGACTCCCATGCACCCCGTGCAGTGATGCCCATGCGTTTATGGTCATATCCATCAGAACCTCCGGAGGCAAAGGCATCACCCAACCAAAAGCCATAGTTATTCGCAACTTCATTGGCAATATCTGAAAAGGTAGCTGTACCTTTGTCTGCCGCCACCACCAGATAGGGATCATCTTGATCAAGACGTCTGATATTTTCAGGTGGAATGATCTCCATGCCTGAGACATTGTCTGTTAAATCAAGCAATCCACGGATAAAGGTCTTGTAGCAGTTGATTACTTGATCTTGAACAGAATCCTGTGGTGTCTCTGACAATTTTTTGACTACAAATCCTCCTTTTGATCCGACAGGGACAATTACTGCATTTTTGACTCGTTGGGCCTTGACAAGGCCTAGTACCTCGGTACGAAAATCCTCATATCGGTCAGACCATCGTAGCCCACCGCGTGCGACTTTTCCCCCTCGTAAGTGGACCCCCTCTACACTTGGGGAATATACGAAAATCTCATACAACGGTACAGGTTCAGGGATTCTTGGAATCAAGTTGCATTGGATCTTAAAGGAGAGATAATTTTTTTGTGTATTATTATCTTCTAATTGATAGAAGTTGGTTCTTTGTATGGCAGAGATCACATCAACCAATGCAATAATGATGCGTTCTTCATTCAGTGTGTTGACGAGATTTAGTCGTTCACGTAATTTCGTATAGTGAAACTCTTCATTTTCATCGGTAAGGTTTGGATTTAGTCGAGCCTCAAACCAATTCCATATATCTCTGACTAGATCAGGATACCGAAGCATGGTTTCGATGATCGACTGTTCACTATAGCGTAACCTGATTTGTTTCAAATAACGGTACAACGCACAAATCACCATGATCTCACGCCAGCTGAGACCAGCTAGTAGAGTCAATGCATTAAATCCATTATTTTCGATAGCCCCATTCCAGCACTGTACAAATAGGGTTTCAAAGTGTTTGCCATAGGTCTTGAAATCAAAGTTTCTCAAATCATTTCGAGCAATCTGGAAATCGAGCAATCCGAGTTGTTCCGAATTCTTTCGTTCAATTCGGTAAGGCCTTTCACGCAGAACGCGTAACCCCATGTTTTCTAGAATAGGAAAGACATCCGAGAGAACAAGCGAAATATTCTTGCTGTATATCTTGAATGAGGCGCTTGGATTTTCAAAAGAATCAGGGGCTTGTTTTTGGGAGGGTGAAAGCATGCATCGAACTTCACCATCGACCATATTTTCATAGATGGCGATATCAGCAATTGCATTTTGGATACTGAAAGAATTTCGATAGTTTGCTGGAAATGCGTTGGCATAGGCATCAAAAAGTTTACGTGCTTCCGAGTATGGCTGTTTTTCCTTTAAGATTTCGAATAGGCTATCGTTCCAGTCTCTGGCAATATTTTGGATATCCGTTTCAATTTGTTTTTGGTCATGATACGTATCTGATTTGGGATCAATGTGTATGATGTAGTGAATACGGGTAAGAATTGAGTGCGAGAAGTACACATCGAATTCGACTTCAGTAGCCTCAAACACGACTCGCATATATTCCTGTATTTGAGCTCTTAGAGTGCTTTCGAATAAATCCCGAGGAATATACACTAGGCAGGAGTAGAAGTGACCACAGATATTTCGGTGCAAATGCACTCGGGTCTTACGACGTTCCTGATTGAGTAAAGTCACACCCAAGCGATACAAATCTTCTCGGTCCATCTGGAGTAGTTTGTCTCTAGGCAAGGTGGTCAATAAGGCACGCAATTCCTTGTAGCCATGTCCGTCTCGCCTCATACCTGAATGTTCCAGTATCCATTCAATCTTATCTCGGACATAGGGAATCAACATATGCCCCTGGATTTGACTGTTTCTGGACAGAAAGCCGATTACGCAACTAATCCGAGTTTTCCCCTTGTAAGTTTTTGGGTTATGCCGGATCAAGATGCAGTCCATATAACTCGGATAATAGATTTCAGACTTGATTCTGGCTTTGGTATAGACTACTCGTCTGGGGTTAGGGTAGGATATCGGTGGTAATGCAGTGTCGATCAGATTGTTTTCCTTCCGTTCGATTGTTTTGAGATTGCCGAGTAGGGAACTTTTAACAAGCATTGGTTGATTCGAATGCTTGCGGGTGTCGAGCTCTACCTCGCAATATCCGAGGTATACAAAATTTTCCTGTTGGATCCAGTTGAGAAAATGAATCTGCTCAGATAATTCTGAATCTAGATCTTTTTTATGAAGTTTATCGATTAGATTTTTGACTTTTTCATGGATTTCTAGCCAGTCATCGACAGAAGTACGAATCTGAACAATGACATCCAGCAAGCTATCCTTGATAGACTGGTGCTCGTCTTCGGGTGTATACTCAAACGCGCATTGGATGTAGGCTTCATTATTGGGGCTATCTTGATTCTGTACTAGGAAGCATTCTATAAATGACAGGGCTTCATTGTTTGAATTGCGCTCTACTGTGAAAATGGGATGAAGGAAACGCTCTGGAGTCTTGTGAAGAGAATTCAATTTCATCAACAGCGAGTTGACAAGAAAGGGTAAGTCATCAACAACTAACAGAAATAATGTGTATTCGGTATTTCGGTTTGAGACTTCCTCAATCTTCTTGTTGAAGGATTCAATGATGATCTCATTGGGTTTTCGGATAGTTGCAAGCTCCCGATGTTTGAGAGCAATTTCATAGTATTCAAGTGTTCGAGAGTTGTCATAGTCTTGCGCTGACAAACGCCGAAAATAATGTCGTAAGAAGTCTTTTTCGCTACTGTCAAGAGGTTTCTTGAGCGACTGATCAAGATTTTTAAGAAAGGATTCGGTAACGTTATTTTGGATAGGTTGCATGATTTTTAATTGCGTTTTGGTCATCAACAATCACTAAATGAGAATAACTGGTTGGGTAGCTAATTCTAATCAATAGCAATATTATCAGCATATATGTTGTATTTGACAGAAATCCCTCTTTTTTTATCAAATGCAGGAAAATTTTACTTGCTAATGACGATCTATGCGGCTTGTTTGTCGGTGTGCTGGTTCTGGTGATCTTTCAATATGTTTGGGCTCGACATGTCAGAGTTACGATCAAAAAAGCCAACCCATAGCTCTCTAGATGGACCTTTGATTCCAAACAGGCTCAGGCGGGTTCACTTCAGAAGAGTTCGAACAGTAGACAGTGCACAGACTAGGTTGTATCATCTGGCGGATAGTGGATAATGCATCTACATCCGTCCAAGTAAAATGATGTGGCTAAAACGGGATGAATGTTCGAATCTAAACTTCCGCAACCAACGGGTATGGCTCCTGACATAAGGAGTGAAAGTTCATATGTCAACTTTTCCATCAACCTAGCATTTTTTCACGCTAAGAAGAACTCATATTTCGGATAAATGTATGATAATTTAGGCGGGGGTTTTCCGCATTGCCTTGATTGTCACGGTAAAATAGAAAACCACAAAGCGCCTTTATAGATAATTCCCTAATTTTTCGGTTATCGCATTTCTCATACTCAATATAATTTGGAAAGAAATTCTTTCGGAATTGGCCAAGAATACCTGTCTTTTACATTATAAATCGATGATTTACAGCAATCAGAATCGTAAAGTAAATATTGTTTTGATGACAGCGACTCAACACCGCTGGGTTAAGAATTAATCATTACATTCGACTCACAATCCTATGGGTATTCTTGTATTTGATATCGAAACCATTCCTGATACGAAACTCGGAAAGCGTTTATTTGGTTTAGATGGCTTATCAGATGATGATATTGCCAAGGCAATGATTACCAAACAAGTACAAAAGACTGGGGGCTCTGAGTTTTTGCCACTTCATCAACATCGTGTGATTGCTATTTCGGTGCTCTATCGAAAAGAGGATAAATCAATCAAGCTTTGGTCTTTAGGAAATTGCGAATCGGATGAAAAGGAGTTGGTTCAAAGATTCTTTGATGGCATTGCGAAGATGAAGCCAAATCTGGTTAGTTGGAATGGTTCCGGTTTTGATCTTCCGGTCTTGCATTATCGGTCCCTAATGCATGGCGTTAATGCATCAAGGTATTGGGAGAGAGGAGAACGAGATAACCAATTCCGATATAGCAATTACCTCAGTCGATATCACTGGCGGCATATTGACTTGATGGATGTGCTTTCGAGCTATAACCTCCGAGGTGCGGCACCATTAGATCAAATATCACTGATGATTGGGTTGCCTGGCAAGATGGGAATGGAAGGAAAACTTGTCTGGAACACTTATCTCGAGGGAAACGTACAAGCGATCAGAAATTATTGTGAAACCGATGTATTAAACACATACTTAATTTATCTTAAGTGGGAACTGATTTCTGGGGAGTTGAATGATCAAGAATACGCAAGTGCTCAAGATGATGTTCGGACGCTTTTATTGCATTCAAATCGAGATCATCTTCAGGAATATCTGAAAATTTGGCAAGAAACCATATAAGTTTGTTTGATTTATTGTTCAGTAAAACCACGCATAGTAGATGAATCATAGAAAAAAAGGAATTTACATTTTACTTATTCTGGGTAGCCTAGTTGCAGGATTCTACTTCGGACAAGCAAATTTTTCTGAGCAACCCACGGCAACATTGAGTGAGATTTCTCTGCCAGATACAGAAAAACAGCTACGTTCCGGTGAAGAGTGGCTCGGTAAAATCGTTGTGATAAACCACTGGGCGACATGGTGTCCGCCATGCCGTGAAGAGATTCCCATGTTGATTACTTTCCAATCTCAAATGTCTGAAGCAAATGTTCAGGTTTTGGGAATTGCCCATGATCTTCTTGATTCAGCCCGATTATTTTCTGCACAAGTGGGAATGAATTATCCGTCTCTGGTGGCAATAACTGGTGGGAATGAGTTACTGGCTGCACAGGGTAACTCAAGCCACGGGGCATTACCCTATACAACAATATTTAACAAACAGGGAGTTCAGGTAGACTCTAAGCTTGGCTTGTTAACTTACGATGAACTGCTAGCATTGGTTAAACCGTATCTAGCTCTGCAATAGTGAATGGAGCCCGGGTTCAGATACTCAAGTTACTACTATTTGACTATCAACCCATCGTTGGTGCTGTGAATTAGCCAGGCTTTCTTTCTTCCAGAACGTGGCATTTGCCTTGAGGTATTCCATCATGTCATGACACCCTTTGAAGGCTTCAGCTCGGTGTGCCGACCAAGTTGCAACCAAAACAATTGGATCTTGCGGATAAATCATGCCAACTCGATGCAGTACCAACAGCTCGAGTAGTCCATATTGTTGATCCACTTTTTCCGCATGCTCCGTTAGTAATTTCTCTGTCATCCCATGGTAATGCTCTAGTTCCAAGCATTGGATTTTATTCCCGAGGTTGAAGTCGCGCATAAATCCGACAAAAACGGAGCATGCACCATAACTGCCCGGTTTCATTTTTGATCGAGCGGGATAATCAGAAATCTCAGACCAAGGATCGAACGCTTCTGGGCAAATCTGGATATGCACAATTAGCCTCCGTTAACAGGCGGAAAGAAGGCGATTTCATCACCATCTCGGACAGTTTCATCAAACCCTACATATTGATGATTGATGGCACAAAGCAAATTGCTTGGAGGCTGTTTATCGGTGATTTCTTTCCAGACATCCAAGGTAGTCACCTCGCCAGATAAACGAATATTGGCAGAATCAATTCCCAAGTCCTCTCTAAGACTGGCGAAAACTTTGACAGTTATATTCATACAATACTGGGTAGAACTGAACTTGCTGGGTAGGAGTGAACTTCTGGTAGTATAACAACTTTCAATAATGATGACGAAGAAGAAACCATACGATGAGTGAACGCAAATTTATTGCGACCAATATCGCAGTTTTGACTATCTCTGACACACGGACAGAATACGATGACCGCTCGGGCTCTGTACTCGTAAGTCGATTGACTCAAGCAGGTCATAATCTCTACGAAAAAGCCATCGTGATGGACGACATTTACCAGATTCGAGCGATCGTATCTACATGGATAGCAAATGCAGACATCCAGATCATCATTACATCCGGTGGAACAGGTGTTAGCGGTAGGGACGGTTCCCCAGAGGCGGTTTATCCATTATTCGACAAAACTCTTGAGGGTTTCGGAGAAATGTTTCGTGTCTTATCCTATGAAGATATTGGTACATCGACTCTTCAGTCGCGAACGTTGGCTGGTGTCGCAAACGGAACCTATATATTTGTTCTTCCAGGATCACCGGGTGCTGTGAAATTAGCATGGAAAAAGCTGATATCCCATCAACTGGATTATCGAACCCGACCCTGCAATTTAGTGGAGATGATGCCTAGACTGTTGGAAAAGTAAGTCCGCGGCCTGACGAGAAAATTGTTTATTGGGTTACTTCACTCGGGAACGCCCATTCATTGTAACCTCCTTGACCTCGATACCATAATACTTGTTCGTTAGTCTTTTCCCCATGATTCCATCGAGGTTTATTGCCGAGAGCTTGTGCGTTCATGATTTTGAGACGTCGACGTTGGCTCTGGATTATTTTTTCGTATAGAAGTGTAGGATTCCATTTTTCTTGAATTTCATCAAGAAAAGAGTTTACTAGGTTTGAATTATCCGGCATACGTGCGATATTGGTTCGCTCGTTTGGATCATTGTCTAAATCATATAACATATAAGGATCTTCATTTGACCAAATGAATTTGTAGGGCTTTCGCAGAATCATCAACATTGGCGAGATTGCACTTTCAGCAAGATACTCTGCATAGAGAGATCTGTTTAATTCAGAACCTTCGCTTATCCACTGGGTAAGGTCTATGCCATCGAGTTTATCAATATTACTAGACCAACCAGAGCCTTCAGCAAGACCCATAAGTGTTGGCAGAAGGTCGACAAGCGAAACCGGACTGACAATTCGTTTTGCAGGTTGATTCGGTATGGCCATAAACAGGGGCACTCGAATAGATGACTCAAAAAAGTGTTTTTTGAACCACAAGCCTCTTTCGCCAAGCATATCACCGTGATCGGAAGTGAATATCACCACTGTTTCATTTGTTATGCCTGCATCGGACAGGCTCTTCAGAATTTTTCCAATTTGATTGTCCAGAAAACTGATTGAGCCAAAATAAGCTCTTCGTGCACGGGAAATGTCTACTTCATCGAAAACGGTATTTAGTATCGAAAAATCTGCCAGTAATCGTTGTGAATGAGGGTCGTGTTCTTCTGGCTTCAGTGCTGGGACTGATAGAGGAGGAATCATTCTTTCTCTATAGATATCCCAATATTCTTTCCGACACAAATACGGTTCATGTGGGTGGGTGAAGGAAACCTGAAGGAAGAAGGGGTCTTTGTTTTTCAACCGTCTCAGATTATCGAGATGCTTGATCGTTTCTCTTGTGACCATTTCATCGAACTGAATTTGCACGGAGTCCTCGCATATACCTGATATCAAGACACTTCGGCTGTCGTTAGTATCTCTTTTCCCTTCGTTATTCCAGTTGGGTACCCATGAGAAATCCGCTGGGTAAATGTCAGGAGTTAATCTCTCGTTAAATCCATGGTATTGGTCGGGTCCGATAAAGTGTATTTTCCCTGATAGAGTCGTGAGATACCCAGAGTCGCGGAGGTAATGAGCATATGTTGGTATGCATGCGGGTAGTTCAGCTGCATTATCATAAACGCCGATATCAGAGCAAAGTAAACCGGTGGCCATTGAGGATCGAGATGGTGCACATAGTGGAAAGTTGCAGTATGCATTTTCAAACAAAATGGAATTTTTGACTAATTGATCAAGATTGGGTGTATGACAGACCGGGTTACCATAAGCACCGATCGATTTGGCCATGAGTTGATCAGCTTGAATCAGAAGAATGTTTGGTTTTTTCATGGTTATGATCTGTAAAAGTAAAGAAAGAAACAACAATTTGCATCATTGTTGACATGATCTGGCATTTTTTTAGTCAATCAATAACCAGAAAAATGACATGGGCTAATTATCCGTTTTTTGGTATCTATCAGGGGTAAAATATTTTCGTTCGGGTCAAACAATCGTAAGTTTTGACCCGATTCAGTTCCACATTTACCAGTGGATTAAAATATGCACAGACCAATGCTTACTCCCATGATCATATTCTTTTACCATTTGATGAAGATTTGATGAAAATTCTGTTTCTATTGTTTTTGCTTATACCGTTAGTTGAGATTTATTTTCTTATACAAATCGGCTCTCTGATTGGTTCACCCTTGACTATTATCTTGGTCGTATTGACGGCATTGATTGGAATCATGCTCGTTAAAGCACAAGGAATAATTACCTTGAATCGAATCCAGGAACGTCTGGACAGTCGAACAGTACCGGGCCTTGAAATTATGGAAGGCTTTGCTTTATTCCTTGCAGGAGCGTTGCTGTTGACCCCTGGTTTTGTTACCGATGCAGTTGGATTTATCTGTCTCACACCAGCGCTCAGAAGATGGATTATTTTTCGCTTATTCCGAGGAATATCAGTTTCGGGTAATGAAGATCATCAAAAGCAAACCAGGCACCCAAATGGCCATTCACGAGTGATTGATGGTGAATATCGAGAAATCGACTAACACACTGATATTGTTCATAACATTTAACAACTCACTCTTAACCCAGATTTAACTGTAAGAGAAAACTTTGAATTGTCGGTCATCAAAATATAAAAACCAATAAATTCAGCTGATACTGGTTAATCCTTTCTCGTTATATGGATGATCTGGAGTTTGTACAGACTGGCTCCGATAAAAAAATTCAAAAAATTGTCTTTTGACTACTTGAAATCTGTCGGACAAACACCACAATTAGCACTCGCTCGTTGTGAGTGCTAACAGAAACCGATTGGAGTTCTTCTGTTTGTCTGCACTGAGTGAAATTAGTTCTATCCCTAAATTTTAATTTAACGATTCGTAAACAGGAGATTTGATCAAATGAAAATGCGTCCACTCCATGATCGGGTTGTCGTCAGACGAACCGAAGATGAGCGTACCAGCCCCGGTGGCATTGTGATTCCCGATACTGCAACTGAAAAGCCTATGAAAGGTGAAGTTTTGGCTATTGGAAATGGCAAAAAACTTGATAACGGTGAAGTCCGAGCACTTGATGTCAAAGTTGGTGATTCCGTTTTATTCGGAAAATACTCGGGTACTGAAGTCAAAATTGACGGAGAAGACATACTCGTGATGCGTGAAGACGACATTATGGCCGTCTTAGAAGGTTAATCAGTTAATTCAGATATTACTTAAATGAGGATTTAAACAATGGCTGCTAAAGAAGTAGTTTTCGGAGAAAGCGCCCGTGCACGCATGCTGAAGGGTGTAAATACTTTGGCTGAGGCTGTAAAAGTTACGCTAGGCCCCAAAGGAAGAAATGTAGTTCTAGACAAATCTTTTGGTGCACCGACTGTAACAAAAGACGGTGTGTCCGTTGCCAAAGAAGTGGAACTCAAGGACAAACTTGAGAATATGGGAGCGCAGATGGTCAAGGAAGTTGCATCTAAGACATCAGATGTAGCAGGCGATGGTACCACAACGGCTACCGTCCTTGCTCAATGCATGGTACATGAAGGTTTAAAATCAGTCGCCGCAGGAATGAATCCCATGGATTTGAAGCGAGGGATAGATAAAGCCACCAATGTTGCTGTTGATCATTTGCATTCTATTTCTAAACCTTGTACCGATTACAAGGAGATATCCCAGGTTGGTACAGTGTCTGCAAACGCAGATGAGCAGGTTGGAAATTTGATTGCTGATGCGATGGAAAAAGTAGGCAAGGAAGGTGTTATCACTGTAGAAGAAGGCAATGCACTCGATAACGACTTAGAAGTTGTAGAGGGTATGCAGTTTGATCGCGGTTATCTTTCTCCTTATTTTGTGACGAATCAGGAAAGCATGTCTGTCGAGTTGGAGAATCCATATCTTCTGATCCATGATAAGAAAATTTCCAACATTCGTGACTTGCTTCCAATTCTTGAAGGAGTTGCCAAGTCTAGCCGCCCCCTTATGGTTATAGCCGAAGATGTAGATGGTGAGGCCTTAGCGACTCTGGTGGTAAATAACATACGTGGAATCGTGAAAGTATGTGCAGTCAAGGCTCCGGGTTTTGGTGACCGACGTAAAGCCATGCTTCAAGATATTGCCATATTGACCGGTGGTCAAGTTATCAGCGAAGAAGTAGGAATGAGCCTTGATACAGCAAGCCTTGAGCACCTGGGTCAGGCGAAGAAAATTCAGGTAAGCAAGGAAAATACCACCATCATTGATGGTGCTGGTGCGAAGAAGGACATCGAAGGTAGAGTCTCTCAGATCCGTGTTCAGATTGAGGAAGCAACATCAGAGTATGACAAAGAGAAGATGCAGGAACGTGTTGCAAAACTTGCCGGTGGTGTAGCTGTTATCAAAGTTGGTGCTGCTACTGAAGTTGAGATGAAAGAGAAGAAAGCTCGAGTTGAGGATGCTTTGCATGCTACTCGTGCAGCCGTTGAAGAAGGGGTTGTACCGGGTGGTGGCACTGCACTAGTTCGTTGTGTGGATAAGATTGCCAAACTGAATGGTGATAACACTGATCAAGGACATGGTATTAATATTGTATTGCGATCCTTGGAAGAGCCACTCCGCCAGATTGTAAACAATGCCGGGGATGATGGTTCGGTCGTACTGAACAACGTACTGGGCGAAAAAGATAACAATGGTTATAACGCTAGTACTGGAGAATATGGTGATATGATCAAGATGGGAATACTTGATCCAACCAAGGTAACAAGAGCTGCGTTGCAAAATGCTTCTTCAATTGCTGGACTCCTAATCACTACCGAGGCTATGATCGCGGAAATTCCAGAGGAAAAACCTGCTCCTCCAATGCCTGACATGGGGGGTATGGGCGGCATGATGTAATCATCTTGTATGGCATCCAATAAAAAAGGCCCTGAATGGGGCCTTTTTTATTGGTTTGCAAAAAAAAAACAAAAATCAAACTCGATTTCTGAACGATCAGTTTTTCACTTAAGCGTTGGCTGACAACACGGTGTAAAATCAGCTCCTGTACTCTGTACCGAGGGGGTAAACATACCTTACTTCTTGAAGTTAATTCGGTTTTGACAAATATTCGAGGGCATTGATTTCACACCCCGGTCCCATAGACAGTCGATTCCAAGTATCAGTATCGCGAACCGACAGCATTTGGTCTCTATAGATCGCGTGTTAGCACAACTCAACAACCTATTCAAGTAACTTTGCCGTGGTTCCCCGTGCCTCTGGTCCATATCTAGCAGTGAAGCAGAAACGATTAGTCACCAAATTAACGATAACGACCTAGACAGGTGTAACTGTCTTGCTTGATCGTGGCCGTTGCCGTGAAATCACATGGCCAATGTTGTCCACCATGACTACATGAAGGTTCCCTCCACTCATTCAAGACCAGGGATTCCGGCTGGGTGAGTACAACCTTCACCGTCTCGTTATTTTCGCAGAGCCTGTCCCACAGGGTCTTTATTTTCACAGTACCGGAGCTATGGGCTTGTTGATCCCAGCAAACGGTTCCGCTGTTTGGGCGGTAGTCCCGATCTTCGGTTGCTGTCCCTTCTTCGGTTCTGTACTGATAACAGGTACGCCAAGGAGCAGTATTAGGTTGTCCATTGACCCAAAGTCGAAATGACATCTTGATATCTTTCCCTTCATAAACTGCATCGTGGTGTGCCTTGATCTGTAACGAAAGACGGGAATCCTGAAAATACAATGGCTGATCTGCACTCGCGAACTAAAGAAAAGTTATGAGTAACAAAAGCGGTGACAGAAAAATTGAAAGATTTTTCATCTTTGGAATCTCCTCATTTTTGTTAATTTGTAACATGAAGGTATAGTAAGAGAATATTCTAGGGATTTTTTTCTTTAGAGATTTTTCGATTTTATTAGCCTGAGGAAGGCTTGACAGATATTCAATCTCGATACTGAACTCTCTCTGTCAGACAAGTGAAAAATGAACTACTCCTAGAACTCTTCCCAGTTGAATCCATGAGTCCTTTTCAGTATTATGAAGTCTAAAAATATCCAACGAAATAAGCAGTTATACACAAAGACTTCAGACTACACAAATTTGAACGCATCAAATCAAACGTTCAGAAATGAACTCAACTATCATGCTCCTAGATCTCTGTAAAACTCCTTACGGTCAGGATCATCCCGTGCGAATGTTCAGATTGATTGTAGCAAACAAAGATGAAATTTGATGACCAGCCAGACTAAACGCATGACGACCAAGAGAATTTTACGGTTGTTGTCGAACCCGCAAGTAGTTATCGGATATTCCGTGTTCCGTCGAATTGATGTCGATAATCTCGCATGAGACAATCGATTACGGATATATCTGGAAAAATTGGTAAAATTCTCATCCATAACGCGGTGAAATTGGAGAGCAATGACCAATAACCTTTGCGATATCCTAGACAAAACAGTAGCAACTGCCAACTGATACCGAACTTTATCCGGTTTCACAAAGCAGGCTGATTTTCTGTTTTCCAATTCAACACAAAAATGAGCGATCAATCCATGAAGAACAGGGTCATGGTCACCGGTGGAGCCGGATATATCGGTTCTCACGCCGTCTTGAAACTACTTCAGGCAGGTTACTATGTTTGCGTGATAGACAATCTGTATTCCGGTCATCGTTGGGCAGTCCCTCAAGAAGCCATTTTCCTGCATCTGGATATTCATGATCGGGAGGGATTATCCAAAGCAATCATTCAACATCAGATTGATTCAGTGATTCACTTCGCTGGACATATTGTTGTTTCTGAATCAGTTCAAAATCCCTCAAAATATTACCAAAACAACGTACTTGGATCATTGAATTTAATCAAATGCTGCATTCATCATAAGATAAAACACTTTGTGTTCTCTTCAAGCGCAGCCGTTTATGGAATTCCAGACTCCAGACAGGTTCATGAAAGAGATCGATTAACTCCGATCAATCCATATGGTCGAAGCAAATTGATGACAGAGTGGATGCTTGAAGATTTTTCGAAATCAATTCCGGATACATTTCGATATGCAGCTTTGCGATACTTCAACGTCGCTGGAGCCAATATGCAGGGAAGCCTTGGCCAATCAACAGCGAATGCTACACACTTAATCAAGGCAGCATCAGAAGCAGTCTGTGGACTAAGGCCATTTTTGTCGATCTATGGAGATGATTATGACACGCCTGATGGTACATGTGTACGGGATTATATTCATGTTGATGATCTCGCCGAAGCACACCTCCATGCATTGAAGTTCATTCAACTGCAAGACCAAAGCATTACTCTTAATTGTGGATATGGACTTGGTTATAGCGTTCAGGAAGTAATTGATTGCATGAAGTTGATCAGCGGTAGTAAGTTCCCAGTCAAGATTGAAGCAAGACGTCCTGGTGATCCACCACAGTTAATTGCCAATCCCGATAAGATCCAGAAACTTCTGAAATGGGTGCCAAAGCATAATAATCTTGAACAGATCTGCCAATCTGCATTGGACTGGGAGTCAAAATTACTTACAGGTATCCCAAAACGATTTAGTATCTTCGACTGAGAATCGTGAAAAATACACGTTTCCTATTCAGGTCCGGGTATCACAGCAGTGGCTTCAATCTCCATCACCCACTCCGGTCTTGCTAGACCTTGGACAATTAATCCGGTCGATACAGGGTAAATGCCCTTTAACCATTTGCCAATCGCTTGATAAACATCATCGCGATACTTTCGATCGGTGATAAAGACCTGAATTCTACAAATGTGCTCCAGACTTGCACCGACTTCTTCCAATAGTTGATTTACATTTTGCATTGCTTGATCGGCCTGTGCATAGGCACTTTGATCAGCAATACTTTCAAAATTATCAATATCCTGACCGACTTGACCACGCACGAAAACCATAGTGCCATTTGCACAAACCACTTGGCATAAATCATTGTTGAGTTTCTGGGTGGGATAGGTATCTCTCGTATTGAATTTACGATGTCGATAATGGATATTACTCATGGCTATCGTTTGGATTAGGTAAATAAAATAGATGGTGAATCATGTCGAAAGATGCAAATAGAATAACTAATGATCGTTGTATATTTTCAATATCTGCTCCCGACTCAGTTCATAGCTAACGGAGCGTAATTCTACATCCAGACTTTGAAACCAATTCTTGATCCTTCTCAGTTTTGGGTCTCTGAATGACTTGGCTATGTGCTCGATAACTCGCGGCATGTATGCCATGTATGCTGGTTTATTATCCCTGACCCAGAGTCGAGCAAATATTCCAGCAATTTTCATGTGTCTTGCAGCGCCAAATATCGAGCAATGTTGCAAAAAATCCTTCCGTTCAACCTCATCTTCTCGCAGTGATAAATATAAATCAAGCATATTCTTAAATAGTTTTTTTGGTATGTCCCTTCGTGCATCTTGAAGTAAAGAAACAAAATCGTAGGCGCAGGATCCGACTAATGCGTCCTGATAATCCAATACTGCACATTCACCATCAACTTGCATCAGGTTATCTACGTGATAGTCGCGAAGGACAAGAGAATAGTCCAAGGGTGCGAGTCTGTCATATATTTCGAACCACTCATAAACGAAATCATCCCGGACAACTTTCGGTGGGCTTTTCTCAGCAATCAGTGGCAAATACCAATCCACAAATAACACCGCCTCATGAATAAAATGCTGCCAATTAAAGTAGGAGAGTTTTACTTCGTCAGACTTTGGATTGTTATGCAGTTTGGCTAATAAGTGTATGGCTTGAGAATATAAAGCAGTCTCATCAGCATCTTCGTTTAGAAGCCGAGTGAAGGTCATATCGCCCAAATCCTCGATCAAAGCGAATCCTTTCGATAAGTTATAGTTGTAGATTTTTGGACAACGAATCCCCAGTTTTTGCAAATGCAGGCTAATTTGAATAAAGGCTTCTAGGTTTTCTTTGTCAGGCGGTGCATCCATGAACATCACATTACGCCCATTATATTCTAGACGATGGTACTGACGAAAGGAGGCATCTGGAGTAAGGCTGGTAAGTTTCGAGCCCGAGTAACCTGAATCGGTTAGAAATTGACTAACCTCCAGGAATTTTTTGTCATCCATTTAGTTCAATAATAATTTAATTCGCGATTCAAGGAATGACCTTTGTCGCGGGTCGGACATGGGAAAACCATCTCGATCAGTAATAAAAAATGTATCTTCGGCTTTTTCTCCTAGCGTAGAGACTTTAGCTGAAACCAGTCGAACCTTATGCTCATAAAGGGCTCGGGCTACATTGTATAGCAGGCTTGGTCGATCCTGCGATGTAACTTCCATAGTTGTGTGGCCTAAATCTTTGTTGTCTTCAAATATCACGCGAGTGGGAACTTTAAATTGCTTCTTTGTTCTTGGCAGATTTAATGCAACAGGGTTATATCCATTTACGGGAGATAAGATAAATTTTCGCAATTTTTCACGTTGCTGTTCCATAAACTGATCAGTTATGGGATAAACATCAGTATTGGTGGCAATGAAAATCATAATACTGAGGCCAGAGTTTGTGTGATGCATGCGCGCATCGAGAATTCCCAATCGCAGACTATCTAACGCTGCAGTGGCTCTTACCAACTGGTCTCCAAGTTCAGAGGTGACGATGAGAATTTGTTCGGCGTCGATTTCCGGTCTATGGCGAATAGCAACCAAAGGCAGATCCGAGAGTGAAGCATTACAGATTTGTTCAGCTTGCCAGGCGGAAGTGATCGGCGCATTTCGTAAAAAATACTCCTGATCCATTTGTGCCCAGAACTTGTATAGTTGAGTATTATCGATTTGGGGATCGACCAGTTTTCGAATTGCTTGTTTTCTTTGAACTACGCGTTGTTCAATCGCTTCGGTATAACCGAGGCCGGTGCGTAATAAACGCGACGCAGCATGATAAAGATTACTAAGAAGCCGTCCTTTCCATTCATTCCAAAGAGTGTGGCTGGTTCCGCGTATATCGGCTACCGTGAGCAAATAAAGATTGTCCAGATGCTCCTGATCTCCAACTTGCTCAGCAAAGCGCTCAATTATTCTTGGATCAGAAGTATCCTCCTTTTGGGCGGTGAATGACATCAGTAGGTGATGGCGAACCAGCCAACTCACGAAGTTTGCATCGTATTCATTCATGCCTATTCTTTGGCAAAGCGATAAGGCAATTTTCTCACCAACTTCTGAATGATCCCGACCGCTACCTTTACCGATATCATGACATAAAGCAGCCAGAAACAAACGTTCTCGCTGATTAAGTTTACTAATTAGATCCGACAGGATTGGAAACTCATTCTGGTACTCGGAAACCATGAATCTTCGAAGATTCCTGATCACGAATAGTGAATGGGTGTCAACTGTAAAAATATGAAATAAATCATGCTGCATTTGACCAACTATTCTTCCCCATGCTGGGAAAAATCGGCCCAGCACCCCATAAGTGTTCATGCGTCTTAAAGCATGAGTTAATCCAGTTGGATGCTTGAATATTTCGAGAAAAAGACGGCGATTTTCTGGATCCTTCCTAAACTTACCATCGATTAGATGCAAGCTACTCCGAATTTTGCGGACCGTAGCTGATTCTACTCCTGTAAGCTCTGGATTGCGTTGCATCACATAGAACATTTCCAGTAGTGCTGTTGGGTGTCGATCAAATACATTTGGACTAGACATTTGTAGGAGCTTGCCTACTTGGTTGAATCGCTCATTAATTTTCCGGACTGTTGGTGGTTTTGTGTTAAAAATCAGTTCATCAAAGTGCTGAAGGACGGTCTCGTTGAGTATTTGAACTTCCTTAGCAGTTCGATAGTATTGTTGCATCAATTTCTCTACGCCCATTCGAGTTGAGTCATCGTGATAGCCAAGTTGACAAGATAGATCACGCTGTAAATCAAACAGCAATCGATCTTCACATCGACCGGCCAATAGATGCAATCCATTCCGAAGTTTCCACAAAAAATTTTTCGAATTGATCAACGTGCGGTATTCTTGCTCGGTAATGAAGGAGTAAGCAACGAGATCTTCAAGACGTTTGGTGCCAAAGTATCGATTGGTAATCCAACTGATCATATGCAAATCACGCAAGCCACCAGGGCTCTCTTTGAGGTTTGGTTCCAGATTAAACTGCGTTTCACCGTAACGAAGATGTCTGTTCGATTGTTCCTCGATTTTGGCCTGAAAGAACCGATAAGGGGGCCAGATCGCTTTACCTCGCATTTTGGAATTGAGTTGATCGAAGGATTTTTGATTGCCCTCTAAAAGTCTCATTTCCATCATTGAGGTGGCAATCGTCAGATCGTGTTTGCTGTATTTTAAACAGTCAGAGAGTGTTCTGGAACTGTGTCCTATCTTGATACCGATGTCCCAGCATAGTTGTACAAACTTTTCGATATGCTGAATATGAGAATCCTTGATTTTGTTTGGCATCAGGAATAACAGATCAATATCTGAAGCGAGATTCAACTCTCCTCTTCCATAACCACCAACTGCAATTAATGACGGGGTATGAACACAGTCGATTAAATCTCGAGACTGTTTCCATGCCCGAATTAGAATTCTGTCGGTCATCCAGACTCTCTGTTTGCACAATATATCGGAACGACCTCCTGAAAGGTGGTATTCCGATAGCACATTATGTCCTCGGTAAATGAGGTCTCCGAAAGCTTCTACTCCTTCCGCTGAATTTATCGTGACTTTGTCTAATTTGTGCTCATCGAAAATTTCGGAATGGCTGAGACGATTCATGACTGTGTAAGAATCTCATAGCCATCGGAGGTCACAAGGATTGTGTGTTCCCATTGTGCAGATAGGCTTTTATCACGGGTGACAACGGTCCAACCGTCCTTTAGTAGTCGGGTTTCTTTTTTCCCCACATTGACCATCGGTTCAATTGTAAAAGTCATACCTTCAGCAATTTCCATGCCAGTATTCGGTATTCCATAATGCAAAATTTGTGGATCTTCATGGAAACCTCGGCCAATTCCATGGCCACAGTACTCACGCACCACTGAAAATCCATTCGATTCAACATATTTTTGAATGGCGTGTCCAATGTCGCCGAGTCGGGCACCCGGGCGAACCACTTTCATTCCACGATGCATGCTTTCAAAGCTGATATTGCAAAGTCGTTTTGCTCGAATTGAAGGTTCGCCGACAAAAAACATGCGACTCGTATCTCCATGATATCCGTCCTTGATGACGGTGATATCTATGTTTATGATGTCTCCCGCCTTCAGTGCCTTATCACTTGGTATTCCGTGACAGACGACATGATTAACCGAAGTGCAGATCGATTTCGGAAATCCTTTGTAGTTTAAAGGAGCCGGGATTGCCTTTTGCGTATTGACGATGTAATCGTGACAGATAGTATCTAGATTTTCCGTGGTTACTCCGGGTTTTACCTCAGGCTCAATCATGTCAAGAACCTGTGCCGCCAATTTTCCAGCGACTCGCATTTTTTCTATTTCTTCTGGGGTTTTAATTGTAACTACCATATTCGAAAGCTGTCTGGTTTGTAAGGAGCAATTATAAGAATTTGTGAGCAAAGAATTAACTGGAATTTTCAAAAAAACTTGGCGACTAGAAGTTTACCCTAATACTAGAAATATGTTGTTCGGCATTAAGCGTTAAGCCATATGTACTGTGGGTATCAACCCTTGACCTATCATCAACCATTGGGGTGATTTTCTAGACTCCGCGAAAACCACTCCATACAAGGTATCGAGAGTACTCTCAGGTTTTCTTATTCATGGATTCGGAAAAATTTTTATTCTTCGATTCTAGATTCCGTTATAATTCGCGTTTCAGAAGTTGGATTGTTGCGGATTTTTACACTCGAATAGAGGATCTGTATCCGATCTAGCAAATTCGCACACGGCGATTATGTCTTCTCGGGTGCTGACTTGTTGAGTTCAAGTTAGTCGGAAAACAGTAACCGTGGTGGTCACAACCCATACATGAGACAAAAAAATGTCTACCACTGTTGATATGCGACGGCTATTGCAGGCCGGCGTCCACTTTGGGCACCAGACTCGGTACTGGTCCCCGTCTATGGCACCATACATCTTTGGTCGCCGAAATAAAATCCACATCATTAATCTTGAAAAGACCTTGCCAATGTTGGATGAGGCCACCAATTATCTGGGTTCCCTAGTGGCTCAGGGTGGTAAGGTGCTATTTGTTGGAACCAAACGTCAAGCCGGTAAGCAAGTTCGCGAGGCTGCCATTGACTGTAATTCTCCATATGTCGACCATCGCTGGCTAGGAGGCATGCTGACGAACTTTAATACGGTCAAGAATTCCATTGCACGACTAAAAGAACTTGAAGTTTTTATGGGAGGCACTGAAATTGCAAAATTAAGTAAGAAGGAGGTATTGTCTCTCGATCGGGAGAGAATGAAGTTGGATCGGACTTTATCTGGAATCAAAAATCTTGATGGTTTACCCGATGCTCTGTTTGTGATCGATATTCAATATGAAAAGATTGCAGTAAAAGAAGCAGCAAAGTTGAGGATTCCTGTTGTCGCTATTGTGGATACCAATTGTACTCCCAATAATGTCGATTATGTAATTCCGGGTAATGATGATTCTGCAAAGGCTATTGGCCTGTATCTGGAAGCGGTATCAACGGCAATTAAAGAAGCACACGATACGAGAAAACAAGTAGCCCCACTGAGCACAGACGATCAATTTGTGGATGTTGAAGAAGTCGGTAAAGTGGTGGACCTGTCTAGCGTTCTTGAATCCGGAGATCAGGAAGATGATGCGAACGATCAAAACACAACCCAATCTCTAGAAAATCAAACTCAGGATACTCCGAGACAACAAGTAGTAAAGCGAAAAGTTGTGCGAAGAAAGGTTGCCAATACTGATGGAACATCTGACCAAGAGTCTGATGCTGAAATAACCATAAAGAAAACTGTATCACCTAGCCTCGATAAAGTAGAAGAGATTCTGGCGGAAGTGGAAGCAGGTACACGTAGTCAAGCCGGAGCAATTCGCTATATGCATGAGGCCGGCATGGATCATCAAGATATTTCGGGCAAACTGAACGTGAACTATGAACAGGTGCGTGAAATTTTGCTAGAGAGTTCCTCAATGCTTACTCGACCGGTTGATCCAGAGCCTGCGAGCATCGAAACAAAAGATCCATTTGCCTAATCGGATGGTAGTAAGGGTCAAATGGCTATCTTTCTTACGGTACAACGGATCAAATCTAATGTGTCAAATCACTTAACGTTTTCATAAATATTTCGAATCATGACTATATCAGCTGCAATGATAAAGGAACTCCGTCAATTGACGGGTGCCGGAATGATGGATTGCAAGCGAGCCCTAGAAGAAACAGGGGGCGACATGGAGCAAGCCATTGCAGAACTTAGAAAGAAAGGTGCAGCAGCAGCAGCGAAACGTGCCGGGAGAATTGCTGCAGAAGGGGTGATTACATGTCAGTCGAATACTGATTATTCCGTGCTGGTTGAAGTGAATTGTGAAACCGATTTTGTTGCCAAGGACGATTCATTTGTTGCGTTTTGCAATCAGGTTGCAGAAACCATTTTGGAACAGCGGCCGACCCAAGATACGGATCTTGGTGCTTTGGATATTGCTGGCGGGCCAACTGATGCGGGATTTACAACTATTGAAGAAGCCCGACAAGGCCTGATTACCAAAGTGGGTGAAAATATTTCGGTTAGGAGATTTACCCTGTTGGAATCTTCAGGCGGTGTGATTGGTCACTACTTGCACGGTTCAAAAATTGGCGTGATTGTGGCACTCAGTCAGGCTAGCAATCAATTGAAATTGGATATCGCGATGCATATAGCTGCCTCTGCTCCTTTATTCGTTGATGTTGATGATGTTGATCAGCGTATGCTGGAAAATGAACGCAAAATTTTTCAGGCACAAGCAGAAGAGACAGGCAAGCCAGCCGATACTATTGAAAAAATAGTCAAGGGCAAAGTTGCGAAATTTCTTTCTACCAATGCTTTGCTTGAACAACCATTTGTTAAAGATCCAGATACCAAGGTGCGTAAACATTTAGAATCGGAGGGGGCTCAAGTAAGGGCGATGGTACGATTTGAAGTCGGCGAAGGTCTTGAAAAAAGAAACGATGATTTTGTTGCTGAGGTAATGAGTCAGGTTCAGGGTTAAGGATTCGATTCTTGTGCTAGCCAAAATCATAGGATGACAACAATTATTTCAACGTTCAGCTCATTCATCAACAGATTTTCAATCAGAAAATTCAGCGTTCGGGCATCCTGTATTCAGTATTTTGACCTTGCAATTAGTTGTATACTTAGATCAGAAAATTATGTCGTATGTCATCCCCTTTAAATGATCGAAGATATTAAAAAAGACGCCGAACAAAGGATGCGTAAAACAGTAACTTCGACCCGTGATAGCATGGCTCGTATTCGTACTGGGCGTGCAACTACAGCTTTACTTGATCATTTGAGCGTTAACTATTATGGCTCTCAAGTTCCCATCAATCAAGTTGCAACGGTTTCCGTTGCAGATGCAAGAACATTAACGGTTCAACCTTGGGAAAAGCAAATGCTTGAAGTAGTCGAAAAAGCCATACTGGAATCAGATTTGGGGCTCAATCCAATGACAGCTGGCGAGGTTATGCGTATTCCACTTCCAGCAATGACCGAGGAGAGACGCGTTGAACTCTCTCGAGTAGTTCGACAAGAGGGAGAAAATGGTAAGGTTGCCATTCGTAATATCAGACGTGATGCAATTCATACAGTCAGGGAATTGTTAAAGGAGAAAGAAATTACTCAAGATGAAGAAAAAGGCATGGAATCCACACTGCAAACTCTAACTGATCAATATATCCAAGAAATTGCTGGAGTTGTCGAAGAGAAACAGAATGAAGTTATGGACGTTTAAAAAGTCATTTCAAATTGACAGATGTGCATGCAATTTGATGGCACTCAATTCGCAAATTCGTATATCCGCAACCTCCTCACTCCATTGTTAGATGACAATGAAGAAGATATCCAGTATGCCACGAGTACCTATAACGAACCGGAATTATCCGGTTTCATTACCTCATCATGTTGCCGTAATTATGGACGGCAATGGCCGTTGGGCTATACAACAAGGCTTACCGAGGACCGCCGGGCACAAAAAAGGAGTTGATACAGTTCGAGAACTTGTTAAGTACTGTCGAAATCATGATATCTTTTATCTGACACTGTTTGCATTCAGTAGCGAGAACTGGAGTCGTCCTCAAGAAGAGATTCGGATTCTGACTGACTTATTATGTGCTTCTATCGATACCGAGGCACGTTTATTGATTGAGAACGACATCAAACTTTCTGTGATTGGTGACCTCTCTCCTTTCCCGGAATCACTTCAACAATCGATCCGAAGAACTTCCGAGCAAACCCAGAATAATCGCTCTATGATCTTAACCATCGCATTGAACTATGGGGGTCAATGGGATATCCATAATGCGTGTCAAGCGATTGCAAGGATGGTGGAAAATGGCGATCTTGCGTCAACTGAGATTACCCATCAGCTTATTCAATCGCATCTTTGCACACATGATTTGCCCGACCCAGACCTATTTATTCGGACTGGCGGTGAAATTCGAATCAGTAATTTTCTCCTATGGCAACTTGCTTATACCGAACTTTTTTTTACGGATACATATTGGCCAGATTTTGACATTGATTGCTTCGAAAACGCTCTTAACGATTATGCAGAAAGACAACGCCGCTTTGGAAATATAGAGCGGCAAATCAAAGAAAGCGCGTGAACTGGTCACGCGTTATAACAGCTGTCATTCTGGCATCGATTGTTATTGCGTTAATCCTCAAACTAGAAAATATCTGGTTTGATTTGATTTGTGGTTTGATTGTTTTACTTGCTCTCTGGGAGTGGGCTGTTTTGAAACAACAGAGTTTCATTGTGTTTCTTTTATCAACAATTCCACTCACAGTGTTATTTTTTGTAGGTCGTGAATACCAGAACCTCCTGATGATTCTCAGCTTACTATCGAGTCAAATATGGATTGTAATCGCGATTGATATCATGCTAAACAAGCTAGAATCATTCTACAGCGCCTTAAATTCATATGTAATGGGGGTGTTTTTAATGTCTGGAGTATGGTCTGCACTGGTTCTGATACATGGCTGGATCGATGGAGGTCCAATGTTTTTGATTTCAGTGTTATTAATGATCTGGGCAGCAGACTGCTTTGCGTATCTGGTTGGAAAAAACTATGGACACAGAAAACTGGCTCCTGAAATAAGTCCGGGTAAGACGTATGAAGGTTTTTGTGGCGGAGTACTCGGAACTCTGATTTTGGCTCTTGTCACCGGTGTTATTTTGCTAAACCTCAGCGGTGTTCAACTGCTACTATGGGTTGGTTTGGGGCTTTTCATATCGGTTATTGGGATTATCGGTGATTTGTATGAGAGTCGCCTCAAGAGAATTGCAGGCGTTAAGGACAGTGGAAGAATTCTTCCCGGTCATGGCGGAATTCTTGATCGCATAGACAGTATGATTGTAGCCATGCCAATGGTGGCTATCGGATGGTATCTGGTTCGATGACCGTCGGTATCGCGATTTTGGGTTCGACTGGTTCAATTGGCCAATCTACTCTGGATGTGGTGTCGCGCCATTCCGACCGCTTTCAGATTGTAGCTCTGAGCGCAAGAAAAAGTGTAGATACAATTTTCCGGCAATGTGTTCAGTTTGCCCCACAAACGGTTGCCATGTCAGACGAGAATTCTGCTCAAACTCTCAGTGAACGCATAAGAAACGTCGGGTTAAATATTGAAGTACTCTCAGGTGAAAGGGGAATCCTGAATATTGCTTGTGGTCCAGCTGAATCCATTGTTAACGGAATTGTAGGAGCAGCAGGCTTACAACCAGTTATAGCCGCTGCCAAAGCTGGAAAACGTCAATTAATTGCTAACAAGGAGCCATTGGTAATGCTGGGTGAGTACATTGTTCAGCTCGCTCGGAAACATGGATCCTTACTGTTGCCGGTAGACAGTGAGCATAATGCGATATTTCAGTGTTTGCCAAGGACTGGATGTTTTGAAAGAGAGGGATCACCCCAAATTACCGATGAAATGGGAGTGCGAAAAATTCTGCTGACCGGTTCGGGTGGTCCACTTCGGACCATCGATCCTGATAAAATGTCCGAAGTAACTCCGGAGCAGGCTATTGCCCATCCAAATTGGAGTATGGGAAAAAAAATCTCGGTCGATTCAGCCACCATGATGAATAAGGCCCTGGAGTTAATCGAAGTCTGCCGACTATTCAGTGTTAGTCACGAGAAAGTAGAAATTGTCATCCACCCACAAAGCATTATTCATTCTATGGTTGAATATCTTGATGGATCAGTCATTGCGCAAATGGGTAGGCCTGATATGAGAATTCCAATCGCCAATGCGCTAGGATGGCCAGAGCGGATAGAATCGGGAGTGGATGCACCAGTATTTAGTGAAATTGCCGATTTTGAATTTGCACCCCCTGACCCAGTTCGATTTCCCTCTCTTAGACTGGCTCGAGAAGTAGCAGAGCGGGGGGGCACTGCACCAACAGTTATGAATGCTGCAAATGAGGTTGCAGTCGATGCATTTCTAAATTATCAAATTCGTTTTGATGAACTGTTTCCAATGGTTGAGACAGCAATTGAGAACGTCACCATTGACGATGAAATTGATCTCGAGAGATCGCTGAAAGCAGATGATGAAACTCGAGCATTTTGTCAGACTTTGTTAATAAATCGATCGCTGTCATCCCAAGCGGATTAACTCGATCAGGGGTACAAACAGCATGGAAAGTATGATTTACACAATTTCCGCTTTTATTCTTGCTATTGTAATTCTCGTTGGTGTGCATGAATTTGGACATTTCTGGGTTGCACGAAAATATGGCGTCAAGGTTCTTAAATTCTCGATTGGTTTTGGCAAACCGATTTTCACTTGGCGCAGGAAGAACGATCCTACCGAATATTCGATTGGTCTGATACCGCTAGGAGGGTATGTCAAGATGTTGGATGAGCGGGAGGGATCGATACCTGAGCATGAACGTGAATTCGAATTCAATAATAAGTCACTTACAGCACGTTCAATGATTGTCTTTGCTGGCCCGGCATTTAATTTTTTATTTGCTATTTTTGCAATTTGGCTAACATTAGTAATCGGTAGCCGAGATTATGCGCCGGTAGTTGGTCAGGTATTGGAAGAATCCGTGGCTGAACAAGTCGGCTTTGAATTGGGAGACCAACTAGTACAAATTGATGGTCGCCCCGTTAAATCTTGGCGCCAACATCAACTCTACTTGATGAATCGAGCGATGCAGGGCCGTCAAACCAAATTTACAGTTGAAACATCTGACAATGAATCCAAAGAGCTTGAGGTAGATTTCGGGTATCTAGACCAGCAAAGGATTGTAGGACAGCCGATAACCTCCATTATCGGTATTGGCCCACCTCCACCCCCTGCCAAGATTCTCAATCCGGTCATTGGCATGCCAGCCGACCGGGCTGGCTTGATTTCCGGTGATCTGATTACTTCTTTGGATGATGAAGTAATCCTTGACTGGGTTGATTTAGCTAACAAGATCTCTACACAACCAGGTAAGCAAACAGCATTAACTGTCATTCGTGATGGTCAGGAGTTTGAAGTCATGGTTGTTCCCGACACGATTGATGTAAACGGTACTCCTATGGGTCGCATCGGTATTTATCGACCTGAACCTGAGGGCATGATGTTTCGACTCGGACCAGTAGAATCGATGTGGCAATCGGTTGAACAAAGTTATCTTTTGACTATTGTGACGCTAAAATCGATCGGTAGGATGATTACAGCACAGATGTCTGCAGATAACTTATCAGGCCCAATAACGATTGCCAGGGTAGCTGGTCGTACTGCTGAGAGTGGGGTGACTGAATTCCTATCTTTTCTCGCTTTAATCAGTATTAGTCTTGGTTTGCTCAATTTATTGCCGATACCTATTCTTGACGGAGGACATTTGTTGTATTTTCTGTATGAAGGGATTACAGGTAAAAAACCTTCCGAAGAAGCTCAGTTGATTGGTCAAAAAATCGGAATATCTGCAATCATATTGCTTACCATATTCGCGTTCTATAACGATATAATGAGATTGTTTTAGGGTGGGCTTCAATCTACCAATATATCATGACCTCATTACTGTCGTAATGACTCGATTTCAAACGAATATGACCAGTATGTCAGGGCATGGATAACGCTAGATTCTTACTATCTCAGTATCTGAAACCTCATAATTTGAAACTTAGAGAACAATCAAGAGTATGAAAAAACCATTTCTCTTGCTGACTATTTTTCTAACCTGTACTGGATTGGTTCATGGGATTGAGCCTTTTGTGATTACCGACATCCGGGTAGAGGGGTTAACACGTCTGGAAGAAGGTACAGTTTTTAATTATCTACCCCTGAAAGTTGGCGATGAAGTTGATGAAGAAGAAACTCGCCTGAGTATTAAGGAATTGTTTGGTACTGGTTTCTTTCAGGATGTTCAGTTAGAACAGGATGGAACCACATTGGTCGTCAAGGTCGTTGAGCGACCCTCGATTCGAACCATTACCATCAATGGTAACCGCGAAATCAAGACTGAGGATATTGAACAAGGTCTACGCGATGCAGGGTTGATTGAAGGTCGTATCTTTCGACAGCCAGTTCTAAACGAGTTCGAACGTGGCTTGCAAAATACCTACCATTCGCTAGGCCAGTATTCCGCTTCAGTATCGACATCGGTCAATAATCTTGATGACAATCGTATTGATTTGGTCATTGACATCAATGAGGGAAGAGAGGCACGTATCAAGCAAATTAGCATTATCGGTGTTGAAAAAGAAGATTTGGATGATGTGCTTGATGAAATGCGTCTGAAAAGCAGGCGTGGATTCGCTTTATTTTCCAGAAAGGATCAATATTCAAAGCAACAATTAGAGGCTGATATTGAGAGTATTCGGGCGTTTTATCTGAATCGAGGTTATTATACATTTGAGGTAATTTCATCTTCGGTAGAAATCAGCCCGAATAAACAAGACATTTTTATTAACATTGTCCTGGACGAGGGTGAGCAATATAAATTCGGTGAAACTACGATTGAAGGAGTCTCTGAATCTGATGAGAGTGAAGTCTACTCACGCGTTGTCATGAAACCTGGAGATGTTTTCTCGCGTGCGAAGATCAGTGCATCACAAAGTGCAATCTCGGACTATTATTCAGCTAAAGGATTTCCTTTCCATGACATTCGCGTGCAGTCGGTAGTCCAAGAGGAAACCCGAAACATAGACACTGTGATTACGGTAGTTGAGAATCGCCGGGTTTACGTTCGAATCATTGATATTGTTGGTAATCGATACACTCGGGATGAAGTGATTCGTAGGGAGATCCGTCAACTTGAAGGTGCGTGGTATTCTTCAGCTCTTATCAATCTTTCAAAAAGCCGTTTGCAGCGTCTCGGTTTATTTGAATCGGTTACTATCGAGACCTTTCCTGTACCGGGTACTCAGGAGCAGGTTGACTTGCAAGTTGTAGTGAAGGAGCGATCAACGGGTTCTGCTCTTGCATCAGTTGGTTATTCAGACGATGACGGTGTTCTGTTTGGTCTTCAGTTTCAGCAACGCAATTTATTTGGTACCGGAAAGGAACTAGCTCTCTCGTTTAACAACTCAGATGCTGTTGAAGAGATTTCGATTGAATATACCAATCCCTATCTGACAACGGATGGGATTAGTCGTAAGATTAGCTTGGAAACCCGTGATGTAGATTCCAGTGACATCGACACTGCAGAATATATATTGTCATCTGATTCGATTGGTGTGAATTACCGAATCCCAATTTCTGAGACAAATTCATTCAATGTTGGTCTTACCCTTGAGAGTCTTGAACTTGAATCGGGCTCCCAGACGCCATATGAATTTAGAAGGGTTATTGATCAGAATCCGAATGCCGATCAGCTAATTGTCAATGGGGGTATATTTCGAGATAGTCGAAATGATTTTTTTTTCCCAACCGCGGGTAGTACGGGTCTTGCGAATATTGAGTGGAGTATCCCAGGAAGTGATTTTGAATATTACAAATTAAACTTACAGGGTTCCTATTACATTCCATTCAATAGAATGTCATTGAAAAGTGGTTTGAGTATCGGGTATGGGGATGGTTACGGTGATAATTCCAATGACAGCGGCTTGCCGTTCTTCAAGAATTATTTTGCAGGGGGATCAAGAACTGTTCGAGGATACGGCTCTCGTTCGCTTGGCCCTAAATCGAAAGCAGAGCAAGAACAAATAGAAAATGCAGGGATCACACCGAAGCCGACCGGCGGTAGTAAACGTCTATTGTTAAATATGGAGTTGCTTTTTCCGACTTTTGGAGCAGAATCGAAAGACAAACGAATCGGGTTGTTTTCTGATGGTGGTTGGGTATGGTCTGCCAATGATTCAGTTGAATTTGGTGATATGCGCTATTCTGCAGGGTTATTTTTTAATTGGTTTTCAGCAATTGGTCCGTTGACCATTAGTTATGGTGTACCACTTAATGAAGAAGATGGCGATGATATTCAGGAATTGCAAATCTCGTTAGGTACGGTATTTCGATAAGGTGTAATTTTTATCCCATTTCGTTTGTATTAATCATTATAGACATCGGTATCGGTAAATTATGAAATTGATTTTCAGTCTCATCTTCATATTTTGTATTGGAATCCTCGTATTTCCAAGCCAGCTTATGGCTCAAAGCATAGCTTATGTAGATGCGCTTCGGTTGATTGACGAGTCACCCCAGGGTAAAGCCGAAATGCAAAAACTCGAAGAAGAGTTCGGAGTCCGAAGACAGGATTTGCAACGGCGTATGGACAATTTTGTTGCCGAAGAAGCGGACCTAAAGAAGAATTCCTTGCTTATGACATCGGAAGAGGTTGATGCCAAGTTGCAAGAATTAACCGAACTACAGCGTTCTTTGAGGAGAGAGCAGGACATATACAATAACGACTACAGCAGAAATCGTAATCAGGGTATAGCACGATTAGAGGAAATGATCACTGAAGTGATTTTTCGTGTTGCCCGAGAGCGAGAGATTGACCTGGTACTACAACAAGTGGTCTATGCAAGCAAAAATATTGATTTGACTGATTTGATACTTCAAGAACTCGAACGCATGTTTGAGGAAGAGAGTGACTCGTGAGATCAAGGTTCACTTGTTTGGTATTCTAAGCATTTACATCAGCTATAATGATCACTCTCGCGGCCATCGCTCATGAAGTTGACGGTCAATTGGAGGGTGATCCAGATTTTGCTGTTGACGCTTTACATGGAATCCAAACAGCTTGTAGAAGTTCACTAACTTTTTATACTGGTCAATTTAGTCAGAAAAATTCACAGACCAAGGCTGGGGCTGTTATTCTAAAATCAGAGCACTCTGAGCTGTTCTCGACTAACCGAATTATCGTTGAAGATCCCTATCTTGCCTATGCCCGTGTGAGTCGGTTATTTGTTCTGGAAAATAATCGAACCCATGGAATTTCTGATCATGCAGTGATTTCCGATCATGCGGTAATTGCTGATGATGTGAGCATCGGTCCATTTTCAGTGATTGGTGATGAGGCAGTTATTGAGTATGGCGTGAGAATTGGTTCTGGTGTTCACATCGGCGAGAAGGTATCAATCAAACGAAGATGTGTGATTGAAGACCGAGTAGTAATTACGGGTCCTGTGGATATCGGTAGAGACTGTGTGATTTCGGCCGGAGCAGTTATTGGTTCTTGCGGTTTTGGTTATGCCAGAGATGGTAACAGTTGGCAGAGAATTGAGCAGTTGGGAGGGGTAAAAATTGGTGATCGTGTTGATGTGGGAGCGAATACGACAATCGATCGCGGTTCACTTGATAATACCGTGATTGAAGATGGTGTAAAACTCGATAATTTGATTCAAATCGCACACAATGTACAAATTGGTGAAAATACTGCCATTGCTGGATGTGTTGGTATAGCAGGAAGTACTCGGATTGGAGGGAACTGCCGAATTGGCGGTCGAGCTGCAATTCTCGGTCATCTGGAGATTGTCGATAATGTCGATATTTTGGCGAATACATTGGTAACGAAGAGTATTCTTAAACCGGGTGAATATGCATCAATGATTCCAGCTCAGCCATCAAACGTATGGCGTAAAAATTTAGCTATGCTTAGAAGACTGAGTCGTTCTACATTCAACAAATCCTGAATAATCACACCAATTTCTTATGGACCAAACACTGAGTTGCCTTACAAAGACCTCGGAATGATAGAGTGAGAGAATCATGACTAGTCCTGTATTTCTTGATATTCACAAGATCAGAAAAATCCTTCCACACCGCTATCCTTTTTTACTGGTTGATCGAGTGCTTGACTATCAACCTAAGGAATCATTAACAGCGCTGAAGAATGTGACCGCTAATGAGCCATTCTTTCAAGGACACTTTCCAGACCATCCGGTGTTTCCAGGAGTTTTGATTCTAGAGGCACTGGCTCAGAGTTCGGCAATCCATGCTGCTTTGGATGTTGGGGACGATATCGATGATGAGATTATTTTCCTGTTTGCCGGTATTGATCATGTTCGTTTCAAACGGCAGGTCGAGCCAGGTGATTCTATTGTTCTCAATGTCCATTTATCGAACTACAAGCGACGGATCTGGAAATATAAGACAACAGCTACGGTTGATGACCACATGGCAGCTGTGGCTGAAGTAATATTCACCTATCAGGTCGTATCGGAAAATGGCTGAAATTCATCCAACTGCTATTGTTGACCCTTCTGCGAATCTTGATGCAGGGGTTGTTGTAGGACCGTATACCATTATTGAAGGCGATGTTTGCATAGGGTCGAATACCTGGATTGGCCCTCATGTAGTGATTCGTGAGCATACTGATATCGGTGAATCGAATCGGGTTTTTCAGTATTGTTCGATTGGTGAAATGCCCCAGCATCAGGGCTATGAAGGTGAGGCTACCCGTTTATTGATTGGTGATCGAAATACGATTCGTGAATATTCGACGATCAACCGGGGGACTGATGGCAAGATCGGGGGTTTAGGTCTGACCCGGATCGGCAATGATAATATGCTGATGGCTTATACACATATTGCTCATGACTGCAGTTTAGGTGACCAAATTATATTTGCCAATGGTGCAAGTCTTGCAGGACATGTTGAAGTCGAGAGTCATGCTATTTTGGGAGGGTTCACTCTAGTACATCAGTTTTGTCGGATAGGACAACACTGTATCACGGGTATTGGATGTATATGTTTACAGGATATTCCTCCCTATATCGTTGCAGCCGGTAATCCGGCTGTGCCTCACGGTATCAATAACACGGGACTGAAACGTCGGGAATTTGATAGCAAAACGATCCAGTTATTGAATCAGTCCTATCGAATTTTTTATCGGAATGGTTTGGATATGGCTACCGCTGTAAGGAAAATTCGTACACTCTGTGATGATGTGCATGTACATGCTTTCGCTGACTTTATGACTAGTTCGAAACGAGGAATCGTTCGCTAACTGATGGAGTTGCTGAATTTGGTAAAACTCTGGTGTTTCTATATAGTCTCTTATGCAGGCCTTGCTTGGTGAGCACTGAGTATGATTTCAGAGCGATCAGTGGTGGTTGGTATCGTAGCGGGTGAAGTGTCGGGTGATGCCCTTGGAGCTGGGCTCATGCACAGGTTTAAAATCCTCTATCCCAATGCTCGGTTTATTGGAGTAGGTGGCCCCAAAATGCGTGAAGCGGGCTGTGAAATTCTGTATGAAATGAGAGATATTGGCTTGATGGGACTGGATGAGTTACCAACTCGTCTCATCTCCATTATCAGAATTCGTATTTCGCTGTTCAGAACGTTTATTCTAGAAAAAACCGATGTATTCATTGGGGTCGATGTGCCTGATTTTAATTTGGCATTGGCGGGAAGATTGAAAAAACAAGGAATACCGACGGTTCACTATGTAAGTCCGACTGTATGGGCATGGAGGGAGTATCGAATTAATAAAATACGTCGTTCTATTGATCAAATGTTGGTACTTTTTCCATTCGAAATCGACTATTACAAAAAACATCAGGTGCCAGTTCATTTTGTTGGACATCCAATTGCGGATCAAATTGAGCAGCCGAACCGAGAACGGGCCAGGTCGAGGCTTAATTTAGACATTGATGGTGATCAGTATTTGATTGCATTAATGCCGGGTAGCCGAAGTAATGAGATTCAAAGACATGGGGGAATCCTACTTGAAGCGGCTCGATTTTTGTTTCAATCGGATCCAGCATTCCGATTTGTGATACCGTTTGCGAGCTCTAGAATGCGAGAGTTATTTCATCGATTATATGGGAAGGTCTCAGATCTGCCGATTACCTATATTGATGGTTGTTCAAGAGAAGTATTGGAAGCGTGTGATCTGGCTGTGTTGGCTTCAGGCACTGCTGCTTTGGAGGCGGCATTGATGGAGCGTCGACATGTTGTTGTTTACAAGGTTTCTTTGTTGACATGGCTTGTTTTCAGAATGTTGAGAAAAGTTGAGTATTATTCGATGCCGAATCATCTTTTGTCGAGACCCGCGATCCCCGAATTAATTCAGGATCGTGCAACTGCACTACGAATTTTTGAATGTGTTCAAACACTGATCCACGATGCGGAACAAGCCAGCTGGTTAGAGAGTGAATTTCGAGCATTGCGATATCGCCTCCAGAGAAACGCAAGTCAAAATGCAGCTGAATGTGTAGCCGATATAGTTCGCAAAAGTAGATGTTGATTGCCGGAGTTGATGAAGCAGGTAGGGGACCGATTGCCGGAGATGTGTTTGCGGCAGCAGTAATCCTGAACACAGATGATTTGATCGACGGTTTGGATGATTCAAAAAAACTTTGTGCTAGTAGACGCAGTGAGTTAGATGTTCAGATTAAAAATCGATCGATTGCCTGGAATATTGAACAAATATCTGTCCGGGTGATCGATGAAATCAATATATTGCAAGCAAGTTTGCTTGCCATGAAAAATGCAGTAGAGGGTCTCGGTCAGGAGATTGACTTAGTTCGGGTAGACGGATGCCACAAGATCGCTGTGAATTGCACTTGCGAATCAATTGTTCGAGGGGACCAGATACATCAGGAAATTGCTGCGGCTTCAATTCTTGCCAAGGTAGCTAGGGATCGATATATGTCCGAATTGGCGGAACGTTTCCCCGGATATGGTTTTGAGCGACACAAAGGTTATCCTACCGTTCATCATCTGCAGGCATTGAACACATTGGGTATTACCAAGTTTCATCGGAGAAGTTTCGGCCCTATTAAATCCATGATTCGTCAATGAGTGAGTTCGTTCATCTTAATGTTCACTCCGAGTATTCGTTATCCGATGGGATTGTGCGAATTGCCGCGTTAGTGGAGCAGTGTAATCGGTTTGAGCAACCAGCAGTAGCCCTGACCGATCTAACCAATTTGTACGCATTGGTGAAATTTTATCATGCATGTTTAAACGCTGGGGTAAAACCAATTATCGGATGCGATGTCTGGGTTGCCCATCCGGATTCACCGAATCAACACCGGATGATTCTGCTTTGCCAGAACGAAAATGGATACTTTAATCTCAGTTCTCTGTTAACCGATCTTTATTTGGATACAGATCGTACTTCAAATCCCCATATTCAGCTGAAGGAACTGAAAGATCGAGCGGGTGGACTGTTGTGCATACTTGATGATCGCGAAGGTCCTTTGTCTTCTTTGGATGGAGAATTGGACGAAACGTTGTGCCGAACCATGCTGGCTGGATATCAAGAAATATTTGCTGATCGTCTTTATTTGTCGGTAAGTCGAGTTGGCTGGCAAAATGAAGAGTCAAACCTCGCGCTTGCAGTTAAGTATTCATTACAGACAGATATACCGATCGTTGCGACAAACCGAGTGGTTTTTCTGAATGAAGATGAGTTTGAGGCGCATGAGATCAGGACCTGCATCAATAATAAATCAATTCTGGAGAATAAGAAACGACCGCAAAACTATACAGCTCAGCAATATTTCCGTTCTTCAGAGGAGATGAAAGCGTTATTTACGGATCTTCCGGTTGCGCTTGAGAATACAGGAATAATAGCCAAACGATGCAATTTATTCATACAGTTTGGAGGGAATTATTTGCCAAAATTTCCAGGAGCTGGAAAAAAACCGGAAGAGCAATTGTTGCGTGAAAAGTCCGAACAAGGTTTATCCAGACTTTTCGGACAGCCGGGGATACGTGATGAAGATGGCAATCCGTTGATTGAAGATGTCTATATCCAGCGCCTTGAAATGGAGCTTGAGGTCATTATCAAGATGGGTTTTTCTGGTTACTTTCTCATTGTTGCTGATTTCATCGATTGGTCGAGAAAGAATGGGATCCCGGTTGGACCGGGCCGTGGATCTGGCGCTGGATCTCTAGTTGCCTGGGCCACAGGAATAACCAGAATTGATCCGATCCAACATGATTTAATTTTTGAGAGGTTTTTGAACCCAAACCGAATTTCACTACCGGATTTTGATATAGATTTTTGCGTTGATGGGCGTGATCGGGTAATTCAGTATGTTTCGGAAACCTATGGAAAAACACAAGTTGCCCAGATTATCACGTTTGGAACCATGGCAGCCAAAGCTGTTGTTCGGGATGTGGGTCGTGTGCTTGGGCTGCCGTATGGGTTTGTTGACAAGATTGCCAGATTAATTCCATTTGATTTGGGAATAACGTTGAAGCAAGCTCTATCTAGTGAACCGGAATTGCAACGTCGTTATGTGGAGGAATCCCAAGTGAAGTCCCTCATAGATATGGCCATCCAGCTTGAGGGAATTGCCCGCAATGTTGGTAAGCATGCGGGGGGTGTGGTGATTGCTCCGAGTCCACTAGTTGATTTCACTCCATTATATTTTGATGATCATTTGAATCAGGCGATTACGCAATTTGATAAAGATGATCTGGAGTTAATTGGTCTCGTTAAATTCGACTTTCTGGGACTTCGGACTCTGACCATCATTGAACGAGCTGTAAACTTGATTAATCAAGAAAGAGGAAAGAGCGGTCAGGATCCTCTTGATATAGACAGCCTATCGCTTGATGATGAGCAGACCTATCGCTTGATTCAAAGCGGACGAACTACAGCAATTTTCCAGCTGGAGTCACAAGGCATGAGGAATTTGATTATCAGATCCTGTCCGACAACCTTTGAAGATCTGATTGCCTTGATTGCAATGTATCGACCCGGGCCTCTTCAGTCGGGGATGGTCGATGACTACATTGACAGAAAAGCAGGTACAAAGCGAGTGGAATATCTTGATCAGCGTCTTGAGCCGACTCTGGAATCGACATATGGAGTTATTTTGTATCAGGAGCAGGTTATGAAGACTGCCCAAACTCTGGCCGGGTACACCATGGGTGAAGCGGATCTCTTGCGTAAGGCAATGGGTAAAAAGCTAACCCAGGAAATGTCAAATGAACGAGAGAAATTTGTTTTCGGTGCGACCGAACAAGGTATCGAAAAAAGGTTAGCTGAAGATATTTTTAATTTAATGGAAAAGTTCGCGGGCTATGGTTTCAATAAATCACATTCGGCTGCATATGCATTAGTCGCTTATCAGACAGCATGGTTGAAAGCTCATTATCCGTCCGCGTTCATGGCAGCAACCCTAACTTCAGAAATCAGTAATACTGATAAAGTCGCTGCTATTTTGGTTGAATGCAAAGCAATGGGTCTAGAGGTCAAACCCCCTCACATCAATACAAGTTATTATGATTTTCGACCGCTGGATGAGAAGACTATTTCTTATGGTTTGGGATCAATCAAGGGAATTGGTAAGAGGCCGATTGAAGAGTTAACTGAGGAGCGGGATGCAAATCATGAATTTCAGGATTTATATGATATATGCGAACGCTATGATGTGAGCAAACTCAATAAGAGAACTCTGGATTCGCTAGCAAAGAGTGGGGCTTTAGATGGATTAGGGTTGAACCGTGTATCTCTGGTTGCAAATATTCCGGATATGATGAATGCTGCTGCAAAACAACAAGAGGATACAGCCAACGGTCAGTTCGACCTATTTGATATGACAAACAAGGAGTTTATGCGTCCTGAGCCTCAGATCCTCAAGGAATGGCCTGAATTAGAGCGTTTAAATCATGAAAAGGATGTATTGGGGTTTTATTTGACAGGGCATCCTGTTGATCATTTTCAATCGGAGTTGAGGCAAGTTATTCCCGATGATTTTTCCGATCTTCATGTTCGTCATCGAAAAAGAGGGATGTTTGCAGGAATTGTCACGACTACTCGTAGTATTGAGTCGAAAAAAGGTCGAATTGGATTGGTTACTCTTGAAGATGCCGACCATCGGATAGAGATTCGACTATTTCCTGAACAATATGAAAAATTTATGGGCAAAATTGAAAAGGACAGAATTTTGTGTGCAATTGGTGAATGGGACCGTAATGAGCTTATCGATAGTTATCAACTGAATGCCAATATGCTTATGGATATGGAAGAGTTGAGAAATGAGGGCCTGATTGCTTTAGAGTTGGTATGGCAGGAGACTTCGCTTGATAATCAGGCGGTTAAGAGTTTGCTTGAATTATTAGAACAGTATCGGGATGGTCATGTACCGCTTAAGATTCGTTATACTCAGTATGCTGGAACCACCGGTTGTGTATCGCTAGGTGAGAGTTGGAAAGTTCGTCCAAACCAGTGTTTGCTGAATAGTCTTAGGGATTCATATGGCCCGAATTCAATTCGGTATGCTTATGATCGTAGCAAATTCTCTCACTACCATCGACAGAGTCGCAATGCTGAACATTGAAAGCAGGCACATTCTTGGTAAGTTCGGTATATCCGAATAATTCTTGATTTGTGATGCAGGTGGTTGTAGACAGAAAATTAACGACTGGTATGGGCGCATTTTCAGGATCATTCTACGCAAAAAACAGCTTGACGGTCTGTTCTGATAGTTGGTAAGAAATTTATTCGGCTATGTTATGTCGAGATTGGACGAATGGTTGTAGACGGACTTTTTTTGTCAATCATTTCGCGATCACAGATTCGTTCTGATATATGCTTCGCCAAAGGGTTATGATCAGGCGATTGTGTTGTATTTCAAGCTTGAACCAGGGCGGTTTATTCAGTTTGCTATCTCAGTAGAGTGTTCTATGCAATCGAATCAGACGAAAATCACGTTGGTGATTAAAAAAATGCGAATCATTTCAGAGTGGTTAAGGGTGGGGATTATCTTCCGTTTCGTCAACCGATTCGCTCTGTTCATTGGTTGAATCTGTTTCCGACTCTTTATTATCTGTATCCGTTTCTACTTCACCTTTCTTCACATCCACCGCTTCATCTTCATCAGTAATTTCCTGTTTCTTTTCATCAAGTTCTCTCTGCTTTAATTTCTCTTTCATCTCCTCACGGTGTTTCATGTCTGAGGTTACCAAATCACCTAGAGACTCAAATGTAGTGAAATCGTCATCATAATCGTCCAGACCATCACGAATATTGAAAACACCCTGCGAAAAGAGCTTGCGAAGAGCCATTCGACGCAGGTTTTCACTCACTCCTTTTGACATGAATAATGAATAGTCGCTGTTTTCATCGAGACTTTCAATAGGAGGCATATCTTCATCGGTGAGTACCTGGGATTCTTCATCAGATTGGGTATCCATCGCAGTATCCGATAGAGCTTCATCGGATTCTGATTTAACGAGTTCCTGTTCGGTATGTTCTGTTTTGAGTCGAGACCATCGCGACAGGAAGGCTTCTTGTTCAGTGTCTGTAGTTTGTTTTTTTGACATATTCGGAATCACTAAGCCAGTCTTTACGTTTTCTCTTTTTCTTTATTTCAGGCACATAATGGGTGACCACATAGCGCTCGACAATATTGCACATTTCATCGGGCATTGGAATTTCCAGTACAATTCGCTCAGCCTCCATATCGCCAGTCGCTTCATCTTGATTGGCCGTCACAAAGACGGGTTCGATTTCCATGTCATTCGAATTCCCATCACACCCTACAAACAGATAAGGAATGTCGGAAAGAAGATTGTACCAGTAACCCTCATTTCCATCTTTATATAAGTGAACGGACATACCGGTCCATAGAAACCGCACATGAATACCATCATCGTGGATGATCATCTTGTCTGCTGCAACGCCAGATTGATTTTCACAAATGATGGAATACACTGACCACTGAGGTAATCCCCAAAGACTATCTGAGCTAAGTTTTCTTTGGAGTACTACTGAAACCGGTATGACAACTTCACGGTCAGATGCTTCAAATTGAATATTTGACATAATTTAATCAAATGGTGTGCAATAGTCAGTAGCGATTCAAGAACCCACGTTGCTAGAACATGAGGAAAAATTTGGGTTATATTTCATCTCTACATACTATGATAATGCTAAAATCATCGCACTTATAACAAAACTGCTCGCTTGATCATTTTATCTCAGATTTCCCGTTGTTCCGTTTTTGTTTAATCTCAAAAGAAACTATCAACGTTTTGTTATCCTCATATTATGACACGAACCGCCCCACCTTCGGAAATTTCCATTAATCAGTCCCGCCAAAAGAGTTCAGATCCTTATCTTGGTCTTTTGCCTTTGCTTACGAATGAGGGTCTGGAGTCAATACACCAAGTGGATTCCAAGAATCAATATGGACTGGATCAACAGACTAATATCGTTGATGAATTACCCCTCACAATCAAGGTGGATGGTGACGAGTTGGTTACTTTAATGACCTTGGGAAGTCGACCGGAACTTCTCGTTTTGGGATATCTTCGTAATCAGACGCTGTTTGATCATCCAGGCCAAATAAAATCAATCCAAGTAGATTGGGATCGGGAACTTGCTGAAGTAACTACCCGAGATGGTAATGGTTTGCAAGGTTTTGATACCTCTCGCAAGACTGTAACTACTGGTTGTGGTCAGGGAACGATATTGAGTTGCACATTGGACAAACTGTATGAGCACCGGTTGCCTCAAAACACCTTGCGACAGTCTGAAGTCTATGAAGTCCTGAATCGGGTGAAAGACCACAATAAGGCATATCGAGCAGCCGGTTCTGTACATGGTTGTGGACTTTGTCAGGCAGGTGAAGTACTGATGTTTATTGAAGATGTTGGTAGACACAATGCTATGGATACCATTTCTGGAGATATGTGGATACAGAATATGTCGGGACATGACAAGATTTTTTATACTACAGGTCGACTTACCTCGGAAATTGTTATGAAATCAGCTCTCATGGGAGTACCGGTTCTGGTGTCAAGAAATGGTACTACGAACATGGGTTATGAACTTGCAGTTGAGTTAGGCGTTACTTTGATTGCAAGAGCAAAAAGCCGACAATTTTGTGCGTTAAATGCCAGCAACCTGATTTTTGATATGCCGCCGCCGATACCGACCCATATGCAATCCACAAAGCAAGAGGTTAACTGAGCCCTCTCAAGTTGAAATCAGCGGAAAATCATCTCCGCTAATTGGTTCGCCATGTTCAAGTTGGCTATTTGGGAAAGGTGGAGATGTCGGTCCTTCCCGTACGGCAAAAATTGCATCATCGCCGATCCATCGACTGGAGAAAGCACGTCTTCTCCGGTCAATATCAAGGTTGCCGGGAGCACTGTGAAGGGTTAGAAAATGAAAAGCGACTGCATCACCGCTTTCAAGACCCCAACTTAGTATCTCATACGAATCACGGTTAGCTTCAATGTCAGGAATGGTTCGGTATTTGGAATTTTCGTACAGGGGGCTTCTGTCGAATCGTTCGGGCTGAAACATTTCATTCGAACGGTGAGATGCAGCAACAAATTCCAACGAAGTCTGTTGAGGTATGGGGTCAAGCGCCAGCCAGATACTACAATTTTGTCGACCATCTACACAATAGTAGGGTTGATCATGATGCCATGGTGTTGGTATTGTGGTTCCGGGTTCTTTAACCAATACATGTTCATGAAATAGTCTGACGTTTTGACTCTTCATTAATTCGCTGGCTATTTTTGCTGCAGGTGATTGAAATAGGAAATCACGATATTCATCAATGCGCTGCCAATTGCAATAATCACCAAAGAAACGGCCTTGTCCGGTATCGGTATAGTCGCGTACGTATGGACTAGGCGATGCTAGATTCTTCTCGATACCTTGACGTAAGGGTTCGACCCAATCCTTGAAATATCCGCGCAATACGACTGCCCCGGAATCCTGAAATTGACGAATTTTCTTATCTGATGTAATCATACGGATCAAGGGAAAATAAGGATGAAGAATGATCACTAAATTGTATAAGGGAATCTGCAATGCTTCGGTCCAAATCTTGCAGTTTGAAGAAACTCAGATATTTCTCAAGAATCTGGCAGAGAGATTGAACCATCAGTAAAATATAGAGTCAGGCAGAGTATTTGCAGTTTATAACATAATCCAGAGGTAGCATGAAATATCGCGAATTAGGAGATTCAGGAATTAAAGTAAGTTTGATTTGTCTAGGTACCATGACTTGGGGAGAACAAAATAGCCGAGAAGACGCCTTGGCCCAGATGGACTATGCACTAGAGCGTGGGGTGAATTTTTGGGATGCAGCCGAGATGTATCCTGTACCCCCGTGCAAGGAGACTCAAGGTGAAACGGAATGTTGTATTGGAGAATGGTTCAGGAGGACGAATCGACGTCGTGATGTTGTACTTGCAACAAAGGTAACTGGAAGAAGCGATCGGTTATGGATTCGTCAAGGTCGTGAGACCCGAGTGAATCGAACTCAGATTACCGAAGCGATCAATGGCAGTTTAAAAAGACTAAATACGGACTATATCGATCTCTATCAAATTCACTGGCCAGACCGCAGATTGGGATTATGGGGTGAAGCAGGTGCATCTTATGTGCACAAGCAGACTGAAGACGAGACACCGATACTTGAAACGATGCAAACCATGACTGACTTGGTGAAATCCGGAAAAGTTCGATGTATCGGCGTATCGAATGAAACACCTTGGGGAATTAACCAGTATCTTGATACAAGCAAACAAGGATGTGAGCGAATCGTGTCGATTCAGAATTCATACAGTCTATTGAATCGGGTTTATGAGCACGGATTAAGTGAGTATTCGTTCCGTGAAAAAATTGGCCTGCTCGCCTATTCACCTCTGGCTATGGGGTCCTTAAGTGGAAAGTACATTGGCGGCAAGCTCCCATCGGGAAGTCGAAAAGAGCTTTATCCAAATTTTCTAACGCGATATGAAAGCGAACAAGCCAAGCACTGCATTCTGCAGTACACTCAGCTTGCTGAGAGTTACTCCTTGCACCCAGTTGATATGGCCTTGGCTTTTGTTAATTCCCGACCATTTGTTACCTCAAACATCATTGGGGCAACAACTCTGGATCAATTAAAACAGAATATCGATAGTGTTGGTATCACGATCTCCGATGAACTTGAGGTTGCAATTCAAACTATTCACATGCGATGTAAGCATCCTGCTGCAGCATGAATGCATGATCATTTCATCCAGTGAAATTCGTTTTCAACAAGTTGGTATTCTGTTTCTTTACCGGGATCACACGATTCCATTAAAGAATGGGGTGTATGGATGGATCATGCTGCATTCCAAGTTGAGGATACGACCATGGTGGAAGAAGGAGTTCGGATTGATGTTCGTGCTGCGAGTGTGCTCGGTGATTTGAGTCAGTCACGTCCATCAACTAACGTTACTTGGCAGGGAGTGCTAGTTGGAAAGCCTATCCGATCTTTAACATTTTTGCGTTATCTGATCTAGGTCAAAATCCTATTTGGTCTATCTCTGGTCCATAAATATGCCC